>CAZGQL010000038.1:0-33930 GCA_964527905.1 uncultured Syntrophobacteraceae bacterium
GCCAGGGGGCGCGAAAAATACCCCTCGACCCGTCAATCGGGTGCGGAATGTAAGCCAAAGGCGCTCTGGGGGCGTCTGAACGCGCGCTGGGTTCCGGCCGGGCGGGTCAGGGAGTGGGTACAAACCTGGAGGGATGCGCAGGCAGTCCAGTGCAACCCGAGCAGATCGCCGAAGGGCAGGGCTCCGTGAGACTTTGCCCCGGCCTGTCTGCGGCTCGGCCGGCCAGTGAATCCACAATCCCTCGCCGATCCACGGGCAGCCGGATGCACCCGGGCTGGGAAACCGCTCCGGGGCCCTTCACGTCACTCCTGGATCAGCTCCCTCATCTCCGGGGTGTTTCGGATGACGTTGATCAACTGGAAGGTGCGCCGTTCAAGGCGCCGTTTGAAGATGGCAAACACTTGAGACATGACCCGGTAGCCCACCTCCCGGTGGCGGTCTAGAATCGCCAGAAACTCCTTTCCCGGCAAGAAGAAAACCTCTGAGGGCTCCGTGCACAGGGCGTTCGATTTGTGGGTCCGGTCCGTTGCGGAGAGCGCCGACCAGCCGAAGGAATTGCCCGGCTTAACCGACCCCAGGGACATGACGATTCGCGGCGAGACCTCCACCTCCAGCAGGACCTTGCCCGCCTTGAGCATGAAGAACTGTTCCGCCGGATCGTGCTCATTGAAAAGGATCTCCTGTTCCCGTGCTTCCCGATATTGCACCAGAGGACGCAACTCCTCCAGCATGGGCTCGGTGAATTCCTGAAGCAACAGAATCTTTTTCAGGTCGTCGATGGCTACCATACCCGCGTTCCTTGTCATAGCAGACCGGTTAAGAGGAAAAAGAGCAGGAGGAAGGCCGTTGCGGCCGCGGCGGCGATCCCGACCGGAGAAGCCCCTTTCTCAAGAGATCGCTTCAGAGCTTCCTTCTCCACCTCCAGCCGATCCGGCCCAACGCTCCGCAAGACCCAAACCGGACGGAAGACCCCCAGGACCAATCGGTAGGGGAGGTCCCGGGACACCCTTCCCAGTCCCTCGGGCAGCCTGACCGCAAAGACCCGGTCGGCGAGATCATTGAGTCCATTGAGACTCCTATCCATCACGCGGTAGAACCATGCGCCGCCGCGGCGGTAGAACCAGTCCGTATCGATTGAGATCGTTTCCGTGCGCTTGAGCAGAGGAAGGAAGAGAAAAAACACCAGGGCCGAAAACATGAGCAACTGAAGTTGGCTGACCACGTGATGGACGGTATAGGCCTGGTAGGAGACCTCAAAGGGAAGAATCTGGTAAAGCGGGTTCGGGTAAACCCCGAGGAAGATGCACAGGAAAGACAGGAAGCCCATGGCCATCAGCATGGACGCGTTGGTCTCACCCGGCCGAAGCCCCTTGTCCTTGGCAAAGAACACAAAATACGGGAACTTGATGCCGGCGTGGAGGAAGACCCCGGCCGAAGCGATTTCAAGCACCAGCCACACCCATGCCAGGTGCTGTTGGATTGACCCTTCAATGATGAGGGTCTTGCTGGTGAAACCGCTGGTCCCAGGGAAGGAGGAAATGGAGAGCGCCCCGATCGTGCCGAAGAGCATGGTCCACGGCATCGTCTTGTACAACCCCCCAAGATCCGTGCACTTGCTTCTGCCGGTCATGGCCAGAACCGCCCCCGCAGACATCCACAGCAGGGCCTTGTAGATGATGTGGCAGAATGCGTGGGCGATGGTGCCATTGAGGGACATCTGCGTCCCAATGCCCACACCGACCACCATAAACCCCACCTGATTGATGATGCTGTAAGCCAGGATCCTGCGCATGTCATTTTCAAGCAGGGCATAGATGATCCCATAGATGGTCATGAGACACCCGACGACGATTAGGATCTCCCAGCCCGCAAACCCACGAACGAGAGTGTAAACGGCCGTCTTGGTCGTATAGGCGCTCAGGATGACCCCCCCGGTCACGGTGGATTCGGGATAGGCATCCGAGAGCCAGGCCGAAAACGGCGGAGCCGCCGCATTCACGAGGATGCCGAGCAACATCAAGGCCGTGCCCAGATTCCTTTCCGACATGGCCCCAAAGACCACCGAACCCGTCGAGGTGATGTGGAAAACGAGCCCCGCGAGCAAGCACAATCCGCCAAAAAAGTGCACCAGGATGTAACGCATGCCGGCATTCAAGGACTTGTCGGTCCTTCTCGCCAGGACCAACACCGTCGAACTGACCGCCATCACCTCCCAATGGAAATAAAGCGATACCAGGTCACCGGAGAAGACAACCCCAAGCGAGCTTCCCACATACAGGAGAGCGGCGATATGCTGGGTGTTGTCCTTGAGATAGAAAGCATAGAGGAAAGCTGCAAAGGCGTTGATGGTAAATATGTAGCCAAATGCCTTACTGATCTTGTCGACCCTAAGTAAGGTCAACTGGTGTCCATACAAATGATAATGCCATGAAGATCCCAATTCTAACTGGGAAATAATATAAAACGCCACCAAGGGCAGAAGAATCACATAGAAATTCTTTAGCTTGCTCTTAAATAGTGGAACCAGGAGCGCACCGAGAATCAAAATGAAAGATGGTGGGACGCTAGTCATAGTAATTCTCCGGGACCTTCAAAAAGAAACCGGCCACCTTGGACAACAGGATCAACAGGGCGCAAGAGACGAATCCAAGCAAGGAATAGAAACCGGGGAAGCCGTCGAATCCGAAATGACCCTGCACGGGAAGGAAAAGATCCATCGACGCCAGCAGGGCACACACCCCATAAAGAGCAATCCACAGCTTTCGGATGTTCTCCGCCTTATCGAAGAAGTCCGCTTGCGATTCGGGACGATCCATGTCTTGACTCCCTCAGGAACCGGCCAACTGGGCCAGCCGGGTGAACAAAACCGGGTAGAAAAACAGCAGGATCGTGCAGGTTGCCGTGACGACCAAAGGGACCAGACACCAGAGGGGCGCCTCGCTCACCTTATCGCCGAAAAGGCTATGATCCTCAGGGCAGAAAAAGGCGCGGTAGACAATCGGGAAAAAATACGCCGCATTGAGCAGGGAACTGATCAGGAAGACGACCAGCAACGGCCATTGATGCGCCTGAAGCGTCCCGAGAACCAGATTCCACTTGCTGACGAAACCGCCCGTCGGCGGGATCCCGATCACACTCAAGGCCCCGATAAAGAACGCCCCCATCGTGATGGGCATCCGCTTGCCGATCCCGACCATCTCGCTGATATACTTCTTGCCCGTCGCCACAAAAATGGCTCCGGCACAAAAAAACAACGTGATCTTCCCAAAAGCGTGCATTCCGATGTGGATCATGGCCCCCGTCAATCCCCTTGGGGAAAGCAGGGCCGCACCGAGCACAATGTAGGACAGCTGTCCGATCGTCGAGAAGGCGAGACGGCGTTTGAGCTCATCCTGGCTCAGGGCAATCAGGGAGGCCACGATGATCGTGAACGCCGCCACATAAGCCACCGCCGTTCCCAGATGGAGGAACGCCAGCAGGTCCACGCCGAACACCCCGGTCAGCACCCGGAGAATGCAAAAGGCCCCTACCTTGACCACGGCCACCGCATGGAGCAGCGCACTCACCGGGGTCGGGGCCACCATGGCGGCCGGAAGCCAGGAATGCACCGGCATGATTCCCGCCTTGGCGAATCCGAAAACGAACAGAAACAGCAGCGTCCCCAGGAGGGCCGGGGACGCCGAACGCGGCAGAAACCCATGGCTGGAGAACTCCAACGTTCCCGATAGGTGATAGGAAACCACCATGGCCGGCAGCACCAGCCCGATGGACGTGCCCACGATGTAGAGCAAATACTTACGGCCTGAACGACGCGCCTCGAGGTCTTGATGATGCGTGACCAAGGGATAAGTCGCAAAGGAGAGCATTTCATAGAATAAATAGAGGGTGAACAGATTCGACGAGAAAGCGGCGCCGATGGTGGCCGACAGGGCCAGGGCGAAAAAGCAAAAATACCGGGTCTGGCTATGCTCGTGCAACCCGCGCATGTAGCCGATGGAATAGGCCGAGGTGATGATCCACAGGGACGACGCCACCAGGGCAAAGAGCATCCCGAGGGCATCCACCCGAAGCCGGAAGGCGACCCCGGGCAGCACCTCCGCCAGGGTACACACGAGCTCCCTGCCCTCCAGGACTGCCGGCAGCATGGATAAGACGATCAGAAATTTGGCTCCGGCGGCCACGAACGTCCAGACCTCCCGCACGTTGGCATTGCGGCTCGAGACCAGGATGGGAACAACGCCTAGGGAAACCAGGACAGCGATCAGCGGCTTGTAAGAAACGAGCGGTTCCAAGTCAGTCCACCTGCTTTCAGAGCATCATTGCCGGAACGGCGTGAGCGATCACCCGGCCGACGATTTCTCCGGTGTACAACCCCACCAGGATGAGCCCCAAGGCCGTCACATAGAGCGGCACCAGCATGCCCAGCGGCGCTTCCTGAAATGCCTCCGCGGCCTCCCCGTGGCCATGCGCAGGGCCATGCCCATGGCCGTGAGCCTCCGCAAACGGCTCGAAATACCCGATCTCGAAAATCCTGAAAAACAAGACGACGTTCACCAAACTGCTGAAAAGCAGTGCCGTCAGAAACCCGTAATGGCCGCTCTCAACCGCCCCCAGCAGGAGATACCACTTGCTGAAAAACCCGCAGGTCGGTGGAACCCCGATAATGGAAACGGCACCCACCACCAAGGCCCCCATGGTCCAGGGCATGGACCCGAACAACCCCTGCAGATGTTCCAGGCGAGCCTTCCCCTTGACATGGACGATGGCGCCCACGGCCAGGAACAGGCACAGAGTCATCAACGCGTCGTTGACGATGTGCAGGACGGCCCCCGTGAATCCCGAACGGTTTCCCAGCCAGAATCCGCCCACCATATAGCCCACCTCAGCCACCACGATGAACGTCAACATCCGTTTGACGTCCCGTTCGGCCAGGGCCAGCAGGGACCCCGCAACGATGGCGATCACCGCCAGCCAGACGACGGCCTCGTTGAGCCCCAGCACCCCGAACGCGTAGTCCACCGTGAACACACTCAAGACCACGCGGATCATGACGTAAACCATCACCTTCGTCATGAGGGGCGCCACCAGACTGCTCACGGGGGACGGAGCGTAGGTGTAGGCGTTGGGCAGCCAGGCATGGAGCGGGAAGAACGCCATTTTCAGCCAGACTCCGACCATCAGGATCACGAACGCCACGGTGACCACCTTCGAACCGTGCAGGGGCTGCAACAAACGGGCGAGGTCCTCCATGTTGAGGGAGCCCGTCACGATGTAGAGGTAGCCCACTCCGAGTAGATAGAAGCAAGCCCCGATGGTGCCCATGAAAATGTAGTTGAGACAGGAATGGGAGGCGCGGCCCTTGCCCATGGCGATCAAGGCATATCCGGTGATGGCCGCGATTTCGAGCAGAACGTACAGATTGAATGCATCCCCCGTGACCACCATCCCGAGAAGGCCCGTCACGAACAGGACATACAGGGTGTAGAAAGGACCCTGCTTGTCCAGATAATCCCGTTCCACGGTGGACCGAGCCGCAATGAGATTCACGAATCCGATGGCGGCGACCAGGGCCAGAACCAAAGCGTTCAGATGATCCACGCGGTAATAGATGCCCCAAGGCGGGGGCCACCCGCCCAATCGGTAGGACACCGGGCCGACGTGTACCACCTCTCCAAGCAGCCCCAACGACACCAAAAGGCTGCCGCCCAGGGCGGCCAGGGCCAGAGGGAAGCACAAGGCCGGACGCAACCAGCCGGAGCCGCTGATGAAAAACGCCGTCAGCAGCGGGATGACAACCAGGAGGGCGGGATAGTGCTCGCTCATGACTCTCGAATCTGCTTGAGGATTTCGTCTTCTTCAAGGGTCTGATATCGGTCGTAAATCCGAATCCCAATGGCTAGAGCCACACCCAAAGTCGCCACCGAAACGACGATGGCCGTGAGCATCAGGACGTGGGGCAACGGGTTGATGTAGTCGACAGCCCGAATCGCGTGGTGGGCCGAATCGGGGCCGTGCTCGATCACGGGAATGGTCGCCCCCTTCTTGACCCCGATGGACACATAGAACAAGATGATGGCCGTCTGAAAAATGTTCATCCCAACGATTTTTTTCACCAAATTGTTCTTGGCGATCATCGCGTAGAGGCCGATCATCATCAGCGTGATGTAAATCCAATAATTATACTTTTCTATGATCAAGCGAAGGAGGTCTTCCACGGCCTACAACCCCTCGTCGTAGCGGCCCCGGGAGGCCAGATTTTTGAAAATCCAAACCATCGTCCCCATGACCGCCATGCCCACCCCCACCTCCACCATGAAGATCCCGTGGGAACGGGCCATGATGGGCCCACCCGGTAGAAAAGCCGCCAGCGCCTTGTAGTCCAGAAAATTGTGTCCCAAAAGCAGGCAAAGGGCCCCCGTGCCCGCGTAAATGAACACCCCCACGGGGCTGAACAGGGCACTGATTTTCTCGCCCATCCGGTTGAGGGCCGTCCTCAGGTCATGGGAGAGCGAGAGCACGATGATGCTCGCTCCCAGGATTACCCCGCCCTGGAATCCCCCGCCCGGGCTGTGATGCCCGTGGGCGATCACATACAGACCGAAGAGCTGGATAAAAGGTATCAGGTAGCGGCAAACTTTCTCGATGATGAAATCATAAGGCGTCCAGATGGTGTCCACCGGTTCGAATTCTTTCAGGGGCAGGGTGATCTCCCCACCCTCCTTGATTCGAAAGGTCAAGCCGGTCAACCGGTGCCGGTACTGCCTGGGGGTTGGCGTCCGACGGCGGGGAACCCGCAGGAGCAGGAAGCAGGCCACACCAGCGGAGAAAATGACCGTGGTCTCGTACATGGTGTCATATCCCCGATAATCGGCCAGCACCGAGGTCACCGGATTCGGAACCGCTGTTTCCTCGATCGTCTGCTCGATGTAGCGCGGCGAGACATGCAGGCTGGCCGGAGACGAGGGATCCCCAAATGCTGGAAAATCGACGGTGGCATAGACCAGCACCGCCCCAACCAGAACGACGATGATGAGTCCCAGGGCTTTCAATCCTTTGTCCTCCGGGTGGTGTGAAAAACGGCGGCAACAAAGAAGACCGTGCTGACCCCGGCCCCCACCGAAGCCTCGGTGAACGCCACGTCCACGGCCCCCATGATGGACCAGAGGAGACACATCATGAAGCTGTATGCCCCGAAGAGGATCGCCGCCCCCAGCAGGTCACGGATCATGATGGACCCGATCCCGCAGATCACAACGAGCGTCAGTATGAGCAGATCGAGTTGCCAGAGCATGGGCTTACCTCCGTGGGTCGCCCTTCTTCCAGGGCTCCAGGCCGGCCCGGAACCCGGCGTCCACGATGGCGTGGGTGGCCGTGGGACTGGCCAGAAAAATGAACACCACGATCAACATCAGCTTGAGACCCGTGAGAAAGGACGCGACGCTCAACGGGAAAAGCTGGTAGAAGGCCAGGCCGAAGAGGACGAGGAGAGCCCCCGCCGTGTCGAGCTTACCGGCTGGATGCAGCCGGGAATAAAAGTCGGGAAAGCGCAGCAGGCCGAGAGTTCCCCCGGCAAAAAAAATCAGCCCTACAACCACAAAGAAAACGGTGATCCCGCCCACCCACATGACCGCACCTCAGTAGGTTTTCTGAGACAACCCCTTGCGCTTCTGAAAGTAGCGCGCCGCCGCGAGAACGGCGATGAAGTTCAACAAAGCGTAAGCCAGAGCGATATCGACGAACATGTCCAGCCGGTGATACATCAGCCCGATCAGAATCAGCAGGACCGTGGTCTTGGTCCCGATGGCATTGACCCCGATCATCCGGTCGAGCACCGTGGGTCCGAAAATGCCGCGATAGAGCGAGAGCACCATCAAAAGGCCCAGAAAGATCCCGCAGCCCATGAAAAAATCATCCACCGTCATTCCTCCCCGAAGGCCCGGGCAATGCGCCGCTCCATCTCTCCGGGCAGCCCCTCCCCGCTGAAACGGTCGATCGCATGCACGCTGAAGTCCCTGTGAAAATTCACGTACACCGTGATGGTTCCCGGCGTCAGGGTGATCGAATTGGCAAAGGTCACCTGGGCCAGATCGCTCTTCAGACGGGTCCGGAACCGTACCACCTGCGGATCGATCAACTCCAGCATGCGAGGGTGAAAGGACAGGTAAAGGAGATGGCGCGCCGCCAGAAAAATCTGCCAGATCAGCCACGGCACGTATTGAACGAAACCGAGCACCGTTCGAAAGGTCTTGGCGGTGAGGGGGCCCGAGAAGAGGAGGTCCGCGCTGAAATAGGAAACCATCGCGCTGGAGATCACCCCCAAGGACAGGTGGAATGCGTCAAAGCGTCCGGAAAACACACACCAGAGGGCCATCATGATGAGGAAGGTCGCCAAGTAGGCCGAAACGCCCGTCCGGGTCGCCCTGGGGACGGAAGCCTGAATCTTGGGCAGTTCCTCTTGGGGAGTGTTCATGGCATCTCCCTATACGAAAACTTTCACAAATGAGGGACCTTCGCACCTCCTCAGGCACGACCGCCCCCCTCGCCGCAGCCGACCCTTCACATCTCCAAACCCAACGGGACTCCTGCCTACCACCAGTCCCCAGTGCTGTCAATCCCCTTTTGGGATCCTGATCCACCCCCGACCCCAAGCCAGGGGCCAGAACTTTGTGACGACCTTCTTGTACCAGATCGTTTCAGTCTTGTACAGTCAAATCATGAGTCCATACCGTACTGTTTCATTTTTCTCCAAAGTGTACTCCGACCCCATCCCAGAAGGGCCGCCGCCTTGCCCCGACGCCCTTTCGCCTTCACCATTGCTTCCAGGATCATCTTGCGCTCCAAGCCACTCCAATCCAGACCGCCCGGTTCCACCGCCGGAGCCGCCACGCCTCCAGCAGACTCCTGCCGCAGCTCCTCGGCCCCTTCCACCTCGCGCGCCCGCGGATCCGTCAGGTAGGCCGGCAGATGCCGCGGCTGGATCATTTCCTCCTGGCAGATGGTGAGTCCGTATTCCACGATGTTGCGAAGCTCCCTCACATTCCCGGGGTAGGCATATTCCAGGAGAATCCGCAGAGCCTTGGCCGAAAACCCCTTGACGGGCTTTTTAAGTTTCTCGGCGTAGTCCTGGAGGAACCGGTTGAGGAGTAACTGGATGTCGTCCCCCCGTTCCCGGAGCGGCGGAAGTCGGAGACGAACGACGTTGAGACGAAACAACAGGTCCTCGCGGAACCGCCCCTCCCGCACCATTTGTTCCAGGTTGCGGTGCGTGGCCGCAATGACTCGTACGTTCACTTGAAACCCCTTGGTGCCCCCGAGGGGGTAAACGATACGATCATCGAGGAAGGTCAGGAGCTTAACCTGAAGCGCCAGCGGCAGGTCCCCAATTTCCGTCAGGTAAAGCGTCCCGTTGTGTGCCAAACGAAAACGGCCGGGCTTGTTTTCAATGGCCCCCGTGAAAGCCCCTTTCTGATGACCGAACAATTCGGATTCCAACAAGGTCTCGGGCAGGGCCCCGCAGTTGACCTTGATGAACGGATCCTTGGCCCGGGGGGAGGCCTGATGGATCAGCTCGGCCACAAAATCCTTCCCGGACCCCGTCTCGCCCGTGATCAGCACCGAGGAATCCGACTGAGCGATCACGGGCAGCACCTGATAGATCCGCTCCATCTGGGGGCTGCGCCCGATGAGCTGACCGAAACCCAACGGCGGTCCGCTCCGACCATTCACTTGGGTGAAGATCCGAAGGTCCTGCACGGCCTCCAAGGTGCCCACGGTCTTGCCTTCCAAGTCCACGAGGGGGGCAAAGGTGATGCGCACGGGGATCTTCTGGCGCTCGCGATTGATGAGGGTGCCCTCGAGGATGAGGGGCTCCGTCATGGTCCGCCTCGAGCGGACGGGGCAGTTTTCGATACAGATGTTGCTCCGCAGCACATAGGCACACGGGATGCCCACCACGGCCTCGCACGCAAAGCCCGTCAACCCCTCGAGAAACCGATTCAACAGGACGACCCGACCCATGGGATCCACCACCGCAGCACCCATGGGAATGCCGTCCAGAAGCGCCGGAAAAGAAACCGGTGCCGCAAAGAGGCCGTTCACCTTCACGGGATCCCGCTTACCCATGGTCATCCCCTTTCCTCCCCGAATCCAACGGCCATGCGCGACCGCCCTCCCCCTCCCTCAACCACGCTCCGAGCACCCGACTGTCCCAATCCTAGCCGCAGTACCTGCATGCGTCAAAGAGAAACGTTTCAAAACGGATTGAGCCATTCCAACAACTCGGAGTCCCCGGGAGCAGGATCGGGCTCCGCAAGGAGTCCCATGGGCATTGTTCAGCCGTTCATCAACACCATCCGACCGGGACCCTTCCCCTCTGGGAGACAGGGCGGCGGCGCCGTTGAAACCTCTGGGGGCAGGTCGAGCCCTCATAAGAGCGAAGCATCCGAGCTCGCCCAGCATGTGTCCGGTGCTGATGCCTTCAAAACTCTGACCTGCAAGAACAACAACGCTCCCATGGCTGACAAGTACCGGCTCCTCCGTTGCGTGCGAGACGGTCCGCCTGTGGCGGTCGCTCCACATCCATTCCACCCATTGCCGCCGATCCTGGGGATGAAATCAGAGGATACCCGAAGGGATTGAGATCACCCGTGGGCATGACCATACCGTCTTGTTGGAGCTCATCCCTGAATGAATCATCCCGAAATCATTGTGATGGCTTAAAGCATCGGGGCAGGGGCAGGAGCTGGAGTAGAAGCTTCAGGCCTGACCGTATCCAACCTCCCGCCTTGCCGTCCAAGCTCGACTTCTCCTGATTCTCATCAAGTACCTCCCCCTTTCTTCCGAAATCGCTGCAAACAGAGCCAGTGCGGCGGGATCATTCAGGCTTCGTAGGGTTTCGTGGCCCATCATCCCGCCTGTCCGGGGAAACGTCTTGAACGAGATGGGGTGGTGCTTGCTTCTACACCCATTTGTCAGACCTGTGGTGCCGTTGGGGTTGATTCCATAGACGGGGTTCTCGAGGGGAGGGGTTATGAAGGACAGTGGCAGGCGCCAGAAATGGAGAACGTGGCATGGGATGGTCTCGGTTGCTCTTTTGTCTTTCTTCTTTTCGATCTTCCATGCCGACTTGGCTTCGGCGGGATTGGGGTTCAACGATGGGAATTATGTGAGGGTCGAGGATTCCCCTTCTCTTGACCTCACAGGCTCCATCACCCTGGAAACATGGATCTATAAGACCAATAACGGAGAAGATTGGAACATCATCTTCAGCAAACCGTGGGACTGGGATGGCAATCCCTGGCACGTTTACCGTCTCGGACTCACGTATGCGGGAAATGTTCCGAAATATGCCACATGCTCGCTCGCCCTGAGCGGCGGCATAGCCGGTGTTTCGGGCACATCGGTCATTCCCGACAACGCATGGGTTCATCTTGCCTGCACCTACGACGGCAGCGAGATGAAGATGTATGTCAACGGGAGCCTCGAGGGCACTCAGCCCGCCTCCGGGTCCATCAACACCAATGACCAGCCTCTCATCATTGGCAGGAACCTTCTTAACTGGTGGAACGATTGGTTCGGATACATCGACGAGGTACGCGTATGGAGCGTTGCGCGCACCCAGGAGCAGATCCAGCAGTCCATGGGCCGGAGCCTGGCGGGAGACGAAACCGGATTGGCGGGCTATTGGAGATTCAATGAAGGTTCGGGGCTCATCGCGAGGGACTCAAGCGGCAATGGGAACGATGGCGTCTTGATCGGCAATCCCGTTTGGGGGGAGGATGCTCCCTTGTGCGCAGCCCCGCCTCCTGACATGGTCGGATGGTGGAGGGGCGAGGGGGATGCCGGTGACTCGGAAGGAGCCAACGACGGCACGCCCGTGAACGGCGTCTCCTTCGACCCCGGGAAGGTGGGGCAGGCCTTTGGACTGGATGGTATTGACGATCATGTCCTCGTGGAGAATCCCTGGGATCTGGGCAGTTCAAGCGCCCTCTCAATCTCGGTCTGGGTGCATCCCAGGAATACAGCACACGGCGGCATCCTCCGCAAGGGTGCGGCCGAGACCCACGGCGCCTATGCGCTGGCCTTGTACTTGAACAAATTCTATTTCCAGTTGAACGAGGCTGAGCTGAACATGGCCTCCAATTCAGATATTCCGCCTGATACCTGGACTCATCTGGCGGTGACCTATGACCAGACGGCGGGAACCGCGGCAATCTACGTCAACGGCGTCTTGGATCAGACACAACCCTATTCGGAAACGATCAATACGGATCCGATCCCCCTCTACATCGGGGTGTACGGGATATCTCCCCAGGCCTACTTCGACGGGCTTCTCGACGAAATCGCCATCTTCAATCGGGCACTCACCGCTGGAGAGATCGTCGAGATACATCAAGCGGGGAGCGTGGGAATGTGCTCCAAGGACACGACGCCTGACGCGTTCACGTTTGTGAGTCAGTCCGGTGTCCTTCGGAATGCCCAGATCCCGTCCAACACCATCACCGTCTCAGGAATCGACCACGAAGCACCGATCTCGATCACCGCCTGCACGAGCAGTTCCTGTGCCTACTCGGTAAACGGCGGAACTTGGATTTCCGACCCGAGCACCGTGAAGAACGGGGATACGGTGCGGGTGCGTCAGATCTCCTCACCCGCCTGGTCGACCGCCACCACTCTGACTTTGACCATCGGCGGCGTCGCGGGAACCTTCAACGTGACAACACAAGTCTCCGCGACGTTGACGGCCGCAATAGCGGGGAGCGGCGCAGGCTCCCTGAGCAGCACCCCTGCCGGAATCGACTGCGGCTCGGACTGCACTGAAGTATACGCGGCGGGGACCTCCGTGACTCTCAAGGCTGCGGCTGCCCCCGGGTCATCTCTCACTGACTGGAGTGGCTGTGATGCCTACGTCGGGAGTCAGTGCACGGTTGCAGTGAGCGGCGACAAGTCCGTGACCGCGACCTTTGAGGTCAGCACGTATGCCATCCACGCGTCCGTGATTGGAGGAAACGGGTCCATCTCGTGTGCGACGCCCGTCCTCCACGGGAGCGATGCGGTCTGCACGGTCACGCCGGATCCCAATTACAGGCTCTCCGCGCTTACCGACAACGGGGCCGATGTCCTGGCGTCGGTGTCGGGAAATACTTACACCGTCGAGGGAGTGACAGCCGAGCACGCGGTGACGGCGAGCTTTGCGCCCATTCCCCTCCACGGCCCCGACCTTACCCTCAGTTGGTTAGAAGTCTCCTCGCGCGCCAACGGTAGATATCTCCGCGGGAAGCTCAACATCGGTAACGCTGGGGATCAAATTGCACACACCTTCAAGGTCGCCATTTACCTCTCCGACGACGGACGGGATCCAGGCAAATATCTTGGGGCATACAACTTTCGCAACTTCAAGCCTGGAAGGTATTCACCTCGATCCGTCTCCCATAGGTCGATGTCTCCTCTTATCGGCAAGTATCTCTTGGCGATCATCGATCCGGCCGACGCCGTGCAGGAGACCAACGAAGCCAACAACCAAGCTGCGATACCGATCCAGTGACGGCGTCTCCCTTCCCTCCCGGAAACCCTCCTCGGACGGATGGCCATGGTGGGCCCTGTGCTTCCTTACGCGCAGGGCCCTCCAGAAAAGAGGCACCCAGGGGAGCCGGTCATGAAACCCAGGTTATCGCTGGCCCCTAGAGAATGAAGTCGACGTCCGCGGAAGCGCGAAAGCTCATTGACAATGCCATTGAGCATCTCACCAAACACTCCGGCAGGCTCGATCGCGCCTCCAACAGGCGGGGCGGCTACCACATTGGGTCCGGTGCGATCAAATCGGCCAACAAGAAGATTTGCCACGGCAGGTTGAACCGAACGGGAGCCTGGTGGCACCCCTCATGTGCCAACAACGTCCTCAAGCTCCGCTGCGCGAAATACAACGGCACCCACGACCGAATGATCGAACTGTACCGAAAGCCTCATTCCATCACGCCTGAGCGCCCGGGGAAGAAAAGGGGCTCTCGCCAACGGATACAAATTTGAAAAAAACGGGGAACGCGGCCGCTCTCGGTATTTCGCAAATCCAATCCAGATGGGTATAGCCAAATTCGCTGATCAGCTGGCCAAAATGTGTCCGGTAGTGAAAAGCAGGAGGCATCCGAGCAGAGGGGCGGGCCGCCGACGGCATGGTCCTGAGCGAAGGACCGGAATGGTCTCGCGAGGGGCGAAGGGGTGGAGTCATGATAGGGGCTGTATTGGGTGTACTCGTGGCGGTCGTCCGCCATGGTGGCGCCGTCCCCCTGGGAGCGTCTGAAGGTCACGTTCCCATGAGTGTCGCAGGTGAGCCTGGTGACGATGGAGAACGCGTTGGCGGGCCCGAGTCCATCCCATCGGCAGATCCGTCTTCTTGTCGAGCTTTCGAACATACGAGACTTTCTGGCTGCTCACCCAGTCGAACAGGGTGGCGCTGTAGTCGGCCCCCCGGGCGTCCTTTACCGTCTTGCTCATCGCCAGGACCGGGAGTCGTGCCTGGCGGAGTGCGTCAAAGCGATCAGCTGACCACCCACACGGTCAGCCCCTTGGCCATCTGGATGACCTTGCTGCTCACCCGTCCCATGAAAAACTCCTGGATGCGCGACAGCCCGCGCCGCCCCACGACGATCGTGTCATAGCCGCTTTCCCGAGCCTCGTCGATGATGGCCCCCGCCCGACTGCTCACGCCCGCGACCAGTTTGGTCGCGATTCGCTCCCCGTCCATTCCGGCGTCGATCAGGACACGGCGCGCATGGTCAAAGGCCCGATCCATTTCCGCTCGGGCTTCCTCCAACTCCTGGTCCACGCGGGCGAGCCAGTCCTTGTCATGGGCCAGTACGAACGACTCCCCGAAACCCTGCATGAAAACGTCCAGGCCCCGCATGGCGTGGAACAGAGTGACGTTGACCTCCGGGACGCCCGAGAGCATCCGGCCCACGTAACGGACCGCCTGCAGGGCTCCCTCGGAGGAATCCATGGGCACCAGAACCTTCCGAGCGGGCTTCACCCCCGCCACCACCCAAACGGGCACATGAACGAGCTTGCCGATCAACTTATCCGCCACGCTCCCGAGCACCAAATCCTTCAATTGACTCAAACCGTGGCGTCCCACGACGACCGCGTCATAGTTGTTGTAGGATTCCGCGATGATGTCCCGAGCGATGCCCGCCTTTCGCGTCTGGACGCAAACCTGGATGGCGCCTTCCGGCACTCCCGCCTCGAGGAGCCGTCGCCGGGCTTCGTCCATGAACCCCCGGATGAGGTTCTCCTGCTGGGTTTCCCACGCCTCGATGTTGGCGATGCGGTAATGGAAGGCGGGCTCCTTTTCAAGGTCCCAGAATGATTCGGGGATCTTGGTCATGATGTGGAGCAGCACGATCTCGATACGGTCCGGAGGTAGGCTCCCCGCCACGTAGCGCACCGCCTCCAACGCGGTGTCCGAGCCGTCAACGGCCACGAGGAGTCTTCTAAGATTGGGCGTCGACATGATCTCCCCTCCCCTGCAGGTCGATTCTCAATTCATAATGGCCCGTTTCAGGGTCCCTGCCCATGGCGAAGCCGAGCTTTCTCCCGAGGGCAATCATCGTGGTGTTCTCCATGAGGACCTTGCCCCAAATCGTGCGGATTCCCCGTTCGCGGGCAATGTCCATGCATTTTTCGAGCAGTGCGGCCCCAATGCCCTTTCCCTGCCAGGCGTCCCCGACCAGCACGGCGAACTCGGCGATCATCCCGTCGGGATCGCTCATGAGCCGGGCCACCCCGAGCATTTGCTCTAGGTCCCCCTCCCTCTGCAACGCGACCAGACAAACGTCCCGATCGTAGTCGATCTGCGTGAACCGCGCGAGCATGTCCGGGGGAAGCGTCTTAAGGGGGCTGAAGAAGCGATAAAAGATCGTGGTGGGTGAGAGCGTTTCGAACAGCCGCGTCAGCAGCGGGGCATCCTCAGGCTTGATGGGGCGGACGAAAACCTCGACGCCCCCGCGTGTCACCAACCACCATTCGTACTGGCTTGGGTAGGGGCTGATGACCAAATGATCCCGAGGCACATCGGGAGAGCAGTCCAGCAGCACCCGGGCATCCACCGCACAGGCGCCGTCCTGGAGCGGGATCAGGGGATTGATGTCGAGCTCCACGATTTCCGGAAAATCGATAACCAACTGGGCCAATCGAATGAGGATTTCCTCGAACAGCAGAAGGTTGGCGGGCGGGCGGTTTCGAAACCCTTTAAGCAACTGAAATACTCGAGTTTCTTCCATCATCCGCCGGGCCAGCAGGCGGTTCAGGGGAGGCAGCGCAAGGGCACGGTCTTGCAAGACCTCCGCCAGGACCCCACCCATCCCGAAGAGCAACACCGGACCAAAATCCGAATCTTTTTTCGCGCCTAGGATGAGCTCGAAATCGGGTCGCTCCACCATCGGTTGGAGGGTCACTCCGAGCAGGTCCGCCTCAGGGTCATAAGCGGCGGCCCGTGTCATGATCTCCCCAAACGATCGCCGCACCGCTTCATCGTCCCTCAAGTCCAAGACAACCCCCCGTGCCTCGGTCTTGTGCGTGATCGCCCGGGAATGGATCTTCATCACGACCGGATAGCCCAGACGCCTGGCCGCCTCCACCGCCTCGTCCGCCGAAGCCGCCACGGAAGTCGGATTCACCGGGATCCCATAAGCGGCCAATAGCGATTTGGATTCCACTTCCGTAAGGGTTCCGTGCCCGCTCGACCGAGCCTTTTCGATGAGCCTTCGCGCGGTTTCATGATCGAAGGCCAGGTCCCGGGGCAACTTGGGAGGCACCTGCTGGAGCAGTTCGAGGTTGGCGCCGTAAGCCACCATACTCATGAAGGCCTGGACGGCCCGCTCCGGTGTTTCATAGGTGGGGATGCCCGCCCGGTTGAAGACTTCCCGCCCTTGCTCCACATCCGATGCGCCCAGCCACACGGTGAAAAGCGACACCCTCCGCTTCCCCAAAAGCGGCACCAGCGTCTCGGCCACCCGGGTAGGGTCGCTCAAGGCCTGGGGGCACATCATGATGAGAAGCGCATCGATTTCCGGGGCGTCCATGCAGACTTCGACCGTCCGGACGTATCGTTCGGCCGACGCATCCCCGAGGATGTCGATGGGGTTTCCGCGGCTCCAGAAGGGTGGCAGAAAGGCATTGAGCCGCGCCAAGGTCTCCGCGCTCAGGGACGCGGGCTCCTTCCCGAAGACGGCGAGAGCGTCGGTCGCCATGACCCCGGGCCCGCCGGAGTTGGTGATGATGGCGAGGCGGTCTCCCTTAGGACGCGGCTGCTTGGCCAAGAGCTCCGCGCAGTCGAACAATTCTTCGATCGTTCGCACCCGCAGAACGCCCGCCCGCTTGAACGCCGCATCGTAGACCTCGTCGGACCCGGCCAGAGCACCGGTGTGCGAAGCCGCTGCCCTCGCCCCCGCGGGAGACCGGCCCGCCTTCAGCACCACAATGGGCTTCACCCGGGAGACCGCGCGCGCGGCGCTCATGAAGCGCCGAAAGTTGCTGAGGCTTTCCACGTAAAGCACGATGCTGCTCACCTCAGGGTCCTGGCCCATGTAATGGACCAGATCCCCAAAGTCGACGTCCAACATGCTCCCCACGCTGACGAAGTAGCGGAAGCCGATCCGTTCCCGGATGGAGACATCGAGGATGGCCGTGCAGATGGCTCCGCTTTGGGAAACAAAGGCGAGCTTTCCAGGCAGGGGCATGTGGTGGGCGAAGCTTGCGTTGAGCCGGGCCTGCGCGGCGACGATCCCGAGGCAGTTGGGGCCGATGAGGCGGACATTTCCCGCCCGAGCGGCCTCCAAAATAGCCGCCTCGACGGCGCGACCCCGAGCTCCGACTTCCTTCCCGCCCGCCGAGATGATGACCGCCCCGCCGACCGAAGCCTCCGCACATTCTCGAATCACGTCGACAACCCCCTCTATGGGAATCGCGACCACCGCCAAGTCGATCGGACCCCTGACGGCCGTCAAGCTCGGATAACACCGGAGTCCGAACAGTTCGTGCCGATGAGGGTTGACAGGATAGACGGGCCCCGGGAAGCCCCCATCGAGAAGGTTTCGCATCAAGGCCCGGCCGATACTGCCCTCCTTCTCACTCGCCCCGACCACCGCCACCGCGGCGGGCCGAAAGATCTTGTCGAGGTTGAAAAGCCCCATGCTGCTCAAGCTCCTGTCCTTCTCAGCCGCGTGTCCGCGGAAACGCTCTTGGCATCCTGCACGTCTCAATGGGAGCGGGGAGTGGAAAACCGGCGGGACCCTGGGGCTGAAAGCGCCCGCTCACTGCCCCTTTTGGAGGTGTTTGGAGATGGAAACGCTGAAGGTGGTTCCCTCCTCGACATCCGGCTCCAGCCACACGGCCCCCTGGTGCCGCTCGGCAATCTCCTTGACCGTCGCCAGTCCCAGGCCCGTCCCCTCCACCCCCATGGAGGTCTGGCCCCGGCGGAAGAGCTGGAACAGGCGGCTCGGATCCTCGACCTTGAGGGTGACGCCGTCGTCGGCGATGGAAAAGACATGGTGATCCGATTCGTCCCGGTACCCGATGCGGATCCGGCTGAGCCCCTTGCCCCCGTACTTGAGTGCGTTATCCACCAGGTTGCGAAAAATGCGCATCAGCAGGATCTTATCCCCCACGATGACCGGCAGGGTTTCCGGCTCCTCCCAAAGGATCCTGCGCCGGGTCAGGACGTCCGAGAATTCCCCTCGGATCGTTTCCATCACCTCCTTCATAGCGACTTCCCCCAGTCGCAAGGTGGACTCCTTGGCCATGATGTAGGCGTTGATCCGGTCGACCAGCCGCACCACCTGTTCCGCCCCTTTGAGGATCTGTTCACAGTAGTGCCGGCCCTTTTCGTCCAGGCAACTGCCGTAGCTCTTCATGAGCCGGCTGGTGAGTCCATGGATGCCGATGGCGGGGCTCTTGAGGTCGTGCGATACGGAATAGGCGAAGAACTCGATGGCTTCCTTCTGCCTCTTGAGCTCCGCCACCTTTGCCGTCAGGGCTTCGTAGAGGCGCGCATTGTTGACGGCAACGGCCAACTGGTTCCCGATGGCGATGAGCAGGTCCATCTCCCGAGTATCCAGTTGGACCTCCCGATTGGTTGCCAGGTTCATCACCCCCAGCACCCTGCCCATGGCGATCAGCGGCACACAGAAAACGACCCGGAAACCCTTGGCCTCCAGAAATGCCGCACGCTTGGTGTCCTCGAGGTCCGAAACGTGCTGGGCAATGAAGGATCCAGTCCGCGCGGCCTTCCCCGTGAATCCCTCGGTCGACCTGACCCGCTCCAAGCCGCCGGCATCTACCCCTTGGCAGGCGGCAAGCTCGAGGTACTCTTCCCGTTCATCGAACAGATAGATCCGCCCCGCATTGAGATCGAACCAACCTAGGACCTTGGTCAACACCCCGTCCAGAACCTCCCGGAGCGGGAGGGAGAGGGAGAGAAAGTCGCTCAATTCCACGAGAATCGGCAGCGCGCGCTGATCTGTCCCGAGAGGGGCGTCCCCGACCTTGACGGAAATGTACTGCCGCTCAACTCGCATGGCACTCGTTTCCCGGCATCGATTCGGGTTTGAGGATCGACGCGATATCGGCCAACATCTTGCACCGATGATGATGGTAGGCTGCCTCGTTGGCCATGATCATGTCGAGTTGCCGCGTGTGCATGAGCAAATAACCAAGGATGCGCAGCTTCTCCTTCATGACGGCCTCGTCGTACCCCTCCATCCTGGCGAATACCCCGTCCTCTTTGATCTCCACCCGGAATCCGAACTCTTCCAGAATGCTCCCCACGAACTGGGCTCGCCTCAGTCGCCGGTTGTAGTCGGCCGCGCCGCCCTTGAACTGGAAGCTGATATAATTCTCGCTCGGCCGATCGCCTACGAGGGTTTCAATGGTCGAGAAGTGAAACCCGAACCTGGAGCTCAGGCTACAAAAATTCTTCGAAATCATGAAGTAATTGCGGTTGGTGTAATGCGAGGGCATGGACGGATCGAGGGCCGGATTGGCGCTCGCCTCAAGGAGCACGGACATGAAGCCCCGCGTGTCGACGGGGGGCGGCCCCTCCCAGGGGATGGCGTTGATCCCCTCCCAAAGCGCGAGCACCGGGATCGAAACAATGTTGTCGAGCGTAACGAACTTGCCGGGGACATCCTCCTTGAACCCATCGTCGAGATTGATACACCACCATTGCATCGGAACGTTGCACCACAGCTGCTTGCTGGCCCGCTCGGAGAAGTGATGCTCCTTGCCGAAATTGAACATCTCCTTGACGGATTTCTCATGGCAGAACCGAGTGATGTCGTGAAAGGTGCGGCAATTGCGTGGTCGGAACTCGGTCGAATCCGGGTCGAGGAGGTGGAGGGGGATGATGTGCTGGGAGACTTCCTTGAGAACCTCGTAGACAGGACTCCCCTGCATCAGGTTCCTCCGGGGCTCCGTCTGGACAAGAAGCTCCTCGATACGCCCCCGATAGACGGTCAGTCCGTCGGCATCCAGCGTCACTTCCTCGCCGTGGGGCAGCCGCGCCGTCGCATCCTCGACACCAAAGAGCGCCGGAACGCTGAATTCCCGGGCCACGTTGGCCAAATGGCCCGCAACGCTTCCCTGTTCCGCGATGAGACCCGACGCCCGGTTGAGCAGCGCGGCCCAGCGGGGCAAAGCCTGCGCAGTCACCAGGATCGCCCCCTTCGGAAACAACAGTGCGTCGCTGTTCTTGCGGACCACGAACACAGTCCCGCAGGCAACCCCGGTACTTGCCGTGGATCCCCCCTGCAACAGCACGGCCTCGGGGGCGATCTCCAACCCCGACCTGCCTCGAGGCCGCCTTGCGGCCTCCATCTGTTTGAGCGGTCGGCACTGCAGGATGTAAATGTCCCCCTTCCCGTCGATGGCCCACTCCACGTCCTGAGGCGTCCCGTAATAATCCTCAAGCTTCAAGGCGATCCGAGCAAGCTCCTGGATTTGCCCGTCATCAAGGGACGGCAGTTCTGCGTGCTGTCCGGCATCCTCCAACCGGCACACCCCCTCGTCCGGATAACACACAAAGCGCTGGAGCTTCGGCCTCACGAGCCGCTCCAGAATCTTACCCGGATCCTCGCGCGAAACGACGAATTCGTCCGGGGCCACGCTTCCATCCACCACCGATTTGGGCAGACCCCAGACGGAATTGATAATAATCGAATCATCTCGTATATTCAGCGGGTTGCGTGAATACGTCACCCCTCCGGCCACCGCGTCGACCATCACCATGCACCCGACGCACATGGAAATGTCCTCGTCCAGGATCCCCCGGTTCCGGCGGTAGCTCACGGCCTGCAGACTGTACTTGCGCGCGACGATCTCACGATAGGCGTCGATGAGGTAGTCGCTGCTGACATTGAGCTCGGAGCGATACTGGCCGGCAAAGGACGTGTCGGCGGCATCCTCCCCGAGCGCGCTGCTCCGCATGGACACCTTGACCCCTTCCCCGTGCTCCCTTTCGAGCTCCGCATATGCATCCCGAATCGCCCGTTCGAGGTCTTCGGGAACCTTCGAACGGATGATCAACTGCTGGATATCGGCGCTCAAGGCGAAAAGCTCATCCAGTTGGTCCGCTTCGGTGGATTGGAGACGTCGGTCGATTTCATGCTGCAGATCGTTGTGCTCGAAAAAGCGCTGGTAGGCGTGGGCCGTGATGACAAAGCCGCTTGGCACCCGCAGACTCAGGTGGTTGTAGATCTCCCCCACATTGGCCATCTTGCTTCCGGTCTGATCGGCCAGATGCCGGTCGATCTTCGAAAACGGCAGCACCAGCTGATCTCCCCCCGGTACCCGGCGCTGGGACAGGATGAGATTGATCTGATCCTGGATGTGGCGAAAGCGTTCGTAGAGGGTTTCATACTTGTTGGGGGCGAGTTCGTCGAGGTTCTTGATGATTCGGAAGACATTCACCCCGACGGCGGTGCAGTGGGCGCGAACGAAGGCCATGCCGAACGGACGGCTCTCCCGCAAGGCCTGCTCCATCTCGGACATGATTTCGAGGGCCTTGTTGTTCGCGGCAAGCAGAAGCTTGAAATTGTGGTACCGCGCCTTGAAGGCCGCCCGCAGTTCCTCGACCGTCTGGGAGGGAGGGGCTTCCTTCTTCTTCGTGAACCGTTTGAAGAAGTCAAGCAGCTTGGGCATGAGGGGATCCTGTGGGAGCGCGAGAGCGGTCGACCGATTGACGGACTTCCCCGGACAAAAAGACCGGCGAATCTGCCGCTGGGACGGTCAACACATTGCTGAAACCCGACCTTCCCGGAAACTCATCCTACCACTTGGCTCGATGCTTAACGAAGCACATCGCCCGATCCGGGAGTCACGACCCTGCCGAGGGAGGCTCCGCAACCTCCGGTCAGCGGCGGACGAGCCCGCTGCGTCCACCCCCTCCAAGGTTGACAGGCAAAGCCCAATGGGCCCGGCCAGAGCCCGGCGGGGTCCCGGGACAAACGTCAGGCGCTGCCCTGCCGGAGCTGCTTTTTCTTGTACGCGTCCTGGAGTTTGTATAGCAGCTCGTCGATGTCCATCGGCTTCATGAGGTAATCGAACGCCCCCAGCTCCATTCCCTGGATGGCCACTTCCATGTTGGCGTGCCCCGTCAACATGATCACCTCGACCGCCGGGTTGCAGCGCTTGATCTCCCGCAATGCCTCCAATCCGTCCATGCCGGGCATCTTCACGTCCAGAACAACCACATCAACTGGATTTTCCTTGAGATACGCAATCGCATCCTGCGCATTGCTCTTGCCGGCAACCGTCAGCTTACGCTTCATGAGGCGCTTGACGAGCGTTTCCAGGAACTCCTCTTCATCATCCACCAAAAGAACGCTGAATGCATCCACTAGACTGGCCTCCCCCAGATTCGCTCACCCATCCGATCCGACGCCGACCGCCCATGAAACGCTCGATCGGGCGCCCCGGGCAGGAGAGCGTCAAGTCCACCCTTTCCGGACGAGAGTTGAAGATACTCCAAAAGGGCGCGGAGGACAACAAACTTGGAGGGCGGCGGGGGCGGCGGTCAGCCGCATGGGGCAAAAGATCGGAGGGATTCAACTGCAGCCGACACCCAGACCTAGTAGGGATTGTCTCCTTTCCGCTCGGGTGCGTGCTCGGCATCGGAAGCCGCGCCCCGATGGCGCGCCGGCTGCTCCCGGGAGAGCACACGCCTCAAAACGTCCTTGAGCACGTCGGGATTCTCCGACTTCTCGACGAAAGCGGTTCCAACAAGCGGCAGCGCCCCCGATGAACCTTCCGCCGTGAAGCCGTGGATGACCACGGGAATCGAGCACAACCCCTCCCTGAGCCGCTTCTGTACCGCAAGCCCGCCAGCGTCCTGAAGGTCCGGATCCAGGATCAACAGATCCGGAGGGCGGTCGCCACTCAACCGTGCGATCAATTCCCTGCCGTCTCTCGCCACATGCACTTCGTAACCCTCCGCCTCCAGCTCCCGCCGGAGCAGGTCGCGGACGTGACGATTGGTGTCGGTGACGAGGATGAGCGCGGGTTCCTGCATGGGTGTCCTGCCTGGAGGCTTCCGGCCCCGCACCGGAGGCCGAGAATCAGTGAAACGGAACGGGCGAGGGGCGGTTGGCCCCTCGCCCTTGATGATCGTATCCCGCCGCAAGACGGCGAGGCTCTATGAAATCGATCAACCCTTCATCTTCACGAGGTGAACGGAGCAGGGGCTGTACTTGGCCACCTGCGAGGCCACGCTCCCGAGCTTGAACCGTGCCGAGGGGCTCAAACCGCGGCTCCCCATCACGATCAGATCCATCTGTTCCTTTTCGGCAAAGTCGATGATCGCGTCGGGAACCGACGCCGGCGCGAGTAACGAATGACTGCCGGCGCAGGTTACCCCCGCCGCGGTCAGGACTTCGCAGGCCTTTTTCACGGCCTCGTCCGCAACCTTGCTGAACGCTTCCACGTGACGGTCCCGGCGAGACGGGGAGATCTCATGCTCCTCCAGACCCCCGATGTAAGGCACCACGCTGATGACATAAACCTGGGCCCCCTTCATCTGCACGAAATCCAGAGCCACCCTGACCGCTTCCAGTGAGTAGACGGAGCCGTCCACCGGCACTAATATTTTCATCGTGTCCCTCCCTACACTTCCTTTTTGACCTTGGCTTTTTTCATGCTCAGTCCAATGCCCTCGAACAGGTAGAAAATGGCGTAACCCCACCACATGGTGTAGAGGACGTAGAAGACCAGCAGCCCAACAACCGTCCCGGCCTTGCCCAAAATGTCCTCCGCCGGAATCTTGTAGAAATTGTAGGCAGGCTCGATTCCCTTCTTCAAGGCCTCGCTGACTGCGTTGGCCTCGTCGATTTTCTTCTCCTTCTGGAGCTCCTTGATGGACTTGTTGAGGACATCCCACTGAAGCTTCAGGACGCTCTTCTCGTCCATTCCCGCGTAACGGGCGGCAACCTCTTCCCCCTTGTTGTGGTACATGGAATCCGCGTCCTTCAACACTCCGGCCAGAAGCTTTCCAAGGTCCGCGGTGACCTTGATCTCACCGCTCTGAGGCGTCCCCACCTGGGCTCCTAAGGCCATGAAGACCTTGGCCGCCGCATCGGCCTTGTCCGTCTTGACCGTGAAAGACACTTCCTTGCCGGCGAACTTCTGGGCCTTCTTGGTGATGTCCGGGATGAAATACGAGGATCCCTTGGACAGTTTATTGAACAGGTCGTCCGAGTATTCGAGACCGTTCTTGCCGCCGAAAACCGGCGAGAAGATCAGAGCAAGAACCCCGAAAAACGAGAGGGTGAGCAAGATCCCGATATTGAATGGCCCCTTGTGTCGTACCAACATGCCTATTCCTCCTCTCTCAATGTACCGACATTGGCAAAGAACTTGCCAAAGATCCAGACGCCGAAAATGGCCACGACGATCCAGAAAATGATGTTGCCCACAAACTCCACCGAGTTCACCAACGCCGGCGAAAAATTCACCACCTCAAGCTCCGTGAACTTCTTGGGGAGGGTGGCCGCCCGGTTGACGAAGCCGGCGATGATGGACACCGCGTAAAACCCGCGAATGTGGATGCCCTTCACCACCTTCGTCGTGAGGGCCCCAATCTGGATGCCGAGGAGAGACCCGATGAGCATGCCCATGGCCAGGGTATAGAACACGTAGCCGTAGATGGCGTACTGGCCGATGGCCGCAAGACCCGCCGTAAAGATGATCTGGAGAATGTCGGTTCCCACCGTCGTCATGGACGAAACACCGAAGATGTACACGAACATGGGAAAGGTGATGAAGCCGCCGCCAACGCCCATGATGGCGGCCATGATGCCGACCACCACACCGCCCATGGCGATGATCACGCCCGAGAGCTTCTTGCCGCCGGGGACGAAATCCTCGTCAAAGGTGATCATGGGGGGGATGTTCAGGTTTTGGAGCTTGGTGGCCAGAGCGGGCGTCCCGCCGGACGGTCCGCCGTGAGCGTCCCCGCCCCCGCCGCCCTTGCTGGACTTGAGGAAATCGATCAGGGCATAAAAACCGAGGAATCCAAGAAGAACTGCGTACACTGCGCTGATGAATGCTTCACTGAGGAGCGGGTCCTTGTTGTAGAGACCCTTGTTGATGGCGCCGCCGATGAAGGTGCCGCCCGCGGAGCCCACCAGAAAGGCCACCGCCAGGCTGACGGATACGTTTCCCAATTTCTTGTGGACCGTTGTGCCCATGATGGCCTTGGCAAAGATATGGAACAGGTCGGTCCCGACGGCCAGAATGCCCTTGACGCCGGCGGCCATGAGCGCCGGCGTGATGATGAATCCGCCGCCAGCACCGATGCAGCCCGTGATCAATCCAGCCGCCAGACCCACCGCCATGGACACGAGGAAAATGGTTGTTGTGTAGAACGCCGGAGCATACGCGGTCTTGCCCCCGACCATGTCCGCGGCCTCGATAAACGACACCGCCAGAATGGGAAGCGAGAGGAGCAGCAGAACCAGCAGCTTCTTCCGATTGCGAATGATGGACATCGACACTTCAATGTCCCATCGCGCGTGCGCCACCGAAGCCGCTTTGAGGAACTCAAACACTTGCCTTGGACCACTCATTGAATCAACCTCCTTCAATCATTCATCCTGTCCAATCACCTCGGCCGCTGGGGTCCGTCACGTTCCGGACCCGTCATCCATGCACCGCAGGTCCATTTGGCAATGGTTGTGCCATTGATCACACAGACTCGGGGTTCGGAAGATCTCGAGTGCCAGTAAGGAGACAGCAGCCCCCACGCCGATCGCTCAATGGGGATCGCAGACGGAAAGGTGTCAGGTTTTTTTACAACCTGTAAAGAACTCGAATGGAGGGGGAAGTCAGCAGGGATCCCCCGGCACCAGGACGTTCGATGCCTCGGGTCGAGTGAGGAGTAACGAGGAAAAATCTACAGGATCGAACGGAAGGGAAGTGCCTTGAAGGCAGCGGGCGGCCAGGTCGATCCACCGGGACCCGGAATCCAAGAGACCCCCGTCGCTCGTTGCCAGCACGCACCCGGAGGCGACCAGCTCCCGCTCGGGCACCGGCACCGCGCGAGCCTCTCCGGCCAGCCCGAGCGCCCGCATCCGCTCCCGATACCGGGTCGCCAGGTCTCCGCTCCGACTCATGGGGGCATCGAAGAGGAAATGAACGATGGGCGGTCGAATCGCTGCAAGAGAATGCATGACGGAGTCCAGCACCGTATCGGTGATCTCCGTCATCCGGAAGCGTGACGAGAGGCCCGCAAGGTCCCGCACGGCCCCGTCGTTCCCCTTGACCATGGGGCGGCCCAGAAGGGCACTCTCCACCGTGATGTGCACGTTGTGGCCGTCGACGGCTAGGCAGGTGTGCCGCCAGTCCGACCCCGTCGAGCGCTTCGCCCGTCTGGCCAGCGCGATCTTCTGGGCAAACACGCCCCGCCGCAGCAGTTCTCGTTCGAGCCCGTCGAGGGCATAACGGTTCCCCACCCATTCCAGGGCGGCCAACCGCGGGTAGCCTCGATTCTGGAGCCAGTAGAAATCCGTTGCGGCCTCCCACAGCAGCCGCCTGCGGGAACCCGGGCAGAACGTGGTGTGCATGATCATGCCGTTAAAGATGCAAGACCTCGCAATCGCAGGGATCGCCCGTTGCCACGGAAGGTCCCCTCGGGGGCGATGGCCCTAGTGGGAGGGCTAAGCACTCTGGTTCTCGCGCAGGGTCTCCTCGCGGAGCTGCTTGCGGAGAATTTTGCCGACGATCGTCTTGGGTAGGGAATCCCGGAATTCGACCTGCTTGGGAACCTTGTAGGCAGCCAGCCGTTCCTTGCAAAACTGGATCACCTCCTCCTGCGTCAGGGTCTCGCCGGGCTTGACCACCACGAAGGCCTTGACCGTCTCGCCCCGATAGGCGTCTGGCACGCCAATGGAGACGGCATCCAAGATCTTCGGATGCTCATAGAGTACCTCGTCGATCTCCCGAGGGTACACGTTGTATCCCCCCGCCAGGATGAGATCCTTCTTACGGTCGATGATGGTGACATAGCCCTCTTCATCCACCTTGGCGATGTCCCCCGTGTACAACCAGCCGTCCTTGAGCACCTTCTTCGTCTCCGACGGGTTGTTCCAATAGCCCTTCATCACCTGAGGTCCCCGCACCACCAGCTCCCCGGTCTCCCCGGGATGCATCTGGCGCTCACCGAACTCGAGGTCCATGATGCGGGCCTCGGTATCGGGAAGCGGGACGCCGATCGACCCCGGCTTGCGTTCCCCGCTCAAGGGATTGGCATGCGTCACGGGGCTCGCTTCCGTGAGTCCGTAGCCCTCTATGATCGTGCCCCCCGTAAGATGTTCGAACGTGCGGAGGACCTCCAAGGGCATGGGTGCCGATCCGGTGATGCAGTACCGAATGGACGACAGATCGAAGGACCGGATCCGGGGGTGGTTCACCAAGGCGACGTAGATGGTCGGAACCCCGGGAAAGATCGTGGGCCTGCTCTTCTGGAGCGTTTTCAGGAACTGGTTGACTTCGAAGCGTGGCACCAAGATCACGGCCCCCCCGATGTACAGGCCGAGGTTCATCACCACCGTCATGCCAAACACATGGAAAAACGGCAGGATGGCAAGCATCCGCTCCGCTCCCCACTTCAGGTCGGGGATCCACGCGACCAGCTGAGCCACGTTGGCCAGAATATTTCGATGAGTGAGCATGACACCCTTGGAGAGCCCCGTGGTCCCCCCCGTATACTGAAGCAGGGCCAGATCGTCCAAGCCGGCCGCGCAGTCCGCGGACTCAGGCCGGGCAGCCCCCAACGCTCGCTTGAAGTTGAGCACCTCCCCACGGTAAGGAACTGCGGTGAAAAGCTTTTCCTTGCGCGCCTTGAGCGGGTAGAGAAAGTTCAACGGGAAGGGCAAGTATTCCCGGAGGCTCGTCACCAAAACCTTGCGAATCTTCGTCTTGGGCAGCACCGGCTCGACCTTGGGATACAGGTGATCCAAAACGACCAAGATCTCCGCCTCGGCATCCGCCCACTGGTGCTCCATCTCCCGCCCCATGTAGAGCGGATTGGTCAGCACGGCGATCCCCCCCAGCCACAGGGTCCCATAGTAGGCGATGATCGCCTGGGGGCAGTTGGGCAGCATGATCGCCACCCGGGTCCCCGGCTGCACACCCAGCTCCCGAAGCGCCGACGCGCACCGCAGGATCTGGTCCCACAGTTGGTCATAACGAAGCCTGGCCCCAAAAAACTCGGTCGCCACATGGTTGGAAAACCGTACGGCGTTCTGCTCGAGGAGCTTGGGAAGGCTCTGACTCGGATACTCGATGGTCCGTGCCATGCAGGACTCCTGTGGGCTCCGCCCGGGTCGGTCCGCGCGATGCACCGGGCTCGAGGTCGTGAGCGGGAATGGATTTCGAAGAACGGACTCGGAGTGCGGGGGGCCGTGCACCCGCGCAGGTCGCGGGGCGCAGGAAGCCCCCGGTCCGCGGGGGCCATCACGAAAACTACGCACACCCACTCCAATTACCGGGTGGTCATGGGAGGCCTGATCAGCGGGTCCCCAAGCTCAAGCTTGGGAACCCGCAGATGGCCCACGATTTACACTTTTAGGAGCAGGTGGCTTTTAGCTTGCGAACCTCTTCCGTGAAGGCCGGGATGAAGTTGAACAGGTCTTCCACCACTCCATAATCGGCCTTGGTGAAAATCGGGGCTTCGCCGTCCTTGTTGACAGCCACGATGAACTTCGAAGAACCCATGCCCGCCAAATGCTGGATAGCCCCTGAAATGCCGGCGGCGATATAAAGATTAGGATTTACGACCTTACCGGTTTGCCCGACCTGATCGGAATGGGGTCGCCACCCGGAATCCACGGCGGCACGGGAAGCGCCCACCGCCGCTCCCAACAGTTTGGCCAATTCTTCGAGCATGGCATAGTTCTCGGGCCCCTTCATGCCACGACCACCGGAGACGATGATCTCAGCCTCGGTGAGCTCCACCTTGCCACTGGTGTCTAAATCGATTCCCTTCACACGAGAGCGGACCGCCGGCAGGGGCACATCCAGCTTCGAAACCGCCGCCGCGTCGCCTTCGGTTGGAACCAGACAATCCATCACGTTGGGACGGCACGAAATGATCGGGAGAGCCCCTTCGGCCCATTCGCACCAGGCGAAGCACTTGCCCGCGAACACCGGGCGTTTGGCCTTCAATTTTCCTCCCTCGCAGCTCACCTGCGTGCAGTCCTGGGCCAGGCCCGCTCCCAGCGCGGCGGCCAACCGAGCACCCAGATCCTTGCCATCCACCGAGGCCGGAAGAAGGATCGCTGCCGGATTGCACTGTTTCACCGCGGCCACCACCATGGAGACATAGGCTTCCGCCAGATAATGCCGGATCATCCGCGACGTACACCGTCTTCACTCCGTAGCGACCCAGCTCAGGGGCCTTGTCGGCCACCCCCGCCCCCACGGCCACCGCACACAGGCCCAGCCCAAGGGCATCCGCGATCCGCTTCCCCTCACTCGCCACCTCATACGACACGCGACGGAAATTCCCGCCACGAAACTCACTCACCACCAAAACGCAATCTGTCATCGTCGTTCTCCTTGGTTCCCCGGACTAAATGACCTTGGCTTCTTCATGAAGCGCACGAACCAGCTCCCGCGCCTTGGCGGCCGTGTCCTCCCCCTCGATGAGACGTCCCGCGGCACGCTGGGGCGGCATTTCGAAGGATGTCATCCGGATCTTGGCCCCGGAGGCCGAGCACTCGGCGGGGTCGAGCCCCAGGTCCGCGAGCTTCTTGGTTGTGAGCGGCTTTTTCTTGGCTTTCATGATTCCGGGGAGCGAGGCATAACGAGGATTCCAGACAGCGTGGGAGCCTCCCATCGTCACCACCGCGGGCAAGTCGGCTTCAAGCGTCACCTTCCCCCCTTCGATGGGACGTTCGATGACGACCGTGGAGCCATCGCACTCGAGGCTCACCGCCAGGGCCAGGTGGGGCCATCCAAGAAGCTCGGCCACCATGGCTCCACGCTGCGCCAAGTCGTAGTCCACCGCGCGGGAACCACACACCACGACATCGGCGCTCAACTCCTTAACGGCGGCCGCCAGGGCTTTGGCAATCCCCAAGCTGTCCGCACCATCCAAGGCGGGGTCGTCGATCAGGACACCGGTGTCTGCACCCATGGCCAACGCCGTGCGCACCGATTCGACCACGCGCTGGGGCCCCCAGCTCAGCACCGTCACCGTTCCGCCGTGTTTTTCTTTCAATCGAAGAGCCGCTTCCACTGCGAATTCGTCGTAGGGATTGATGATCCACTTGAGGTCGTCGGTCACGATCGACTTGCCGTCGCCGGCGATCCGAATGACCGATTCCGTATCCGGAGTCTGTTTGAGTAGCACCACAACATTCACGGCATTTCCTCCTTCCTCCTGAGAGCTTCTGAAAGTGCGACGGACCATGACCACAACGGGGCCATTTGAGGTCATGGAACAGTTGTGCATCCCGCCAAAAACGTCCTTAGCACAACCGTCAATGGACATTCAAGCACAAACAGGACGGAGGCGAGCTGTAAAAAGGCAATTCTATCCAACAGGTTACCCTAGGCGGATCCGCCGTGGAGGGGCAGGCGAGGCTCTGGAACCCATGAAGGCGAGACCCGGACGAGGACGGGCAAAGGCGAAACGGCGTCGCAGGCAGGACCCTTCGACCGCTCGGGGTGGAACCCTCCTTTCTCGCACCGCGTGGGTTCAGTCGTGCCGACATTGGGGGCACAGCCCCTGGAGGACGACTTGCCGCTGGAGGACCTGAAACCCACTTTCTTCGGGCAGTTGGATCTTTTCGTCCAGGGTGGGATCCTCAAAGTCGACGATGGTCTGGCATTCGAGGCAAATCAGGTGATGGTGGGCGCTCGTTTTGGCTTCATAACGAGCCACATCGGTTACGGGACTCACCCGCTGAATCAGCTTCACCTCATGGAAGCGCTCCAGCGTCTTGTACACTGTACCCAAAGAGACCATTGGAAATCTGCGGCGCACCTGCTGGTAAACTTCCTCCGCGCTGGGATGATCCTTGGAATCGAGCAGCGCCTGATAAATCGCCAGCCGCTGATAGGTGACCTGTAAACCGTGCTCTCGCAGTACGGCGATGGTATCCCTGTCTTGACCTGTCTGCATGGCTCCCCCTCCTACCGTGATCCACCCTGCCGAAATTGGATTCCAACGAAGAATCGATTGCAGGTTCACAACAGGTTCGCCATTATATAGAAGCTTTGGATTCAGGCAAGTCGGAATCTTCTTTTGTCAACTCACTTTTCTCTCCCCATTGCCTGAATTGCCCTGGAAACGCCTCAGATAAACGAGCAAGATGGAGAGCGCAGCGGGGGTCACTCCGGCGATGCGCGAGGCCTGTCCGAGCGAGACCGGCCGGATGTTGTCCAGTTTCTGTCGGATTTCGTTGGACAAGCCCGGCACCTTCTCATAAGGGAAATCCTCAGGGATGGCCAGCTGCTCGAGATGCTTAAACTTTTTCACCTCGGCTTCTTGCCGCCGCAAATACCCCTCGTACTTGCATTCCACCTCCACCTGCTCCCGCGTCCGTTCAGAGACCTCGGACCGATGGCCCTCGAGATTTTCGATGTCCTCATACGTCAGCTCCGGACGCTTGAGGAGCTTTTCGAGCGAGATCGGTCCATCGATGGGGGGGGAGCCTTTTTCGGACAGGTACGCATTCACGGACGGAGACGGTCGGATGACGGTCCGCCTCAATCGCTCGATTTCTCCCGCGAAGGATTCGCGCCACTCCCGCATCTCCCGTCGCGCCTCTTCGGGGAGCAATCCGAGATCACAGCCCCGCTCCACGAGTCGCAGATCCGCGTTGTCTTCCCGTAGCAAAAGGCGATACTCGGCCCTTGACGTGAACATCCGATAGGGTTCGTTGGTGCCTCGGGTCACGAGATCGTCTACCAAGACGCCCATGTAGGCCTCCGATCGATCCAGAATGAAAGGAGGCCGTTTCTGAACCTTGAGGGCGGCGTTGATGCCCGCCCAGAGCCCCTGGGCCGCGGCCTCCTCATAGCCCGACGTGCCGTTGATCTGGCCTGCCAGGAAAAGACCCGCCACGCGCTTGGTCTCCAGGGTGGGCAGCAGCTGGGTCGGCTGGATGAAATCGTATTCGATGGCATAGGCCGGACGCATGACTTCCGCCTGCTCCAACCCAGGAATACTGTGGATAAGGGCCATCTGAATCTCGTATGGGAGAGAGTTGCCGGTGCCACTCGCGTAGATTTCCTCGGTGTCGACCCCCTCGGGTTGCAGGATGATCTGGTGGAATTCCTTGTGGGGAAACTTCATGATTTTGTCTTCCAGAGACGGACAATAACGGGCCGACACCCCACGGATCGTCCCGTTGTAGAGAGGGGACAGGTGGATGTGTGACCGTACGATTTCATGGGTTCTGGGGTGCGTCCGTCCGAGGAAACAGGGGATGGGTCGATAATCGATCCCGTTGGAAGCCCTGGAAAATGGGCGTGGCACCGGATCCCCCTCCTGGCAGACAAACTGGGAAAAATCGATGCTTCGCCTGGCCAGGCGCGCGGGAGTCCCGGTTTTCATCCGACCCAGCGTGAAGCCCAGCTCCTGGAGTTGATCGGCCAGACGGTTCGATGGAAACTCGCCGGCACGTCCCGAGGGGATCTGGACCTTTCCGATGTGGATCAATCCGTGCAGAAACGTTCCCGTCGCCAGAACGACGGCCGGCGCGCCGTGAAAAACACCCAGTTGGTCCACGAGCCCCCGCACGCGACCGTCTTCCACCACCAGGGACTCGACCAAGGCCTGTTTGAGGTCTAGTTGATCCTGCAGTTCCAAGGCCTGTTTCATGAGCGTTCGATAGCGTACCTTGTCGTTCTGGGTCCGGGTCCCTCGGACGGCGGGTCCCTTCTTGGTGTTCAGCAGCCGGTACTGCAGGGCCGTCCGGTCCGAGATCTTCCCCATCTCCCCGCCGAGCGCATCGATTTCCTTGACCAGATGTCCTTTACCGATCCCACCGATGGACGGCGAGCAGGGCATGTGAGCCACGGTGTCGAGATAAATGGAAAGCAGTAGGGTTTTACAACCCATGCGAGCCGCCGCGAGGGCCGCCTCGCACCCCGCATGCCCGGCACCGACTACGATCACGTCGTAGGAGCCCGCACTCATGACCCAATCACTCCGTAACCCGATGGCGACTGGAAGTTCCGTTCATGTTCTGTTACCGTTGATCCGTCCCCGTAGTCGGGACGTTGAAATCGCCACAGGCCGTTCGACGATCTTCAAGATTCCGTGAACCGTCATGAAGCCCATGGACAAACCCTACCGGGATTTCAATTCATACCTGCGCGAGCGATTCGGGTGCCGCGTCCAAAAGATTTCCCTCGACGCGGGCCTCAACTGCCCCAATC
>CAZGQL010000038.1:33940-34530 GCA_964527905.1 uncultured Syntrophobacteraceae bacterium
GGACGGGACCCTGGGCACGGGCGGCTGCGTTTACTGCAACGACCGCGGCTCGGGCACGGGAGCCGCCCGACAGGGCATCCCCATCCGCACGCAGATCGAACAGGCCAAATCCTATCTTTCTCGACGCTACAAGGCAAAGGCCTTTCTCGCCTACTTCCAGTCCTTCACGAATACTTACGGTCCTTTGCCAACGCTCCGGGCGCTCTACGAGGAGGCGCTTTCCGACCCGGATATCGTGGGGCTCAGCATCGGGACGCGGCCCGACTGCGTCCCGGAGCAGACCCTCGACCTCTTGGAGGACCTATCGACCCGGCGACCCATCTGGCTCGAATACGGTCTCCAGTCGGCCCATGACGCCACCCTGGCGCGCATCCGGCGCGGGCACACCGTCGCGGCCTTTGAGGACGCCGTCGCCCGGACCCGCCGGCGCAGGCTCCCCGTGTGCGTCCACGTGATCCTCGGTCTGCCGGGCGAAGATCGCTCGCATATGCTCCAGACGGCTCACTACCTTTCGGGAATGGACATCCAGGCGGTGAAGATCCACCTGCTTTACGTCGTCCGCGGCACGGTCCTGCACGCGTGGTACGAGG
>CAZGQL010000039.1:0-209 GCA_964527905.1 uncultured Syntrophobacteraceae bacterium
CATGGGGATGACCTTGGCCTGGGCCGATTTCTTGAGCTCGTCCAGGTGGTGCTCGACCGCCTCGGGGTCGAATTCCTCGGATTCGCGCTCGATGATGCGCAGCGCCCCCTGGGGGCATTCCCCGAGGCAGGCTCCGAGTCCGTCGCAATAGCTTTCCTTGATGAGTCGCGCTTTGCCGTCGATGACCTGAATGACTCCCTCGGCGCCGG
>CAZGQL010000039.1:296-11186 GCA_964527905.1 uncultured Syntrophobacteraceae bacterium
TAAGAAAATCCTTGTCACACGCAGAACGGTTCATGGGTCGCCCGAAGCAGCCCAAGCGATCAGCCGGTCTCCCCCAGGAGAGCCTGCAGGGCCAGAGCCTTCCCCTTTCCGGTGAAGAAGTTCCTGTCGATGATGGCGCGCAGCCTCTCGGGAGCCAAGGGGTTCTCCCGGTGATTCTCCTCAAGGTTCACAATGAGATCCGCATCGTAGAGGCACATGAAGTTCAGCGTTTCCGGCTCGCGTGGGTGGTGATGGTGCGCGATGATGTCGCAAACCTCCTCGATCAGCTCTTCGCGGGCGCCCAGTCGCGACAGGATCTCCCGCGCAACCGGCGGGCCCAGCTCTTCCTGGTAGCGGGCTGCTGAGCTCTGGTGCAGCCGCTCGGCCTCCCGGATCCCGATGTCATGCAGGTAGGCTGCGGCCAGCACCACTGCGGGCTGTCCGCGCTCCTCTTTCACGATCTGCTCCGCGTAGCGGGCCACCTTCATGGCGTGCGCGATGCGCTTGAAATCCTTTCCGAAGTATTTTTTCATTTCCACGGCGACCCGATCACGCAGCAGGTCCTCCCGCTTGGCCAGGAGCTCGGGCGGGAGGTCCCCCAGGCACTGCTCGGCAAACTTGCAGTAAGAGGCACACCCGAAATCCATTTTCGGATTGACGAACTTATGCCCGCAATTCTTGCATTTCCGGGAGGATTCATCCTTGAAGAACTCCACCGAATGGCCGCAATTCGGGCATTGGCTCTCGAAGATGGCTCCCGGCTCCCAAAACCGGCTGTCCTGACCGGGGCATTTCATGGCTGTCACTCCTTTTCGTCCGCATGCGCCGCACCCGGCGCCGTCTCTGGATGAGTGCCGGGGAGACGGCCCCTCCGCAGGGGATAATCCCGACACCTTGGACCACCCAACCGCCCGTGTACCCTCGTCCCATCCTGGCGACAAACCATTCTCCGGTCCGATGGTCGCCACCGTGCTGGTTCCCAAGGTTGAGCTTGGGAACCAGCGGGTGCCTCAGCCCAGGATCGCCTTGAGGTCCTCATCGGGCGTGGAGATGGGCTTGATGTTGAAATTCTTCACCAACACGTCGAGGACATTCGCACTGACGAAAGCCGGCAGAGAAGGCCCGAGCCGAATGTTCTGAATCCCAAGATGAAGCAGTGTCAGGAGAATCGCCACCGCCTTTTGCTCGTACCAGGACAGAATCAGGGAGAGCGGAAGATCGTTCACCCCGACGTTGAACGCCTTCGCCAGGGCGACGGCAATCTGAATCGCGGAATAGGCGTCGTTGCACTGTCCCACGTCGAGGAGGCGCGGGATGCCACCGATGTCTCCGAGGTCGCGGTCGAAGAACCGGAATTTGCCGCAGGCGAGGGTGAGCACGACGCAGTCCTTAGGCACCTTCTCAACGAATTCCGTGTAATAGTTGCGGCCCGGCTTGGCGCCGTCACAGCCGGCGACCAGGAAGAAATGCCGGATGGCCTTGTTCTTGACGGCATTGATCACGGTTTCGGCCACGCCCATCACCGTATTCCGGGCAAAGCCCACCATGACGGACTTACTGTTGCTGTCTTCAGGGAACCCTGGCATGGCCAGGGCCTTTTCGATGGCGGGAGTGAAGTTGTAGTCCTTGAGGTGCGGAACCCCGGGCCATCCCACCAAGCCGGTCGTGAAGATGTTGTCCTTGTACACCTCCTGCGGCTTCTGGATGCAGTTGGTGGTCATGATGATCGCGCCCGGAAACTGCGAAAACTCCTTTTGCTGGTTCTGCCAGGCGGTCCCATAATGGCCGTAGAAATGGGTGTACTTTTTCAGGCCCGGGTAGCCGTGTGTGGGCAGCATCTCCCCATGACTGTATACATAGATCCCCTTACCTTCGGTCTGTTTGAGGATCTCCTCGAGGTCCCTCAGATCATGCCCGGAAACCAGGATCGCCTTTCCTTTCCTGGCGCCCAGGGGGACCTTGGTCGGCACGGGATGCCCGTAGGTACCCGTGTTGCCGGCGTCGAGGAGCTCCATGGCACGCAGGTTCACCTCCCCGCACTTGAGCGCGAGGCCCACCCAATCGTTGAGTCCCAGGTCCTTCCGGAGGGGCGCCACCAGAGCCTCCTCGATGAACGCGTACACGGCATCGTCGCGCTGCCCGAGGATGGCCGCATGGTCCGCGTAGGCGCTCACACCCTTGATCCCGAACAAGAGAATGTGCTGCAACGACAGAATGTCCGGATCGACGGTCGGGTCGGATTGGAGTCCCACCGCCTCGCCCTGGGCAACCATGCCCTCCAGTGTGGCCGCCGGTTGGAAGCCGGTCACTTCAGGATAGGCGTCCACCTTTCCGCCCGCGTTCTTCACCTTGGCCCCCAACAGTTCGCGCAGGGTCACGGTCTCGCGAACCATCCGGGCGATGTCGTTCGGATCGAAGTTGACATTGGTCAGCGTCGTGAACATGGCTTTACACAGAAAAAGATTTACGGCCGGATCATTGACACCGACCTTGCGGCCCTCAGCGGCATACACCGCAAGCCCGCGCAGGGCATGAATCAAAAGGTCCTGAAGAGCGGCCACGTCGGGTTGTTTTCCGCAAACCCCCAACTTCGTGCATGCCTCGCCTTTGGCCGTTTGTTCGCATTGGTAACAGAACATGTTCTCTCTCCTCGTGATGGGTTGTGAATCGTTTTAACGCTTGAAGTATAACCCAAAGTCCCGCCACCCACCCGCTGTACCGGGAACCAAAGCCCGCCCGCTTCCGTCAACCACCCTGGCCCCCAATTTAGTGCCCCACCGACGGAGGCACCTTGATGTAGATCAAGATCCCATGTTTTTTTCGAAGAGCCTCGCGGCGCGGGGGGCCTGCCTGCCGGATGGTTCCGCAACGGTATCGCGTCGAGGCATCAATGACTTTGACCTGCATCAAGTGTCGCGGTATTTATGGCCGAACGGGAGGGGAGACGAGATGAAATTGATCGAGCGGATCGCAGGGCTGGCGTTGTTCAACGGCCTGCCGAAGGAGGATCTCGAGGAGCTCGCGCTCATTGCGGCTGACCAGAAACACCCGAAGGGGCGTGCTCTGTTCCACGAGGGCGCCGAAGCCTCCGGCTTTTTCGGAATTGTGAGCGGCCGGGTGAAAATCTACAAGCTTTCCTTGGAGGGGAAGGAACAGATCCTGCACATTTTCGGGGAGGGTGAGTTCTTCGGCGAAGTGCCGGTCTTCGCAGGGGGGCGTTTCCCTGCCCACGCAGAGACGCTGGAGCCCAGCCGGCTGCTCTTCTTTCCCAAGGAAGCCTTCAAGGCCCTGGTGGCTCGAAAACCCTCCCTGGCCATGAACATGCTGGCCATTCTCTCCAGGCGCCTCCGGACCTTCGTCCACCTAGTCGAGGACCTGTCCCTCAAAGAGGTCCCCGGACGCCTCGCCGCCTACCTCCTGTACCTGAGCGACCACAACGCGTCGGCACCCGTCCTGGAGCTCGACATCACCAAGGGGCAGCTGGCAAGTCTCCTGGGAACCATTCCCGAGACCCTCTCCCGCATTCTGGGCCGTCTGAGCCAGCAGGAATTCATCCGGGTGGACGGGCGAAGGATCGAAATCCTCAACCGCGACGCACTCGAAAGCCTGGCCGCTGGAGAGAAACTGCTGCCCTGAATCCCCCGGAAGCGCGGCGCTCATCGACCCACTGGATGGTCGCGCTGCTTGCCAATTGTCAAGATGCCATGCGTCCGACCGGAAGCAGCACCAGCGGCTTCTCATCCCCCTTGAGCTCCAAAACCCTTGAAACCTGCTCGTCCAGAAACGCTCCGATGTGCACCGCGCCGAGCTTGAGGGCCACGGCCTGGAGGCACACGTTCTGGGCGGCGTGGCCCGCTTCCGTGTGGACGTAACGGATCCCTCGCTCACCGTACTTGCGCATCGTTCGCTCATAGACGGCGCTGATCACGAAAACGGCCGGAGCCTGGCGGAGCGAGCTTTGGCTGAGAGCTGCCGCGCACAACGCCGAACGCTTGTCCCCTGGCAACCTGCGGCGCAGCCCGTGCGTCCCGGGCTCGTAGCGATACACGCCGGGCTCAAGGCCCTCGACCTCCCCACAGACCAGATCCAGCTCAAGGGGATACAGAGCTCCCGCCGACGGGGCGGCCCGCATCCCCGCGGGAGACGTGATTCCTTGGGCCGCCCACAGCAACTGAGAGATTTCGGACAATGAAAGGGGTCCCCTCGCGAACTCGCGGACGGACCGTCGCAACAGGATGGCCGTCTCAACGGACAGGCTCCCATCCAGTTTGGGCTCCGGAAGTCTCAAATGGGTTGGCCCCGCCTCACCCGACGCGCCTCCAATTCCGAGCATGAGGGGAAGCACAGAGAGCGATAAGACCGCCAGAGGACCCGCAAAAACGAGGACCGAAAGGCTTTTCATGGCTCCTCCTGTTTCCTGGGCCGAAAGGCTCCGTTGTGGGCCCGCAAGCGTGCATCGCCACCGAGCATGACGCGCGCCGTATGGTGCGAAGTGGGGCGATTTCACCCTTGACAGGTCCGAAAAAAGCGTGTTAGTTGCCTGGATCTCTTAGCGTCGTTGGGTTTTGGGCCGTTAACTCAGCCGGTAGAGTATCTGCCTTTTAAGCAGAGAGTCGCGCGTTCGAGTCGCGCACGGCCCACCAACAAAGGCCTTGACAACGCCAAGGGCGTTCGTTAAAAGCCAGCTACCTTTTGGTCCCCATCGTCTAGCCCGGTCCAGGACACCGGCCTTTCACGCCGGCAACACCGGTTCAAATCCGGTTGGGGACGCCAGCAAAATCAAGGGCTTGGGAGGATCACTTCCGAGCCCTTTTTCGTTTTCCGCAGCAAAACCCTCCGTTGCCCTTCATCCGCTCTTTTCGCTCGGAGGCCGGTCGATTCGGCATGCGCAAGCCCGTATGGCAGGCTTCTCGGGGACCCACGCGGAGAGTCCCTCGCCGGATCCGCTCGCCGCACCCTACCAGTCAACCAGATTCTTCGGCTCCGTGCAACCCCCGTTCAGGCTCCATTGGATCACAAAACAGTCCGCAGCCCGTGGGACGGGAAGAATGAGGCTGCCCCGATACCGAACTACGTCTCTGAACGATATCGTACGCATTTTACCTGATCCATCTGCTTGCGTAGCGACCCCGGAGTCCCTATCATTGAGTTACGCTCAAGGTCATTTTGTGAAAGGAAAAATTTGTTGATGACGACTGGATCGCTGCACGGATCACGTTGTCCCAGACCTAGGCCGACACTTAAGCGCCTTGCCTCTGCAAGGCCCCTGCTTCACTTCACAAGGAGGACTCCCCTTGAGGAAATGCGAGCGTAGCAGGCCTGGGAAATACGTATTTATGTGTAGACGCAAACCCTCTTTCACGGTATGAAACAACTGGCGTTGTGCTGAAACAAGCCGGGCACGGCACGTGGGGTCCAATTGCTTGAGCGTGAGGGGGTGCTAAGCTTACTCGCGGCAGGTTCGGCAAGGTCCTGGTGATTGCCCTTACCTGAGGCAGGAACTGGCCATCGTTCGCGTTCTTCGGATCGAATCGATACGGCAAGACCAGGTTGGCTTTCCTCTTCCAACTCTATGGAGGACAGAACATGACTCGACTCAAAACAAGGCTATGGTTTGTGGCCATTCTGGTTGCCGTGCTCGGATTGGGATCCGGAGCGCAGGCGCAACTCGCCCCCCCCCCACCTGCGCCCCCAACCGAATTTGGCGCCGTGGGACCGGTTGACACCGATCTGGGGGGATTCCCTCAATACTACACGGACGGAGCCGGCAGGAGCCTGATGCTGTGCGCCAATGATCCGAACTGCCTATCCTTCAATCCGGGTGTGGATGACGAGGGGTTTTGGTGGGCCGCTGACGCCATCATCGATCCGCCCCTGGTGGGTGGCGGAAAGGCCATTTTAGTTTTGGCCCTCGAGGCGGCCTATGCCGGAGACGGCTCGGTTCAGGATGGCAACCAGATGGTCTTCGGACGCATCCGCATCCGTGTGGATGTGCCCGTACCGGGAGACTATACAGTCACCCATCCTTACGGGACCAAGGTTTTCAAGAATGTCACCGTGGCGGACGGGATCAACTACACGGAAGACATCGGAGCCTTCGATCCTCTCCTGGGAGAGATTCTGCCCAAAGCCGACGGGACCCCTTCGGAGCCTCCAACATCCACGAGCGCCCAGCGGGTTGAGAACAATTTCAAGGGAGCTTTGGCAAGCCCCATTCTCGAGAGTTTCCTGACCTGGCCCAATTACACGACACTGGATGAAGACGGTATTCCAGGGCCCGATTTGCTCATCAACGGGGTCCAATATATTGGAAACTTCGGCATCCCCCACGTCGTCACGGGCAGTCCACTGGGAGCTCAATTCAACGTTTTTCGGGTACAGGGCCCCAATGGAATCAGTGCTGAAACCAATCTGTTTACGGTCAGCGGGAAGGTTTTGCCGAATCCCGCGCCTCCTGTGACGGCGCATGTTTACCCTCCGGTTGAACCGAAGAAACTGGAGAACCTGGGACCACTGTATCGGCCCGGCGGAGCTCCCGGGTATCCGGTGGGCTATCCCGTTTACTACGAAGACAGGCCGATCGCTCCGGCTACGGAGGGATTGCGTCTCACCATCTGCCCCGCCATCGACCCCATGTGCATCTCGGCCCCCGTCGATCCGCTGGATCCGGTCTCCGTCGCGCTGAACACGGGTGACGAAGGATTCTACTGGGCGGCGGACGCACGGCTGAACACGGGTTTGCTTCCTGGGGGTCGAGCGGGACGAGGTCTTTTGGTGCTGGCGCTCGAGGCGGCCTTTGGCGGGGACGGTTCCGTCATCGACGGCAATCAGATGGTTTTTGGGAGGATCCGCATTCGGATCGACACGCCGAGAGCGGGCACCTACACGGTCACTCATCCTTACGGGACGAAGTCGTTCCAAGTGACCCAGGCGGACATGGACGCCACCGGCGGAAGGAGAGCGATCAACTACACCGAAGACATCGGCGGATTCAATCCCTTTCAGTATGACGCAACCTTCCGGAGTATCGAGCCCAACCAGATGTTTGACCGGGCGCTCTACAGCAAAATCGGACCAAATTTCCTGACCTGGACGACTTTCCCCAATGATCCGCTGCTCAAACGCCCCTCGACTACCGAACCGCCTGTGGACATCCAGTACATCGGTGACCCGGCCGTCGAGCATGCCGTAACCGGAAGTCCCTTCGGCACGAATTTCTTTAGGGTCGTCGGCCCCGGGGTGAACGTTCAGACGAACCTGTTCACGGTGTCCGGCAAGATCTATGATCCGGCCACCTTTGAGGTCTTTCCACCCACCAACCCGAACACACCTGTGGCCGTCAATGACGTGATCACGGTGAATCAAAACGGCGTCGCGGCGAATTTTGCGATCCTTGCCAACGACACGCTGCTGAGCGGCGCTCCATTGCCGGGCGGGGCGATTGTGACCCTGGGCAATCCCGTCGTCACAGGACCCGAGAACGGCACCGTGACCCTCAACGCAAACGGCACCGTGACGTACAGACCGAACCCCGGGTTCTTTGGAACGGATTCCTTCACCTACACGATCACGCTAAACGGGCTGACGTCCAATGTGGGGACCGTTACAGTTACCGTGAGGTCCACCGAAGTGCTGACCGTGACCACGGCCCTCGTGGATTTTCGAGGGAGGCTGGCCACGACGCTGGGTCCCCTGGTGCGGTTTGCGGGCCGAACGAACTTGCGGACGGTTCCGGGTCAGCAGATCACCATCCATGCTGGCACCAGCCTTGCCGACCCGGTCATCGGCGTAGTCACTGCCAACCGAGTCGGTAACTGGCTGTTTAATCGCAGAATCCCTGGTTTCACCCTGCCCCCCGGAGTGACCACCGTCTTCGTTGTTTCCTCCGGCGGAGGCACGGCGCAAAGAGCGATTCTCATCCGACGATGAGCAGGTAACGCATAAGTACCCGGGGCCTCTTCGCGAGGCCCCGGCCTCTCCTGAATCTGCTCCCCCCAAATTCTTTTCTTCGAGTTCCTGACCTCCACAAAGCCTCGGCGAGACGCCCCCGTCGCCCCAACGACTCCCTTGAAATGGGATGGACCTTTCTGTATAAGAAAATCAATCGACACGGGAAGAATCATTCGGCCGGAAACCGGGGCTACGGCGCCATCGATACGGGTGCCGCGACGGTCAGCCCCCACACGCACCTCAGTGGAAATCCAACGGTACAGGAAGGATGCGATCATGCCTTATGGAGTCGATACCGTGGTCAAGCTCGATACCGTTTGCTTGGACGACGGAATGGTCATTGCGGTGATGCCGGAAGCGATGCAGTCGATGAATTTGAAGGCGGGCCAGACGGTGGACATGGAAACGGCCCAGAAGATCATCGAGGAAAACGACCGGTTAACACGGGTGAAGCACTGAGACGCCGCTTCGATCCTCCGGCATATCCAGCCCTCGGCCTCGGTCCGAAGGGTTGCAGGGGGCTCTGGGTGTGGACGAACGTTCCCAACGGAGCCCCCGCGATCGGCGTCGTATGGCGCGGGACGGACGCCATCCCCTCTGCACCTCCCCTGAGTGCCTGCCCACCCATAAAGTGGTATTGCCAGGCAAGCCGCCTCCGCATCCCCCTCATGAGAGGGAATCGAAGTGGGGCTCCGCGTAAGGATGTTGACGGAGCGCCAGGTTCCCCGATTTCTGTGGCATCCGCTCTTGATCTTCTTTATCTTCTAGCGGTTGATGCTTATATGGGGAAGGCATGCGGGAGGAGAGCTTCACAGACTCCGCCGAAACTGCTGTGGAGCCGAACGGTTCCCCTCCCTGAAGCACCGGCGCGGAATGCGGCATTCAACCGAAACTTTCATTGAAGTTGGGGGGATTCATGTCGTTTTTCAGCAAGCTCTTCGGAAAGAAACAGGAAGAACCGACCGTCGATCCTTTCGAAGACCTGGTGCTCGCGAAAATGGAGGCCGGCTACCTCGTGGATTACGACGGCCGCACCTATGAAGTGCTCGCCCACCACACGCACGACACGGGAGACGGCTTCCGCGGGGACGACTGGGAACTGCGCAGCGACGGCGAGATGCGCTATCTCACCCGCGTGGAGGCGGACGGCGCCTATTGGAGCTTCACCCGCAAGGTCCCCATCGGGATGATCGACGGGCGGCTCAAAAAGTACATCCAGGAGCACGGCGATCCACCGGAGGAGCTCGAATACGAGGGCGTGCACTACACCATGCAAAGCTACGGCGGCGCGAAGTACTATCGCAACGGGAAAGGGCCCGCGATTCCCTTCCTCTACTGGGACTACGAAGACGATGAGCGCGTCGGCGTGTTGAGCATCATGCAATGGGGGGACGTGGAATTCGAAGCCTATGTGGGCCACTACGTTGAGGAATACCAGTTCACCAACATCCTGCCCGGCAAACGACGTTCCTAACCGCCGATGGGCCTGGAGCACGACCGTGAAAACCAAGTTTGGGCCACTCGTGTTGGCTGCCTTGTTCGCCCTTGTGGGCTGCGGCGATGGGGGCGGCGGGGCTACCTTGGATCAGTTGGCCGCCAAGCTGAACAAGTTCCCCGAATACAGCGTGATCCTCGCCGACATGAATTCCAAGGGACTCTTCACCCAGGACTATTTCCACCGCTATAAGATCCTGATCATCGACCGGAAGAAAGACGAGCCGGACGCCTCGCCGAACGTGAAACAGAACGCAACCGACTGGGTCCGCGTCAGCCGAGAGACCTACGAGAAGTACAAAGACTCGCTGGGCATGGCGATTCTCACCAAGCGCCAGGACGGCACCCTCGACAAAACGCCGCAACCCCCGGCTTACCAGTTCGTCGGCGACTCCCGGTTCGGACGCTGGGAAAAGGACCACCAAGGCAATCAAGTCTGGCAGTGGCTGGCCACCGCGATGATCGTTTCCCAGTTCCTCGACCGAATGGGGGGAGCCTATGCCCCTCAGGGCGGCCCGCCGCCGGTCCGATACCGGGACTACGAGGACTACCGCTCCTCCACAAGTCGCGGCCAACCCTATTACGGACGCACGGACAGCCAGGGCCGGACGGAATACGGGACCCGGGGGACCGTCACGGAAAAGGCGAACCCCGGCTTTTTCGAGCGCCAGCAGGCCCGCATGGCCGAGCGGAAGGAATCCTTCGCAGGAAAGGTCGAATCGAGGATGGGCCGCAGCGCGGCGCCCTCCTCCCGGCCCTCGGGCGGCGGGTTCGGCAGCCGCGGCCGCCGTTAGCGATCGCCTAAGATCCATCCTGCCGAATTCGGATTGGGATAGACCCCGCCCTGCGGGGATGATGAGGACCGATCGACCTCGAGTGAGACCCTGAGGGCCTTGCATCCGGTTGCGCCCGATTGAGCCGGCATGGACGGACGTCCCGTACTGAGGCCAACGGATGCGGTTCTCCCATAAGGTTACCGGGCCCTGATTTTCCGGATAGGGCCACCAACGGAGGCAAAGCATGTTTCTGGGTACCCTCTCCCTCGCAGCGGTATTCCTGGTGGCGGTCATCGTCTTGTTCGTTCTGGGCAGGGTGGTCTTCACTCTCGTGCACCGCTCCTTCAATCTCAAGGAGCAACTGGTCGAGCAAGACAATTTGGCCTTGTCCATCGCGGTGTGCGGATATTTTCTGGGCCTGACACTGGCCGTCGGCGGCACCCTTTCCGTCCCGCACGTGTCCCTGACGGTCGATCTCATTGACATTTTTCTCTACGGATCCATCGCCATCGTGCTCCTGAACCTGTCGGCACGCATCAACGACTGGATCATCCTCACCCGCGTGGACGCGGAGGCCGAGCTCATCCGGGATCACAACTGCGGCGTGGGCATGATCGAGGCGGCCAATCACATCGCCGTGGGTTTGGTCATCTACGGGACGCTGGCCTCG
>CAZGQL010000039.1:11247-23668 GCA_964527905.1 uncultured Syntrophobacteraceae bacterium
TCGTGGCGTCCCTCCTCTACACCCGACTGGCGTCCTACGACGTGCAGCAGGCCATCGAAAGGGACAACGTGGCGGTCGGGACGGCCTTCGCCGGGATGCTGCTCGCCATCGGCAACATTGTCCGTTTTGGGTGCCAGACCCCTTTCGTTTCATGGACGCAGAATTTATCTTTTTACACCAGCGTGGTGGTCTTCGGACTCATCGTGCTCCCCTTGGCGCGGTTGGTCACAGATAAGCTGATTTTGCCGGGCAAGCGGTTGACGGATGAGCTCGTCCGCCAGGAAAAACCGAACATCGGCGCGGGCGCGGTGGAAGGGGCGATTTACGTCGCCATGTCCTTCCTGGTCGGATGGTGCATCCGATGAAGGAGCGGCCATGACGGAACCCCATCGACTGCGGGAGGAGGCCTTTGAGCCCAACGACCCTGGAGTGATTCCAAATGGAGGAGACAAGCATGACAACGTGTCTGGACACCATCAAGCATTACCTGTCGGACCTGCAGATCGCAGTGGTCGAGGAAGACCCGGCCGAGGAGCTGCTCATCGTGGACGATGAGGAAAACGGCATCAAGAACCTCTTCATCGACTGCGAAGAGCCCATCGTCATCATCGAACAGCTGATCATGCCGGTGCCCGAAACCAACAGGGAGGAGTTCTTCAAGCGGCTGCTGCAAATGAATGCCACGCTGGTTCACGGGGCTTTCCTGCTTGATGAGCAATGCAAGTACGTGTTTTTCCGCGACACCCTCGAAGCGGCCACCCTCGACAAGGAAGAGCTGGAGAGCTCCATCCGCTCTCTGGCGCTGGCCATGGCCGAGCACGGGGATGAATTGTTGCAGTTCAGCAGCCAAGCATAAGGAGCGACCCATGCCAGGAATATTCCAGAGACTGTTCAAAGTCGGTCAGTCCGAAGCCCACTCCATCGTGGACAAGCTCGAAGACCCCATCAAGATGACCGAGCAGGGGATCCGGGATCTCAAGGCCGACCTCACCCAGGCCATGCAGAGCCTGGCCGAGGTCAAGGGCCTTGCCATCCGCCTCAAGAAGCAGGCGGACGATGCATCCAAGCTGGCCCAGGATTTCGAGCGCAAGGCGATGCTCTTGCTGCAACGGGCCCAGGCGGGCGAAATGGATCCGGCCCAGGCCGAGTCCCTGGCGATGGAGGTGCTCCAGGAAAAGGAAAGCGCCGAAAAACGTGCCGCGCAGCTCTTCCAGGACTACCAGGCCCAGAACAACATGTCCCAGCAGCTCCAGGCCAAGGTCGACGAATTGCGCAAGACCATCTCCAGCTACGAAAACGAGCTGGTGACCCTCAGGGCGCGCGCCAAGACGGCTACGTCCATGCGCAAGATCAATCAGCAACTGGCGCGCATCGATTCCTCGAGCACCATCGCCATGCTGGACAAAATGAAACAGAAGGTGAGCGAGGAGGAATCGCTCGCCACGGCTTACGGCGAGGTCGCCGGCAGTAACGTCAGCATCGAGGCCCGGGTCAACGAAGCCCTGCGTACGCCGTCGGCAGCCGGGTCCCAGAAATCCCTCGAAGAGCTCAAGCGCAAGATGGGACTGCTTCCGCCGACTTCCTGAGACGGCGCCGCGCCCAACGGGGCTCGCTCCTGAGCCCCTTCGGCGCCCGAAAGTCCCTCGCCTTCCCATGACTCCACATCCCCCCGGGCGCACACGGCGCTGCGGGGGTTTTCATTCTTGGGGACCCGACGTTCGGGGTCGAACGAGGGCAAAGGGCCGCCCTCTAAATGCAAGGAGGGAGACGATGCGATGGATGTGCGTGGGCCTCTTGCTGCTGCTGGGCTTCGGCTCACTGTGCGAAGGCGGGTCCGATCCCTACGGCAGGCCGGTTCCCTACGCCTTGAATGCCGACACGCGATTCCCGGACCTGACGGTGCGGTTCATCGGAGTCCGGCGCGAATACCCCAAGGTCTACCCCAGAGGCTTTCCGGTCTATGATTTCGAGATCATCTCGACGCAGGGGACCCGGGTGACGGTTTCCTGGAGCTCTGGAACCGGGCAACTGGGGCCTGTGGCTTTTTCGGTGGACGGCGTGGAATATTTCCTGGAGCTCAAGGCCGACTCCCTGGCCACGGACCCCGCGAAACGCTGGCTGAAAGAGAACGAGCTGATTCTCTGGAAAAAGGACGTCTACCTGAAGAGACAGAAGGAGCTCACCGCGCCGAAGCGCTGACCATCGATCGCCCGACCGGTGCAGCTGGTTAATCCAGGGTCTGCCGGTAGCGCTTGACGCCCACCGCCAAAGCCACCGCGGCGAAGAGGGCAATGGGCCAGAGCTCCCGCAACACCTCGTCCGGTCCGTTTCCCTTGAGCAGGATGCCGCGGACGATCCGCAGGAAATGGGTTAGGGGAAAGACCTCCCCGAGCGTCTGGGCCCATCGGGGCATGCCGCGGAATGGAAACATGAACCCCGAGAGGAGCAGGGACGGCAGGAAAAAGAAAAATGCCATCTGGACGGCCTGGAGCTGGTTTTGGGCCACAGTGGAAAAGGTGATCCCCATGGCCAGATTGGCGGCGATGAAAACCAAGGCCGCCCCGAGGAGCAACGGCAGGCTCCCGATCATGGGCACCTTGAAGAGCAACCGCGCCGCAATCAGGATCAGGCCCACCTGCACGTAGCCCACCAGGATGTAGGGCAGGATCTTGCCGAGCAACACCTCGAATGGACGGGTGGGCATGGAGAGCAGGTTTTCCATGGTCCCCCGCTCCCGCTCCCGGGTGATGGCGAGCCCCGTGATCATCACCATCGTCATGGTGAGCACCACGCCCATCAGCCCCGGCACGATATTGTACTGGGTGATGGCTTCCGGGTTGTAGCGCGCATGGATCCTGAGGTCGACGGGGCCGTCCGATCCCGCGAGGTAGGAAAGGGGCCCCTGGAGGTCGTGGCGCAGCGCCCCGTTCACGGCGTTCTGGAGGGAGTTGAGGGCATTGCCGGTGGCGGCCGGGTCCGTGGCGTCCGCTTCGACGAGGATGGAGGGCCGGTCGCCCCGCAGGAAGTCGCGGCTGAAGTGCTCCGGGATGTTGATCACGAACTGCACCTTGCCCTGGGCGAGCACCGCGTGCGCTTCCGCCTCCGAGTGCACCTCCCGGACGAAATCGAAATAACTGCTGTTCTGGATCGCCTGCAGGATGGTTCGAGCATGGGGGCCCCGGTCGGCCTGCAGCACGGCCGCGGGCAGGTGCTTGGGGTCCGAATTGATGGCGAACCCGAACAGGATCAGCTGGATGAGCGGAATGCCGACCATGATGGCGAAGGTCACCCGGTCGCGGCGCATCTGGATGAATTCCTTGACCACCATGGCCCAGAATCGCCTGCAGGAGAACCCATGCCGTTCCATCATGACGCTCGCCCGCCCTTCGATGGGTCCATCAGGTGAATGAAGACATCCTCGAGGCCCGACTCGATCCGCCGCCACGCGTAAGGTGGTGCCTGGAAGGGGGCGATGGCTTCTTCGAGGGCCGCCGCATCGCCCCCGCTGACATGAAGCGTGCCGCCGAACGCCACGGCCTGCTCGACGCCCGGTGACTCCCGCAGCCGCTCGGAAAGCCGGATTAGGTCAGGGCCCGTGACCTCCCACGTGGTGAGATTCGACCGGCGCACCACCTCGGACACCGTGCCGTTGATGAGCAAGTCGCCGTAGAGGATGAAGGCGAGCCGGTGGCACCGCTCGGCCTCATCCATGTAATGGGTGGCGATGAGAAATGTCAGGCCGCCGGCGGCGAGCCGGTGGATCTCCTCCCAGAATTCCCGGCGTGCCTTGGGATCCACCCCGGCCGTGGGCTCGTCGAGCAGGAGCAGCCGGGGCTGGTGGATCATGCACGCCGCGAGAGCCAACCGTTGCTTCCATCCGCCCGAAAGCTCTCCGGCGAGCTGGTTGCGCCGACGCGTGAGACCGAGCTGCTCGAGGCTTCCGTTCACCGCCTCCCGACGGTTTTTCATACCGTACATGCGGGCCACGAAATCCAGGTTCTCAGCGATGCTCAGGTCCTCGTAGAAGCTGAACCGCTGCGTCATGTAGCCCACCTGGCGCTTGATGCGCTCGCTTTCCCGGATCACATCAAGACCCAGACAGGTGCCGCTTCCCGCATCCGGGCGCAGCAGGCCGCAGAGCATCCGAATGAAGGTCGTCTTGCCGCTTCCGTTGGGTCCGAGAAAGCCGCAGATCTCTCCCCGCCGCACCTGCAGGTCGATGCCGTTCACGGCCGTGAGGTCGCCGAAGCGTTTGGTCATGCCGCGCACATCGATGGCGAGATCATCGGTCATGACTCAAGATCCGAATCGCACGTCCACGGGCTGTCCCGGATGCAGCTTCGCCGCGGTTTCGGGGTCGAACACCGCCTCCACCATGAAGACGAGCTTGCTGCGATTTTCCAAGCTGTAGATGACGGGAGGAGTGAACTCGACGCGTGGCGAGATGAAGCTCACCCGCCCGGTGAGAGGCTCCTTCAGACCGTCCACGAAGACTTGCACCGGGTCCCCTGCATGGAGCAAGGCGATCCGGGTTTCCGGCACAAAGGCCCGGACCTTGATGTTCCGGGGCGGAAGAAGGGACACGACGGGGCGTCCGGCCGCGACCCATTCCCCTTCCCGGTAGAGTGTGTCAAACACCAAGCCCCCGGAAGGCGCCCGCTGAGATTTCTCGGACAAGTCCCATTCCGCCCGGGCCAGGGCGGCTTCCTGGGCCCGCACCACGGCCTCCGCGGCGGCGATCTGGTCGATGCGCGACCCGAGCCGGGCCGTCTTCAGGTCGGCCTCCAGCTGAGCCACCCGCTGGTTGTCCTGGTCCCGCGCCGCCCGGGCCCGGTCGAGGTCCTGCTCGGCACTCGCGCCGGGAGTGCGGGCGAGTTTTTCCTGCCGTGCGAGCTCCCGCTCCGAAAACGTCAACGCGGCCCGCGCCTGCTTGAGCTGGGCTTCGAGGGATTCGATCTCCGACGGGCGCCTTCCCTTCCGGGCATCCTCGAGGTTTGCCCGGGCTTGGACCAGGCGTCGTTCGGCCTCGTCACGGGCCGCCCGTTCGGGGGTATCCTCAAGTTGGAAGAGTGGGTCCCCAGCTTGGACGACGGCACCCCGCCGGACCTGCAGGGTCTTGAGGGTCCCCGGGAGGGGCGAAGAAACATACACGAATTCTCCCTCCACGTAGCCCTGCAGCTTGTCGGACGGAGGACCGCCGCAGCCCGTCGCCAAAGCGAGAGGCACCAGGGCCAGGAGCACCATGCTCCGCCAACCACAGGGGCACAAGCACTGCGTGGAATGAGCGACCGCCCGACTCATGCTTTGGATCTCCCGTACCTCAAACCCACCTGGAACCCAACCAAACCGGCGGGCAACCGTAGCTCCCGCTTGCACGTGCATCGACAGCGTCTCCCGGATATCCGGTTTCCGCGCCCCGCGCAAGTGTCATGATGTTCTCGTGGAACGATTTATGACAGACGAAGGGAAATCGCCCCAACACATACAATAAGAAGCTGGCCGCCCTCCAAAGGAAACGTGCTATGCTTGGTTGAATCCTCTGGCTCAAGAAGGGAGAAGACCATGAAACCGACCGAAACGGGCACGCGCACCCTCATGATCGACGTTGGCGCGGGAACGATGGACGTGCTCGCCTTCGACACCGCATCCCCCCTGCACTACAAAGCCGTCGTACGGTCCCCGGTGGCTCTGATCAGCGAGGAAGCCGACCGGCTGCCCGGAGACCTTTTGCTGACTGGCTGCGAAATGGGGGGCGGGGCCCTCTCGGAGGTCCTGCGCGAGCGGGCCCGGTCGGCCCAGGTGGTCGTCACCGCCTCGGCGGCCATGACGCTCCACCACAGTCCGGACCGCGTGCGCGCCTGGGGGATCCAAATCGTCGACGACACAACTGCGGCGCGCCTGGCTCGAGGAGGATCTTTTCGGATCCTCGAGCTCACGGACCTGCCCATGGCGCGCCTGGAGCAGATCGTCACGGCCTTTGGGATCCCTTTCGACTTCGACGTCGTTGCCGTGTGTGCCCAGGACCACGGCATGCCGCCCGATCAGGTCTCCCACCTGGACTACCGACACCAGATCTACCAGCACCTCCTCGACCGGAGTCCTCACCCGGAAAGCGTCCTGTTCGAAGCCTCGGAAGTCCCCGAAACCCTGAACCGCCTGCGCTCCATCGCCCGGACGGCCAGACGACTGCCCGCCAAGGAGGTGTACGTCATGGACAGCGGATTTGCGGCCATCCTCGGCGCCTCCATGGACCGGCGGGCCCGGGGGCTCGATCGCGTCCTGGTCCTCGACGTCGCCACTTCCCACACGGTCGGGGCCGCGCTCGCGGGGGAGAAGATCGCGGGCTTTTTCGAGTACCACACGCGCGACATCAGCGTGGAGCGCCTGGACAGCCTGCTGCGCGAGCTGGCCGACGGGGAGCTGAGCCACCAGCGGGTCCTCTCCGAGGGAGGCCATGGGGCCTACCTCCGGGAGGCGATCGGGTTCGACAACGTCCAGGCCATCATCGCCACCGGGCCCAAGCGCGCTCTGGCCGCATCGTCCCAGCTGCCCCTCACGTTCGGCGCGCCCTTTGGAGACAACATGATGACCGGCAACGTCGGCATGCTGGAGGCCATTCGGAGGCGCAAGGGGCTGCCCCCCATTCCCTCACCCTGAGGCGTCATCTTCCTGGTCAATCGAATCCGGATTTCATATAATCAACCCAAGTTCGATATCATTTCACTCATGCTGCGACTCAAAGGGAGGAGGTCAGGGACGATGGGGGAAGCAACTCGCTGGGTCAAGACTCATTGCGCGCGGATGGATCATGGCGGCTGTGCCCTGTTGGTCGGCGTCGAGGGCAATCGGATCGTTGACATCAAAGGCGACCCGGAAGGCTATCTGAACCACGGCTACACGTGCTTCAAGGGAAGGGTGTCCGCCGACCGGCTCACCCACCCGGACCGGCTTCGACATCCGCTCCGGCGTATCGGCAAGCGTGGAGAGGGGAGGTGGGAGCGGATTTCCTGGGACCAGGCCCTGGACGAAGTTACTGAAAACTTGCTGAGGATCAAGGAAAAGCACGGGGCCCGGGCGGTGGGCTTCGGTGTGGGGATGCCCAAAGGACTGGAGCACTTTGTCCTGATCCGGCTCGCCAACCTTTTCGGCTCGCCCAATGTCATCGCCTCCCAGGACGTCTGTCATGCCCCGAGGGAAATCACGGGCATTCACACCTGCGGGTTCTATCCCGTGGCTGACCTACACAATCCGACGCAGCTCATCCTCTCCTGGGGGAGCAACGTGCTTTCCACCAGTGAGGAAGGCCAGATCGCGAGCCTCACCCTGGAGCAGGTGAAAAACGGGGCCGCTTTGATCGTTGTGGACCCTCGGCGGACCGAGCTGGCCGAGCGGGCCGATCTGTGGCTGCAAGTGCGACCCGGAACGGACCGCGCCCTCGCTTTGGGGCTTCTGCACGTCATCCTTGAGGAATCCCTTTACGATAAGGATTTCGTGGCGCAATACACCCACGGGTTCGAGGATCTCGCCCGGCATGTCCGAGCGTACCCGCCGGAGAAGGTATCGGAGATCACCTGGATCGCTCCCGATCTCATTCGTGAGGCGGCCCGCCGCTATGCCGCCGCCCGCCCGGCCGCTCTCCAATGGGGGAACGCCATCGAGCACGACGTCCATGTCTTCGACACAACTCGTGCGCTGGTGTGCCTCATGGCCGTTTGCGGGAATCTCGAGGTTCCCGGTGGCAACGTCAACGCCCACGACCCCAAGATCATGGGGCTGGCCGAATTTGTCCGGGCGGACCTCATTCCGGACAAGCGCAAGGAGATGATCGCGGCCTATCATGGCGTCATCCCGCGCCTGATGACCGTCGCCCCCGCCTTCTTCCGCAGGGCGGTGCTCGAAGGCGTTCCCTACCCCGTGCGGGGATACTACGGGATGTGCACCAATCCCTTGGTCACCTGGGCCGACAGCAGGGTCACCCACGCGGCCCTCATGAGCCTCGATTTCATTGCGGTGGCGGAGCTCTTCATGACGCCCACCGCATCCTTTGCGGACATCGTGCTCCCGGTGGCCCACCAGTTCGAAATGAACGACAGCGGCCACTACGGCATCGGTCACGGCATCATCCTGGCTCGGCCGAAGATCGTGGAACCTCCCGAGGAATGCTGGCCGGACATGAAGATCCTGAACGAACTGGGCAAGCGGATTTCTCCCCCCGAGCACTGGCACGAGGACTTCGAGACCTTCTTGGAGGACGTGCTGCGGCCGGCCGGGCTGACGTACGGGGAATTCGTCCAAAAAGGCTACCTGAAAGGGCCCGACCGGTTCGAAAGCTTCCGGGAAAAGGGATTTCGAACGCCGACGGGAAAGGTGGAGCTGCGGTTGAGCACGGCCGAGAAGTTCAAACTGAAGCCGCTGCCGGAGGCCGGAACGGTCGAGGAAGACCAGGATTATCCACTTCGACTCGTCCGAGCCAAGAGCCGCTACTACTTGCATTCGTCCTATCGCTGGGTGGAGAGACTCAGGGAGAAGCGCCCCAACCCGCTGGTGGAGATTCACCCGGACACGGCGGCTTCTCACGGGATCAGCGAAGGGGATCTGGTCAACATCCAAACGAGGATCGGGACGATCACCCAGACGGCCCGCGTCACCGACAGCGTTCATCCGCGAGTCATCTGTGCGGATCTAGGTTGGTGGTTTCCGGAGGGAAACGCGGCCGAGCAATTCGAGTGGCAACAGTCAAACTTCAACATGCTGACGTCCATCGAGACCTTGGGGAAGGAGTTCGGGACCCCGAGTCTGACGGATCTTCCCTGCAGGATCCAACGGGCTTGAAGCTTCGGTTCCATGGCGACCCCCAATGGCCCTGGGCGAGCGGTGAACGAGGATGATCCCCATCCATGAACTGTTGAATCGAATCCGCTGGGACCGGGAGTTCGGGAAAGGCCGTTTCGAGCTCGGTTACCTCGATCATGTGGCGGCCCGGATCATCCGGGTCCCGCTGTCGCGGCTTCGGATCGAACCGGGCGACCGATTCTGCTTCCATATCGAGACGGAGACCGGCCGGATGCAGGCAATCCCGTTTCACCGAGTCCGGGAGGTGCTGCGAGATGGAAACCTCATTTGGCGGAGAAGCGGAACGAGCGAAGATGAACGCCCCGCATGAACCCCCTCGGGCGAGGGCGTCATGCGGGGTCGGCAGGTTGGACGCTGCGGCGCTGTGTTGGAGGCCCTTCCCGTCAGGCACCCCGATTGGAACCCGCTGCGACCCGAACCCAGGTTTCCGTCTTGCCGAGCAGCGAGATCCCCCAATAGCCCCTTAACAGAATGTGGTCGCCATCCGCGAGGCTGATCCGGGCCTTGTAAAATTTACCGTTTTCGGGGTTGTAGATGCGACCTCCATCCCAGACGTTGTCCCCCTGATATTGGAAACCCTCCAGAAACGTGAGGCCGATGAGCGGCCGTTTTCTCAGGGCGGGGTTGGGGTTGTTTCGATCCACCATCGGTTGCCCCCCCATCCCCTGTTTGTCGTCGGGCGGATAATTAGGCTCCTCAAGGTGTACGATCCTTCCACAGTATCCGCTGCCGCACTTGTACATTTCAATCTTGGCATCGTTGTCCGCTGTGTTCCAGATGCCGACGATGGCATCCGCCCCACCCCCAAGACCCTCGGTGGGAAATCCCGCCATCAAGGCTGCCGTCAGGGCCGTAACCAAAACCAGCATCCTTCTCATATTTACCTCCCCCGACCTTTTTTTCGAACATTATCGACCGGTAGGTCCTCCGGCTTTAGCCTTCCATCGATGAAGGACGCCCTTGGAGCCTCTAGGAGAGCTCACATCCACTCCAGCACCGTCGTTCCATGACGTCAAAATCCGGTCTTTTTCGATGAGTCTCGAGCGCTTACCTCCTCGGGGGTGACGAGATCTTAGGGTCTTGCAGGCACCTCGATGGGGCTGTAGATTTCACCTTCGGCCGTTTTCGATACATGTCGATTGTCTCTTCATGGAACCAATGTATGTACGGGCGCCACTTACGCAATCTGTAAACTTGGCGCTTATACGGTACAATTGCTTGGCTGGCAATGAAAAAGCGACAGAAACACTATTACGCGATATTTCAATTAAATTTCATCACATACACATGGTATTCGATTCAATGGATAGCCTCGGCTTCTCCAGGAACTGGAGGGCGGTCCAGCTTTGTACCACGGATTCTCCATGGTGAGGCTCTCGGTTGACAAGCCGCCCCCTCATCCTTGATAATGTCGCTAACATTTCGCATTTCATCTTCTTTCAGCTCGCCCAGGTTGATCGGCGCGTGACCCGTGCTCCCGGGGCTCATACCCGCGTCGGTTCCATGGCAATGGGAGCATTCTGGATGAGAGATTTCGGCAGTCTCCAGTAGTGTGAGCCACTTCTGGGGAGAAGGAGTCGACATGACAGATCAACGTGACGTGCGCAGGGTCATCCGTGTTCTGACGGTTCTCGTGGTGATTCTGGGGGCGATGGGTTCTTGCAGTCGCAATGAACCGCCTCCCCCTCCCCAGGCCGGCCCGCCAGGGACGGTCATGCCGCAGGTGGCCCCAATCCAGCCAGTCGCTCCCGCTCCAGGCCCCGCCCTAGGCGCCTATGCACACGTGCACCTGGGAATGAGCTCCCAACAGGTCTTGCGGTTGTTGGGCAACCCGACCAAAGTGAAACCCAAGGGCCAATACGTGGAATGGGAATATTGGACAGATGGCACGAAATTCGAAATCAAGCTACAGGCGGACCAGGTTGTAGCGATTGAGCGTCACTGAACGGCTGACTCGAAAGATCCCGACAATACAAAGAGTTTGCAGTCGAAACGGCCTTCCCGCGAAGGCAGGATTTCAGATGCCCGGTAGCGACTGGATCCCCGTCGAGCCCTGTATCCGCATGTGGCAGGCGGGGGTGTGTAGGGAGGGCGATGGGGTTTCGGGCACCCGTTCGTGAAACGGTGTGCTCTATAGCGGTCGACGGCGGCACCACGGTTCGCCGATGGACCGGGACCCTGCGCTCCTTCCCTTCCGGTGCACCGATCCCGCCGCGGCCATCGTGGCTGACTGGGCCGCACGGCGTCTCGTCAACAATGGGAACCTTGAGGATGAACATCCATGAGTCACGAGAAGAATCCCGGAACGGCCCCAGGTGAAATCCACGCACCAAGCGCTCCCGACCATCTGGCTGGCGGTCGGCCTGCTGAAGCGGGCCAGCCGGGCGTTGGTGGCTCCGGCCCCCCGCGGCGATCCGCCGCCCCCCCGCCGGATGACGACCTCAAGACCATCATCGCAGACGTGGCCAAGCCCGCCATGCACGATGCCCTCACGCTCCAGCCCACCCTCGAGGTCGTCTCCGGATCGGCCAACCGCCGGATTTTCCACCTCGGGCCCGAGAAGCTGAGAATCGGCCGCGTCAACTATAACGATGTCATCCTCAACGACAGCAAGGTCTCCCGTACGCACGCCGCCATTTATTTCGAGAAGGGCTCCTATGTGGTGGAGGACCTGAACTCAACCAACGGGGTCTATGTCGATGGAACCTTAGTCCAAAAGGTCGCGCTGCGGTCCGGAAGCCAAATCACGATCGGGGACACGACCCTGCTCTTCACCCAGGTCGATCCCGTCGTTTCGCTCCAGGACAAGATCTCCTTCATCGAACGAACCGACCTGTTCAATTGGCTCGATCAGGAAACGAAGATGTTGCTGGCCGAGAACCTACTGGTGCGGTTTTATCCCAAAGACGGCATCGTGCTGCGGCAGAAGGCCCCGGTGGAGAGCATGTACTTTCTCTATTCGGGCAGTATCCGGGTGGTGGAGATCAACGAGGAGGGGGGGGAGCGGCCCATCGACGAGATCAAGCCGGGCGGCTTTTTCGGAGAGCGGGGGCTCCTTGCCGGGGAGGCGGGCCATTATGCCGTGGTCGCCAACACGGACCTTCACGTATTGGAATTGCGACGCGATCGTCTCAACGAACTGCTGCTGAAAAAGCCGGAATTGAACAAGGCTTTCTACCGGATGATGCTTCAGAAGCTGACGGCCGGCCAGGCGGAAGCGGACCGCGGAGGGCTCCGACGGGATCAGCTGCAGCAGATGATCGCCCCCACGGACGTCACCATCATCGGTGAGGACAAGAAGATCAAGGAAGCGGCCAAGCGCATCGAGGTCCTCGCGAAGGAAAAAAGATCGGTGCTCATTCTCGGCAGGACCGGAACCGGCAAGCGGACCTTTGCCCGGTATTACCACAAGGTCGGTCCTCAACCGGAAACCCCCTATGTGGAGCTGTCCCTCGCGGAGTTGGACCGCAGCAAAATCGGCGCCGCCATTTTTGGCGTTGAGGCCGACCCGTCGGCCACCCACATGAAGGGCCAAGTCGGTTACCTTGAAATGGTGGGGACCGGTACG
>CAZGQL010000039.1:23694-34204 GCA_964527905.1 uncultured Syntrophobacteraceae bacterium
CTCCTCGATGCGCATCAACAGAGCAAGCTGGTCACTTACCTGCATCAGGGGTGGTTCCACCGGACATACGGTCGCGAAAGCGTGCGCTCCAACACACAGGTGATCCTGGTCGCGACCGGCTCCGAGGCCGAAATCATGGAGCGCTTCATCCCCGAGCTCCAGGACTTCTACAAGGACAGCACGGTCTCGCTGCCCACCTTGACCCAGCGTTTGAAAGACATTCCGCTTCTGGCCGAGCATTACCTCAAGGTCTTCGCAAAGCAAAACGGTAAGCGAATCAACGGGCTTTCCCGTGAGGCCACCGACAAGCTGGTCTCCTACACCTGGCCGGGCAACGTCAAGGAACTGGAAAACGTCCTGCAGCGGGCCGCCATCGTATCCTCCGAGGATGTCATCATCCCGGGGGACCTGATTTTCGTGGTCCCGTCCGAAAAGGAGCTGCACAAGCTCAACCTTCTCCGGAACGACTGGTTCCGAAACTTCCTCCGCCATCCGCTCATTCCCAGTCTTTTTGTCTGGTTCAATATTTTCATGGTCGTGATCATGGCTGGCTTCACGCTTTTCGGCGGATCGAGGGCTCCTGACGATCCGCTTCAGTCCTTTGAGAACAACCCGGGCATGCTGATCACCTGGCTGGTCTGGTTCCCACTCCTACCCATTTCGGCCCTTCTTTTGGGACGAATCTGGTGCGGCGTCTGCCCGATCGCGGGCATCGGCGATCTGGTCGCCAAGATCAAACGGTACAACCTTCCGGCTCCGAAGTTCCTCAAACGTCTGGATTTCTGGATGGTGGCCCTCTCCTTCGTGATCCTCGATTATACGGAGGAATTCTTCGCCGTGGCGGAGAGACCCTGGGCCACGGGCATGCTTCTGGTCATCATCATCGCCCTTTCGGTGATTTTCTGCGTCCTGTTTGAACGAAAGACCTTCTGCCGTTATGTATGCCCACTTGCCGGAATGCTTGGGACTTACGCCCCCGTGAGCATCATGGAGGTGCGGGGCAACAAGAAGGTGTGCCAGACCCAGTGCGGGCAGCATCTTTGCTACAAAGGGACCGAGCACGCCGAGGGATGCCCGATGTTTTCCTACCCCGCTTCACTTAGCACCAACGCGGAATGCATGATGTGCTTCAACTGCTTGAAGAGCTGCGACAACCGGGGCGTTCAAGTCAATCTCCGCCCCCCGTTGCAGGAGCTGTGGCGCCAGAGCGAGCCGCTCCTGAGCCTCTCGGTTTTTGGGGTCGTCATGGTGGGGCTCATGGGGCGCCACCAGTTCACCCAGCTGGCCTTCTGCAAGGGGATCGAAGCTGCCCTACAGTGGCCCCCGGTGGTGATGCACACCGTGGTCTACGTGGGGTTCATTCTGGCAGCCCTCATCCCATTCCTGCTCGCCTCGACCCTTTCGGCGGCGGCCTCTCAGGAAAAGGTGTCCGAAAACATGGCCCATTATGGGATGGCTTTCATTCCCCTGGCCATTTCCGGCCACATTTCCCACGTGGCGCACGAGTGGCTCGAGGGAGGCGTCTACCAGCTCCTGGGCTATTTCGTGAAATTGTACCATTCGATCTTCTCCGGAATTCCCATCGGATCCCAGCCGGTCGAGATGACGCATTTCATTCATGAATCGGTGATCGGATTCATCAAATTCATGACGGTCACCGGCGGCATGCTCGCCACCCTCGTCGCGCTGGTGATGATCGCGCGGCGTTGGTCGGAGCGAAACGTTCTCGGCCGCATCATGCCACACCTTCTGGTGCTGATGCTCTTCTGGGTCGGCTACCTGTTCATCTTTTTGGGAGCGGCGGGCGGAGGAGAAGGCACTCAGACACTCCATCAGAGCGCTGCGGTGGGCCAGGCGGAATCCACTAGGACCACCGCCCCGCCGGCCTCCTCGGCCGCTCCATCGGGACAGCAAACTGGACTCGCCCAGACCCCGGTGAGCCAGCCGACGAGCAGACCCGCTCCAGCCCCGACCACGCCGAGCTTTTCCCTCCTGTCCCCAGACATCAAGGGCACCACCTACGGACGTCTCGATCAGCCGAATGTGGCCAAGTGGATCCAGAGCGCCCGTCCGGTCCCCGGTACCAAGCAGTCACGGCTCGCGATTCAAGGCGAAGTCACGGGTGCTCCCGCGGGAGCAAAGGTCCGTGGGAGCGTCGAAACGGGAGGTTCCCTCAGCCCGCAGTTTACCGCGCCGGTGGATTCGAAAGGCCTGTTCAGCGGGGAGATCGTCGTGGGAGACGTCCGCCAGCGGATCCCCCTGGTCCTGGAGCTCCTCGATCCCAAAGGCGCGACGGTTCTGGGCACCCATCGCGTCGTGCTGTATTGACGACACCATTTTCTACTCTTTCCTTGCTAAAGCATGACAGGTGGAAGGAACCGCAATGAACACGCCGCACAGTCTCATCGGAAGTCTCATCGATCAGTTCCGATTGGACCAATTCATCGCCAAGGGGGCCATGGGCCTGGTGTTCAAGGCATTCGACACCGTTCTCGTACGTACGGTGGCATTGAAACTGATCTCCAAAAGGCTCGAAGAGGACCTGACGGAGGAAGAGCTGACCGTCCGTGAAGAGGCACGCAAACGGCTGATCCAGGAAGCCAAGGCGGCCGGTCGGCTCAACCATCCGAACATCCTGACCATCTTTTCTTACGGGGAGACGGAGGATTTCGAGTACATCTGCATGGAGTACGTCACGGGCAGAACGCTGGCTCAGGTCCTCCAGGAGCGCAAGACGATCGAGCCGGCGGAAGCCATCGAGATCGGAGAACAGATCCTGCTGGCGCTCGACGCCGCCAACCGGGAGCATATTGTCCATCGCGATATCAAACCTTCCAACATCATGATCACCGAGGACGGTCGGCTGAAGGTCATGGACTTCGGCATCGCCAAACTCCCTTCCTTTTCCATGACCACCACGGGAACCGTCCTGGGCACGCCCTATTACATGTCGCCCGAACAGATCTCGGGTCAAAAGGTCGACATCCGATCGGACATTTTTTCGACCGGCGCCGTACTCTATCAGATTCTCACGGGCGAGCGTCCCTTCGAGGCGACCAACACCGCAACCCTCGCCTACAAGATCGTACAGGTCGAACCGGTTCCACCGGACGTGCTAAATGTGAACATCCCCCACCCGCTGGGCTACGTCATCAAGAAGGCACTGGCCAAGAACCCGATGGACCGCTATCAGACCCCTGCTGAAATGCTGGCCGCACTGCGAGCCCTCAGACAAGAGGAATACTGTCGCAATCTTGCCGAGGCCGGCGTGACCGTGAGTGTACCCCGCCCGGACGCGGAGCTCACCGTGCAGGTTCAGCGTCCTGAAAAGCCGCCCCATGAGCCGCCGCCTCCTCCCCGTGAGGAGCTCACGGTTCAGGCTGGGGAACCGGGAGCCCCTGCGCCGGAGATTCGTCCCGAACCGCCACCGTCCGATGCGGGGAAGGAGGCGCGCAAGGATGACACGGGAGGTGAGAAGCCACCATCCGTGACCCGCCCCCCTGAGCCTGACCCCACCGTTGGATCCTCAGACGGCCGGACGGGCTCTGAACCCACGAAGCCCGAAGGCCCGGCGCCCCGCCCCGTCGCATCGACGGAAGCTCTGCCTTCCGCCCGGGCGTCGAAGAAAACGGGGACACCGACCGCGGGGAAGACCGTGCGAGGCAAGGATGCACCACCCCCCAGAGGGAGCGGCGGCCGTTACGCTGCCATCGCGATTGTCTGCCTGGCCGTCTTGGGTGGGGGATTCCTTTTAAACAGCTATTGGAAGGGGAAACCCTCTTCATCGGACACCGACCAGCGTCCAGCTCACCAAGCGCCCCCAACGGCGGATTCAGCCGAATCGTCGAAACCATCGCCCCGAACGGCCGTCCCCCCCAGCCCAGGCCGACCGACCGTCGAATCGCTGTTGCTCCAGGCCAAGAGCCGCCAATGGGAAAGCGACCCCCTAGAAGCCCAAAAGCTGCTTGAAGAGGCCGTATCGATCGATCCGAACCATTTCGAGGCGAACTTTCAGCTGGCGCGGGTGCTCACCCACCGCCAGGAATACCAACGGGCCATCCAAGTCTACAAACACACGCTCGCCCTCAACGATCGGGCCCCAGAAATTTACTTCAATCTCGGCTACATTTATTTGAATCAGGGGGCCTATGATGAGGCCATCCAGAACTACGAGGCCTGCTGGGCCCTCAATCCGCCCTATCAGGACGAGGTGTTGACCAACCTGGGCATCGCGTATCTGAAAAAAAACCAGGCGGATCGGGCCCAGCAGCTGTTCCAACAGGCCCTGACACTGAACCCCTCGAATGTCGTGGCTCGCAGCTACATCCGGGGGATTTCGGGATCGAGCGCCCCCCCCCAGACCCAGCCATCGGAGAGCACTCCGTCCGAGCCGACGGCATCCGCTGAGAGGCCCGCGGCTCAAGGGGGGGCAAGGGTCAAGCAGATGGTCGAGGAAGCCACGGGTTTGATGCAAACCAACGCCGCAAAGGCCGAGCGGCTCCTCAGGGACGCGTTGAACCTCGACGGGGAGAGTTTCGAGGCCAACTTTCAGTTGGGAAGGCTCTTCACATTCCAGAAGAAATACGACCTGGCGATCTTACACTACCAGAAGGCCTTGAACACCAACCATCAGTCGGCCGACGCCCATTTCAATCTCGGATTCATTTACATGACCCAGAAGGATTATGACCGGGCCATCGAGAGTTATGAAGCCTGTCTGGGGTTGAAGCCGCCGTACACCGACGAGGTCCTGACCAACCTGGGGATCAGCTACCTGAGGAAAAATGCGCCGACGCAGGCCCGTACCCTCTTTCTGGAAGCCCTCGACTGGAACCCAAAAAACGAAATCGCCCGGAATTATCTCAATCAGTTGGACCGGACGACTGAAGCCAAGGCGGGCACCGCCACAACGCAGGAACCTAAGTTGGAGGGAAACTATCGGGTCGCGGGAATCAACCCAGGGGGATCCCGTTACGAAGGAACGGCCTCCATCCGCAAGACTGGAGACCGCTACGATGTGGCCTGGTGGATCGGCAGCGACGCCTTCACTGGGACAGGGACCCTGGAGGGTGACACGTTCACGGTGAACTGGAAAGGGAGTGGCGGCAGTGAGGGGCGGATCGTGTACACCGTGAGCGCAAACGGAGTGCTGAAAGGCGTGTGGGGCGGGGGGAGCGGATCGGAAACGCTGACCCCGACGCGATAGTCGGCCAAGGTTTGGAATCTGGAAGTCAATGTCGCCTTAATTAAGGAGGGCTGATGATGAAGAATTCCCTCAAATGGATGCTCCTGGCGCCGCTCGCTGTGCTTATCCTAGCGGGGTGCGAGACCCTGAGCCATGATGAGATCAAAGGCCGCATCGACATGCCGGCCCCGATCGTCGAACCGTCGAAATACATCTTCCACCGCGTGAAGCCGGGCGAGACCATGGCGACCATTTCGAAATGGTATACGGGCAAGGAGGCCAATTGGAGGGCCATTGCCGCGGAAAACCCGAATCTGAAACCCTTTGCCTTGAAAAAGGACGAGATCGTCAAGGTCCCCTCCGCCCTGGCCACTTTCCACCTCGACCCGCCCGCAGGGTCCACCGCACCGCGCAAACCTGCCAAGAAATCAGGGGCTTCTGGCAAGGCGGTGGACGAGGATGACCGAATCGGAGGTGAGGAGGAGCCGGTTTTCGGCCCCAAATGAGGCGCAACACCCTCCCATCGTTTCGCGCCGCCGTTCCACGAACCCGGTGGACTCAGTCTGGTTCGCCGGGTTCGCGGAATCGCCACGGGCCCACTGACATTACCTTGCTTTGTTGCCCTGAAAAACCTCTATATATACCCGCTTTTACACTTAGCCTTCTCTCGGAAAATGATCCGCCCGCCATCCCCCACAGGACAACCCCATGGTAGACCCCGCCTCAGTCGCCATCGCCGATATCGCCACCCCATAGTCTCGAACCTTCCCGATTCCGTCAACACTGAAACTGCAATTCATCCCATGATGAACAGTCGTCCTTTATAAAACATCCCTGAACCGTATTTTTTCGCTTACCTAACTTGAAATAGGCCTTTCACGGTAGTAATATCGGATTACTTTTCAGTTGGATCTTTTAACCCCTTATCCTCATCGTGATCAGGTTCTAATGGATTATTTTCTAATCCAAGAATCACGTCACCGATGCGGCTGAAACACACTGAACCAGGCAAGAGGTTTCGATTGGAGGAGGATTCGGCGCCCCGCATGTGGGAGGAGTCACCCGGACCCGTTCGGGCGGTTTGGATCACTCCCGAGGCGACTATGCCGGAGGCTCTCGTTTGGTGGGCGGTTCTGATGCGCCCGGATGGCAGCTGACTAATAGGAGGAATACTCAATGATTCAGCGAAGACTTGCGCACGTCTTCCTCATGGCGGTTGCCGTTGCCGCAATGGCTTCGGGGACGCCGTTCGCAGGACCGGGCCAGGGACAGGCGGTGCCAACGGTCCAGGCCCCCCTGACCGCAGCCGAACGGGAGGCCAATCTGGCGGCCCGCCCGGCCACGGCCGGCCCGCAACCCGGCAGGATATCCCCCGCCCAAAGGAAAGCAGCGGCAGCGAGGGCCCGCGCCGTCGGATCCCTTCCGGGCGCCGCGGGCAAGGTCACCGAGACGGGAAAGCTCAAGGGCCTCTCGGCCCGCGGCCCTTCGACGGCCGGGGCTCCGTCCCTTGCGGGCCCCTTGCCAGGTCCCAAAGACAGCAACGGCATCCCAATCCCCCACTACTTCGGGCCTTATCCGTACTATGCGAACAGCCCGCTGCCCCGCGGCCCCATCGCCGGCATCACCGTGGAGGACGGCGGCAGTGGCTACAGCGCTCCGGTGGTCGTCATTTCGGATGTGTACGGCACTGGGTCGGGCGCAGCAGCGGCAGCGAGCGTGGCCGGGGGCGTGATCACGGGCATCTCGATCACGAATCCCGGAGCAGGATACAGTGCCCCGGTGGCAACGATTGAGGATCCCACCGGAGCCGGTGCCGTGGTCACTCCCGTCATCGGGGGACCCTTTGAAGCCGGATCGGGGATGCGCAAATTCGTCGATTCGCTCCCCGGACTTTGCGGACAACCCGGCGCAAAAAACGCGAATGGGCAGTGCATCCCGGTCGCCATTCCGGACACCGTAACTTATCCCGGATGCGATTACTACGAAATCGAACTGGATGAATACAACGAGCAACTGCACTCCGACCTCCCGCCCACGAGGCTGCGGGGCTATCGACAGACGAACACCACCGACCCGGAGGCGGGTACGTTTCATTACCTCGGGCCACTCGTGGTCGCCAAGCGCGACCGGCCTGTGCGAGTCAAGTTCACCAACAGCCTGCCCACAGGGGCCGCCGGAGATCTGTTCATTCCTGTTGACAAGACCCTGATGGGCGCGGGGATGGGACCCGTGGAAGGTGAGGAATATACCGAAAACCGGGCGACCATCCACAACCACGGGGCCCTGGTGCCCTGGATCAGCGACGGAACGCCGTACCAATGGACGGCGCCGGCGGGGGAGACGACTTCCTACAAACGGGGTCCCAGCGTCCGCATGGTGCCGGACATGTGGTTTCTCAACGGGGTGACGGTCGCTGAATGTGCGGGGCAAACCAGCTGCACGGTACCAGGTGCCACCAATGACCCTGGAGAGGGATCGCTGACTTTTTATTACAACAACCAGCAGAGTGCTCGGCTCCTGTTCTACCACGACCACGCCGTCGGCATCACCCGGCTCAATGTCTACGCCGGTGAGGCGGCAGGATACCTGATCACGGACGAGATCGATCAAGACCTGATTCAAGGCACCAACCTCTCGGGAGTGAATCCAGGGCTGCAGAAGCTCCTACCCGATTTGGGAATTCCCCTCATCGTTCAGGATAAGACCTTCGTGGATGCCGCCACCATCCCGGTCCAGGATCCCAACTGGCGCTGGGGAACCGGTGCGGTGATCGATCCCCTCACCGGCTGGAGGCAACCGAAAACCGGGGACCTTTGGGAGCCGTCGGTTTACATGCCGGCCCAGAACCCCTACGATCTCACCGGCGCCAACGCTTTTGGCCGGTGGCAATACGGTCCCTGGTTCTGGCCGCCCACCACGGACATCTTGTTTCCCCCGGTTCCAAATGAGCACTACGATCCCACGTGCGATGCCACCGTGTCTTGGTGTGAACCGCCCATGAGGCCTGCGACACCCAACCCGTCTGTGGGCATGGAGCAGTTCAACGACACGCCCATGGTCAACGGGACGGCCTACCCCTACCTGGAGGTCGAACCCAAAGCGTACCGTTTCAGGGTCTTAAACGCCGCCAACGACCGCTTCTTCAACCTCCACCTTTACGTGGCCGCGGACAAGACCACCCCGACCACGCCGGGGACCACCGGCACGCGGCTGTGCGACGGTTCGGTGAACGTGGCGAACTGCACGGAAGTGAAGATGGTTCCTGCTGTGAAGACGGCCGGCTATCCAGCGAAATGGTCGACCGACGGGCGTGAAGGCGGTGTCCCCGATCCGTCCACCGCCGGTCCGTCGTGGATCCAGATCGGCACCGAGGGGGGCTTTCTACCCGCCCCCGTCGTCCTGCCCCCGCAGCCCATCAACTGGAACATGAATGCCACGACCTTCAACGTCGGCAACGTCACGGACCACTCCCTGCTCCTGGGGCCCGCAGAGCGGGCGGATGTGATCGTGGACTTCTCGCGGTTCGCCGGAAAGACCCTCATCCTTTACAATGACGCACCCGCGGCGTTCCCGGCTCTCGACCCACGCTACGATTACTACACGAGCGACCCCAACCAGATGGATACGGGAGGCGCTCCCACGACCCAGCCGGGCTACGGCCCCAACACGCGCACCATCATGCAGATCCGGGTGGCCGGTTCCCCCCCGGCCCCGCCATATAATCTTGCGGCCCTACAGGCGGCCTTCACCAAGACCGCCACGAAACGGGGCGTGTTCGAGGCTGGGCAGGATCCCATCATCGTGCCACAGGCAGCCTACAACTCCGCTTACAACCCCGCCGTTTCCTTCCCGGGCGACTGGCGGGCTTACGTACGGATTTTCGACACCGCCATGGGCTTCACCCCCATCAATCCCGACGGCTCCCCCGGAACCCCGGTGAGCCTCACGTTCGAGCCGAAGGCAATCCATGACGAAATGGGGGCCGCCTACGACACCGAATACGGCCGTATGGGCGGCTTGCTTGGGCTCGAACTGCTCGGAACCAACGCCTTGAACCAGAACATGGTGCTCTACAACTACAACAGCCCTCCGACGGACATCATGCAGGATTCCATGGCGCCCATCGGGCAATTGGGCGACGGGACCCAGATCTGGAAGATCACGCACAACGGCGTCGACACGCATCCCATTCACTTCCACCTGTTCAACGTGCAGCTCATCAACCGGGTGGCTTGGGACGGGGCCCTCATGCCGCCCGAGCCCAACGAGTTGGGGTGGAAGGAGACGGTCAGGGTCAATCCGCTGGAAGACACCATCGTCGCCATGCGACCTGTAGCCCCGACGCAGCCCTTCGACGTCCCGAACAGCATCCGTTTGATCAACCCGTCCTTGCCGGAAGGGGCCCTTCTGCCCGGCCCTCCGGGGGGCTTCGTCGACCCGGGGTTGAACGCCGTCCAGGTTTTCAATCATTATGTCAATTTCGGGTGGGAATATGTGTGGCACTGCCACATCCTGAGCCATGAAGAAATGGACATGATGCACGGTCTGGCCTTCGCTGTCGCCCCGGCGGCCCCATCCAACCTGGCCGCAACCGCTCTCGGCGGGGGACTCAGTGCGCGGCTGACCTGGACCGACAACTCCGCCAACGAAAGCGGTTTTCGGATCGAGCGCGCAACCGATGCGGGCTTCACGACGAACCTGGTGACGCTGGACGCGCCCCCGAGCAGTCCGGAATCAGCGATCGGGGGCACCCTCGAGTTCACGGACAGCACCATCGCGGCCAACACCTCGTATTACTACCGCTTGTTGGCCACGAATGTCGTCGGGGACACCCATGTGTACCCCGCACCAGCGGTCGGCTTCCAAACAAAGACCGTCAACTCGACAGCTTCCAACGTGGCCCAACTGATCAACGGCCCCATTGCGGGCGTCTCGCCTACGGCCCTCGCTTTCGGGACGCAACTGCTGAACACCACAAGTCCCACGCAGACCGTTACGCTTTCCAACACAGGCAGCGCGGACTTGACGCTGGGTCCGGTCGCCCTTTCCGGGACCAACGCCGGTGATTTCGCGCCGAGCAGCGCTTGCGGCGGCACCTTGGCAACGGGTGCGACCTGCACCATCAGCGTGACGTTCACGCCTTCCGCGTTCGGGGCCCGGAGCGCAAGCCTGACGGTCGGCACCAACGACCCGGTCCGCCCGGTCCTGACGGTCTCGTTGAGTGGCTCCGGAGCCGCGCCCATTGCGGGCATCGCGCCCACGGCGCTGTCTTTCGGCAATCAAACCGTAAACCTCACCAGCACAGCCCAAACGGTCACCTTGTCC
>CAZGQL010000039.1:34221-34478 GCA_964527905.1 uncultured Syntrophobacteraceae bacterium
GACCGGGATCACCATCGCCCTCGAGGGGGCCAACCCAGGCGATTTCCAGCAAAGCGGGACCTGCGGCGCGACGCTCGCGGCCGGAGCCAGCTGTTCCATCAGTGTTGCGTTCCGACCGATCGCCGAGGGGCCACGATCTGCATCTCTGGCCGTCACCAGCAGCGACGGGGCGCACTCCCCCCTGACGGTGGCTCTGAACGGGACCGGAGTCACCCTGCTTCCGCCGGCCAATCTGGTCGGAGTCCTTCGCAGCGCCA
>CAZGQL010000040.1:0-11076 GCA_964527905.1 uncultured Syntrophobacteraceae bacterium
ATCGGTGCAGCTTTCCAATCCAGCCCAGACCCTTGCGCAAACCGTGAATCATGATGGCGCCTCCGGCCGCCCCTCCCTCTTTGCGCGCCGCACGACATCGGCTGCATTGGGATACGAAATGTGCAGCGCCCGGTAATAAGCGCTGTCTTCCTTGCGAAAATCGATGACGTAGCGCCCTTCAGGTGTTTTCCTATCGCCCTATCGCCCTCTCGCCGCTTCGGTCCGACGGGCATTCGACCGAGGGAAATTCGGTAGCTTTTCAGCGGCTGTCCGTGCACATACAGGGTCAGCAGTTGCTCCGATTTGCGCACCACCACCCAACCCACGGGAAAGCCCAGGAGCGTGGCCCTTAAGGCACGACCCATGCCGGATCGCCGGATGGAATCGATCGGTGGGGGCCGAACGCTCTCAACATCGGGAGCGGACCAGCCCACCGGCCTGAGCCTCCGGAAATGAGGCGGTGTCATGCGACTTGACTCCCCTCCCCCCCTCCTTTACAATCCCTGCCACAATAATTTATTGGGTTTGTCTCAACTGATGAGGAGACTTTCATGGTCCAGGAGATGAAAATGAGTGGCAGGGGTGTAAGCAGGAGACAAGCATTCCGGTCGTTGGTCGCGGTGGCGTTGACGCTTCTGCTCGCCCCCGCGGTCAGCCTGGCGCAAATTTCCCCACCCCAAACGATCGTTTATGAGTTCCTGAACCGCAGCATCGGCAAGAGCACGGGCGTTGCCGTCCTCAAGCCAGAAGAGATTCCCGGGGGTGTGGAGTTCACGCATGTGGTCAAAGTTCGCGGAGGGCCTGAGAAGGCCCCGACGATGGCCTTGATCCTGCGGGAAACCATGCGGCAGTGCGAACCCATCGACCCGTTTGCCGACCCGGCCACCCAGCCGGTCATCAGCGCCCAACCGTGCGTTCCCTACCCGGGCACGGACCAAGTGCTCATTCAGGTGATCAACCAGGATGGAACGCCCGCGGTCCCGTTCGAGGTGACCGACACGGACCTCAACAAGGCTTTGGGGACGGTACGACAGAGGCTCAATCAGCTGTTCAACCAGAACGCCCTCTGGTCGCGAGCCTATGTCCAGGAGACCAGCAAGACCAACCCCACCGAGCCCATCGTCACCGGCCATTTCGTGGGTGTATTCTGCCTTTTTCAGCGGGGTCTGGTACAAATCCCGATCAACGATCCCCGTGAATGGTCGTCGCGCGCCAGCTTTCTGCCCCAAGACATCTTCGGCCTGTTCATGAAGGACGTCATCGACACACCGGCAGGGGTAATCAACCTCTTCCGGAGCACCGCCCGGCAGTAGCTTTCTTTCCAAGGATCGTGCGCCAATCCGCCAAGGGCCGGCACGTGAGACTCCGTGCCGGCCCTTTTTGGGTTCAGCCTTTCGCGCGGCACCCTCGGCACGCGGCCGATCCCTGCCCACGCCCTACAGGCAGACCCAACGTTTCCGGCATCGATTGCGGTCGACCGGTCAGAACCAGTTGACTTCCCGGCTCAAGTTGTGTATCTAGTGCGGCACATGACGCGGGGTGGAGCAGTCAGGTAGCTCGTCGGGCTCATAACCCGAAGGCCGGAGGTTCAAATCCTCCCCCCGCTACCACAAGAAAATCAGGGGCTTGCGAGAACATCGCAAGCCCTTTTTAATTCCTCCCCAGCCCTACCCCCGACAGCCGGCCGGGGACCATTCACCTTAAGGGGACCTTTTTTTGTCTGGCCAGAGGGATACACCCCAGTTCGCGGAACTATCTTAAGAAACAAGGGCTGAGCCGGGGACGGTACAACCAGGTCGCCAACTATGCGCTGACCCAGACCGAGATCAACAGCGCGATGGGCGACAAGCCGCCTTCCGTCTACTTTCGGCAGTTTGCCGATCGTTGTGCTGGCGGTGAGCGGAAATACGGCGGGATCACCGACTGGCCCGATCTGGATGAGAACCTAAGAGCCCATTGCATCCCGGAAGGGGGTTTCGACGGGCTGGCCGATGATGACGACCGGTTTCTCGAGGAACGCACAAGCTCATGGCGGCCCGAATCAAGACGTATTTCGCCAAGCGGTGAATGCTGCCCGAACCCTCGTGGGGGGGCGGAGCTCGGGTCATCCACGGTTTTTGCACAGCCAGAAGTTGAGGATGCCGTTTCCAACATGAGCCCACAATTCGATGTCTACATTGGCATTGATTACTCCGGCGCGCAAACGCCGCTATCCAGTCTCAAGGGCCTCAGGGTGTATCGCGCGGATCGGGCCTCCATGCCCGAGGAGGTCCAGCCGCCACCCAGCCCCCGCAAGTACTGGACGCGGCGCGGCATCGCCCAATGGTTGCTTGAGGAGCTCAGAGAAGACCACCCCATCCTGATCGGCATTGACCACGGGTTCTCCTTTCCGCTGCGCTACTTCGAGGCCCACCACCTCCCTCCCGATTGGTCTCTCTTTCTCGACGACTTCCAACGGCACTGGCCGACCGATGGAGACCATGTCTACGTTGATTTCATCCGCGACGGTTTTCTGGGAAACGGGGCTGCTCGCTCGGGCGACCGACGCTGGCGACGGATCACTGAGGAGCGAGCGCGTTCAGCCAAGTCCGTCTTCCACTTCGACGTCCACGGCAGTGTCGCCAAATCGACTCATGCCGGGCTGAACTGGTTGCGCCACATTCGCCGGGAGGCCGGGGATCGGGTCCATTTCTGGCCGTTCGACGGCTGGAATATCCCCGAGGGATGTTCTGCGATCGCTGAGGTCTACCCGTCGCTTTGGCGTCCCATGTTCCCGCGCGGGAATCGGAGTCCCGATCAACATGATGCGTACACGGCGGCGGCTTGGATGCGGCTGGCCGACCTAGACGGCAGCCTCCAGGGCTATCTCGATCCGCCGCTTGACACCATCGAACGCAGGATAGCCGGCATCGAGGGCTGGATCCTGGGAATCAAGTGAAGCTGCTGTTGGACCGAACGGCCACGCATGGATCCCCTTCCCCTGAATGACGAGATTCCATCCTTACCGGGTGATTGGGTGATCGATCGAAGCCATCCCGCACAGCCCGGTCAAGACGTCGGAAATCGGCGAAAGGCCGGCTAGGATCCAGCTCCTCGCTGCTCCGTTGCATGACGGCGTTTCGCCCAAGGTGTTGCCACCGTGGCATGGCACATCGAAACGGGTTGCCCCGAACTTTTTGTCCGCTCACCCGCCCTTGCGCGCATGATTCGAATGGGGTGCTCGGAAATGAGCGAAACGAGAGGTTTTCGGGGTGATGAACTGGATATACGACCCGGAGAGCAGAACGTTTGGTGTCCAAGGCGCTAGAGGGAGGCAGAGGCTCTTTGTGCATCAGGGGGTGTCGGATTGGACTCTCGCTTGGACGTGGGGCGGCAGCATCCGCTCGACGAGGGTGTCGATGAGATGCGGAAGGGGTTCCGTGGGCTGGCCCACGACCGTGACGGATTCCTGAGTCAGGGGAAGCAGCATCTTCACCGCCCTGCTGGATCCAATGGCCTCGACCATCCGGGGCGAGCATTCGCCCATGAACGAGTGGGCGATCAAGATGGAGATCGAGCCGATGATGACATCCACCTGATCGACACAATGGCACACGGCGGACTCGCCGCTGGTCCCCCGGTTGGCCCCGGCCTTGAGCATTTGAGCCGTCGCGATGGCATTGGTGCCGAGTGCCCAGATTTCGATGTCTTCAGCGAAAGTCTGTCGGATGCGCTTGATGATGGCGGCCCCGAAGGCGGCCCCCTGACCGTCCACCACCGCCACTCGAAGCACGGTGCGCCCCATTTTCTCCCCGGAAATCCTATGTGGATTCAACGGCCCTCCCTGCATCATCTTGCTGATCCCACGCGAGTGTGTCCTTCCCGCGGGAACTGAAGTCCAATTCCCTGCAGCCTGTCCAACCCTTGGCCCGGCGAATATCCGGTCAGCGCAACACGTTGGCTGCCAGCCCTCATTCGGCCACCAGCACAATCCGGTGATCGACGAGGTTCATTTCCTTGATACGCGCCTTCACCCAGCGCTGATCGCCGAAAATCCCCTGGACATAGATGCCATCCTGCTCGGGTCTGAGGACATCGACCGCCTCCATGATGAGCTCCTCTCTTCCATCCTTCAGCAGGTAAGCATTGGCTTCACACATCGGGGTACCCTCCCTAGTTGTCCGCAGATTCCCTCAAAACAAATCGAATCGGCAGGTTGGCCCGGCACATGACCGGCTTTCCGCCGCGCCTGGCCGGACTGAAGCGTGACTCCTTGACCGCCCGGACGGCCTCCTCGTCGAAACCGGACCCAGCGGGCTTCACCACCTCAACGTGGACTAGACGGCCCCCTTCGTCGATGGTCAACCGCAACAGCACAGTCCCTTCCTTGCCCAGCTCCCGGGCCAGTCGGGGGTATCTGGGCTGGGCCCGTTGGACGAATCGCGGCCCCTCACCAGATCCGAACGGGGCGTCAAACCATCCGTGACCGGATCCTCCTCCCGCCGTTCCCCCGCCCCCGGACCCATCCCCGGTGAGCCCCTTTCCCGGTCCATCGCCCGGTCCAAAACCCGAATCCGCCGCGCCGGCGGCGGGAGGATTCACTCCGCTCCCTTCGCGCGTGGGGACCTGGGTCCGCTCATCCTTTTCGCTTCGCTTGGCAACGTGCTGGTTACGAGGCGTTTGCGGAACGGGCTTGGGCTTGAGCTTGGGTTTTTCCAATTCCGGCTTCTCGGGCGGCAGGGTTTCGATCTTCTGGATGCTCTCCGGCTTCAGCATGACCGTGGGCTCTTCCGGCTCGGGCTCCGGTTCCTGCACAAACTCGGGAGGCGCGGGTGGGCTCTGGGCCTCTGGGATTCGCCCGCCACCCGCCAGCCCCTCCTCGCCCGGAGGCGCTCCTCCGCCCAGGCTGTCGACATCCAGAAGGCTGACCGTGCAAAACGGCAGCTCGACCATTTGGGTCGGCAGGAGCCAGGGTGCGGCCACCAACACGAGGAAGGCGGCCAGATGCGCGAGGATGGAGATTCCCATACCGTCCAGGATCCCGTCCCTGGCCAGTCGCTCACTCCTCGCATCCCAGGTTTCAGGATGAATTGGCTGCGCCATTTCCAGCACTCAAATCGTCCTTGGGGCCCTCCTCGACATTCCGGGGTACCATCGGCTCCATGACGACACCGATCTTGAGGATTCCAGCCGTTCGGAGTGTCCCCATGAGAGTCACCACGAATCCATACTCCACGTCCGGCGCGGCCCGCAGGATCACTCCCCTGGGATCCTTGCAGGCTCCATGAACCGAGACGAGTGTCGAAACCAGTTCCTCCACCTCCACGGGATGACCGTTGATGAAAGTTTGGCGATCGGGACCGATGGTCACGATCAGCCGTTCGCCCAGAGGCGGCGGGCCTTGTGCGGCGACGGCGGGCAATTTCACGTCGATGCCCTGGATCATCAGGGGGGCAGACACCATGAAAATGATCAGCAGCACCAACATGACGTCCACGAAGGGCGTCACGTTGATTTCCGAGACCATCGCTCCCCTCGGCCTAGTTTTCCGCCGCCGCCCGCGCATCGATTCCCGTCTTTGCTAGAGATTCACGGAATGAACTGTGACCGTCGAAACGTCCTGCCCGCGAAAGCGGGCATCCCGGTTCTGCGGACGCCGCCTGGGTCTCCGGCTTCGCGGGGATGACGGTACGGCTTCAGTCACCCATTCATGTGGCGGTGCACTCCGGGGGGCACACATCTGAGGTCCTGGCTCGCTGCGGCTTGAGCGTCTAGGATGCCTTCGCCACGATCGGAGCGCCCTCGGCCCACTCCTTTCGGTCCGGCAATTTAAAAAGATCCCGTTTGAGCCGGTTGAGAAATTCCGTGATGAAATGGAGCATCTCATTTTCCAGCTTACGGATGTTGCTCGAGAAATGGTTGTAGGCCACCACCGCCGGGATCGCCGCCGCAAGCCCCATGGCTGTTGCGACGAGCGCCTCGGAGATTCCGGGTGCCACGACGGCGAGGTTGGCCGAACCCTTCAGACCGATCTCCTGGAAACTGTTCATGATGCCCCAGACGGTGCCGAAGAGGCCGATGAACGGCGCCGTACTTCCGGTTGTCGCGAGAAACGGCAGGAATCGCTCCATCCGCTCGCGCTCGGTCATCACCTCGCTTTGCAAGGCATCCTCGACACTTTCGAGCACCAGCCTGGAACTGAGCTTCCGCTGGTGAGTCCCGGCAGGTTCGGGAAAGACCCCCAACCGGCCCAGCTCCCTGTAGCCGATCCGGAACAGATGAGCCAGATGGCTCTGCTCGAGACTGCCGCAGTTCACGAACAACTCGCTGGTGTTCCCGCACCGCCGGTACATTTCCCGGAACCGCTTGGACTCCCTTTTCATCCTCCGCATCAGCCGCATTTTCGAAGCGATGATCGCCCAGCAGACCACCGACAGGGCGACAAGCCCCAGCATGATCGCCCGGACCATGGGGCCCGCGTGGAGCACCATCGGCAAGAGACCACCGTTTCCTGCCGTCGCCACCGGTGGACTTACAACTTCGGTCGTCGCATGGGCCAGGGTGACCCAGAGCCCCAATGGCATGGTTTCCCGTCCTCGTGATGAATGGAGCGGTCCAGACGGAATCGAGGAAGCACCTCGGCGACTTCCGGCCCGGGCCCGCCGATCGACAGAAAGCAAAAGAGCCACGAAGGCATTCCTTCCCCCGTGGGACGAAGCCTTCGTGGCTCGATTCATACTCGCTCAAGCGCCGTGCAAACCCGGATCGATCGAGTGGCCTTCAAGGCCACATTGTGGGACCGTCGAGGTGATCCTGAGGTTGCAGATACCTAACAGTCGGCGGCCCGAGTGTCAAGAGAAAGGTGCCCGTTGCGGCTACCCTGGAGATTCGTGGAACGCATTGGGACCGCGCGGGATCACCTGCCGGACACCCGCGGGCCATGGCACGCCGACGGCTGAGCCTTGACGCATCGGGGCGAAACAGGTAAGGTAGGGGTCACACAATCCCCCGGAGGCGAATGCCATGGCCCTGGAAGCACCCGAAGGACTCTCCGCCAGCCTGGAAGACTACCTCGAGGTGATCTTCCATCTGGAGCAGTCCCACCGCGTGGCGCGGGCTAAGGACATCGCCGACCAGATGAACGTCCAGCGCGCGTCGGTCACGGGGGCCCTGCGAGCCCTCGCTCAACGCGGCCTCATCAATTACAGCCCATACAGTTATATCACCCTGACTCCCGAAGGCCGCGCCATCGCCCGAGACATCATCCACCGGCACGACACGCTCAAGACCTTCTTCATGGACACGCTTCAGCTCGACCCCGCCCAGGCGGAAGCCAATGCCTGTCGCATTGAGCACGCGATCGATCCCGTCGCCATGGAGCGACTGGTCCACTTCGTTGAATTCATCAAGACCTGTCCGCGGACCGGTCTGGACTGGTTCGACGGGTTCGCCCGCTTTTGCTTGAACGGTGAACGCACCTCCGACTGCCGGGAATGCGTCCAGCTGTGCCTGGAAAACCTGGCCAAGACGAGTGACCCATCCGGCTGAGCCCCCCTCGATGGCCGCGCTTTCTATCGTCCATTGCGATGCGATTCGCGCACAATCCAATCCAGAAAAGCCGAGCTTTCTTCATAGGCCCCGGCGCAGAACGGGCCGAGGTGCCGAGCGCTCCGTTCGAAATCCTCTATGAAGGCGGTCAGATTTTCCTGTCGGTACCAGTTCTCGTAGGCTTCCAACCCGCTTTTCAGCAATGCCAGCAGCTCCCCGGTGTACGGGTTCATCTGGGTGATCGCCGAATAGAGAGCCGGGCTCTGGGCGAACATCCGTCCGATGAGGTTGATTTCCAGCCGATAGCTGGGACTCGTGTAGTGCAGCGTCTCGGCGATGTCCACATCGAGTTCGCGCAGGACCCGACCGGTCAACATGGTGGTCATGTGGAACAGAACCTGAATGACGCTCATCATCCGGTCGTGCTCTTCCGGCGTGCTCTCCTTGACGCGCATCCCCTCGCTGGCGAACAAGTCGCGCAATCCCCTCCAGTCTTCCCGCTCCACCCGCACCGGGCAGGCCACCAGGGTTTGGCCCTCAAAGGTGCCGATCCGCCCTCCAAACATGGGGTGAAGACCCACGACTGATGCTGTCGAGCGCAGCATTTCCTGGACGGGGCGGGTCTTGAGGCTCGTCACGTCCAGAAGCAGCTGCTCCGAGCGTGCAAGGGGCGCCAGGTCGCCGATGATCGCCACGGACCGGTGCAGGGGGACGGCAAACAGCACGACCTCAGAGCGCTCCATGACCTCCCGGCCGGTGAGCTCCGTATCCAAGTCGGCCACGAGGATCGGATAGCCCTTGCCGGAGAAAAATCGGCCGAAGAGGCGGCCCATCTCGCCATGCCCACCGATGATGCCCACGATCGCCCCAGGGCGCCAGCACGCCTCCCCGCGGACCGGAGCCACCGAAAAGTCGGCCGCCTCACAGTTCGTTTCGCTTCTCGCCATGTTCACTCCGTCCATTCCTTGCCCTCGCCGCTCGATACGCCCCGTTTGGCCCGTTGTCATGGAACCGTTGGGCGCTTTCACGACACGCGGGCCTCCCTGAGCTCGGCCTCGGGCCCGTGGATCGTTCGGCCCACGGCTTCCGCCACCCGACGGCACTCCTCGATCACCTCGGCGAACACCGGCGGGCGAAGCGACTGCGGACCGTCGCTCATGGCCTCCTCCGGCCTCACGTGCACTTCGATCAACAGTCCGTCCGCGCCGGCGGCGACCGCAGCGCGCGCCATGGCCGGAACCAGGTCGGCCCGCCCCACCGCATGACTCGGATCCACGATGACCGGCAAATGGGTCAGCTCCTTGAGAAGCGGCACGGCACTGAGGTCGAGGGTGTTGCGGGTTTCCGTCTCGAAGGTCCGGATTCCCCGCTCACAGAGGATGATCTTCTCATTGCCCTGGGCGGCGATGTATTCCGCGGACATGAGAAACTCTTTAATGGTGGCGCTCATGCCCCGCTTGAGGATCACCGGTTTGTCCACGTTGCCCACCTCCGTCAGGAGCCTGAAGTTCTGCATGTTCCGGGTCCCGATCTGGATGATGTCGGCGTAGCGGCTGACCAAGACCGTATCGCGCGGATCCATCAATTCCGTCACGACCAGCATCCCGGTCTTTTCCCTGACGCCGGCGAGCATTTTCAAACCTTTTTCGCCCCATCCCTGGAAGCTGTAAGGCGACGTTCGGGGCTTGAAGGCTCCGCCCCGCAGGAATTTGACGCCAAGGGGCCTTAGAGCGGAAGCGATCTCTTCGAGCACCTCCCGACTTTCAACAGCGCACGGACCGGCAATGAACTGCAGCTCCCGTCCGCCGATCTGTTCTCCGTTGACCTGGATCACCGTGTTTTCCTGCTTGAACTCGCGGCTGACCAGTTTGTAAGGTTTCAAGATGGGGAGGGCCGATTCGACTCCCGGCCAAGTCTCGATGGGGGTTTCCCGCAGCAACCGTTCGTCCCCGATGGCCCCGACGATGGTCCGGTGCTCCCCCCTCGAGATATGAGCCCGAAGCCCCAGATCTTCCAAACGGCGGACCACACGTTCCAGGTCCTCTTCCTGATGGTTGGGTTTGAGTACGATGATCATGGCCTCTCCTTCCTCCCTTTGGGTGTTTCGTTGACTCGCATCCTTTCGGTCTGCATCCGACGGTCCCTCCGCCACGGGCTTCCGGACCCATCCTTCCAGCGCTGAAAACGACCGAGGCCGCGGGATCTTCCGATCCCACGGCCTCGGTCATCGCCTTGCGGCACAATCGAAAAGCCGTGGGACCCTATCGGGGTTTCCACGGCTTTGGTGATCCTCAGTGCATCAGAACCTCAAGCATGGTGCCTCCCCCCGACGCCCGCGCAGCGGCAGCCGCGATAATAATAAAAATAGGAGTCGAAATATCGAGTCCGCACCATGTTCAGCTTCTCCATTCGTTCCGTGACTGGTACCGGTCTCCTTAGCCAATCCGGAGGCAACCTGTCAAGACATTTTTCGGGTGATCCCCCTGTCGACTTTGGGGCGGATCCTCGTCACCGGAGGAGATCTTCCAGCGCTTCCTGGAGGTTAGGGAACTTGAACCGAAAACCGGCCTCGAGCAAACGCTTGGGCAGCACGCGCTGGCCCTTGAGGACCACCTCCGCCATCTCCCCGATCACCCATTTCATGGCAAAGCCCGGAACGGCAGGCAGAAAGGCCCACCGATGCAGCGTCCTCGCAAGGGTCTGGACCAAATCACGGTTGCGCACGGGGTTGGGTGCCGTGCAGTTGAACGGACCCGAAAGGTCCTGCCGCTCGATGACGAACGCCAAGATCCGGTGGAGGTCCTCCATGTGGATCCACGAAAACCATTGGAGCCCGCTTCCCAGGGGACTGCCGAGGGCGAACTTGAATGCCGGCACCATCTGAGCCAACGCTCCCCCTCCTTGCCCCAGAACGATCCCGAACCGGGTGATCACCACGCGGGCGCCAAGCTCTCCGGCCCGACGCGCCTCGGCCTCCCAGGCCACACCCACGCGGGCTAGAAAGTCATCGCCGGGCGGCGAGTCTTCATCCAGAACGGCATCGTCCTGGTGACCTCCATAGTAGCCGACGGCGGAGCAACTCACGAGCAGCGGCCTAGGGTCCACACGGCTTAAAGCGTCCACCACGTTCCGTGTGGTCAGGACCCGGCTGTCCATGAGCATCCGTTTGGACTCCTCGGTCCAACGGGTGAAGATGGAGGCGCCGGCGAGATTGATCACCACGTCGTGACCTGCCAGGGATTCCTGCCAGGGTCCGGCAACCATGGGATCACCAAGGGTGAAGCGGATCCGTTCTGAAGCCGGCGCGCGGCGAGGTTTCGAACGGCTAAGAATCGTCACCTCATGCCCTGCTTGAGTCAGCCGCCTGGACACATAGTCTCCCACAAATCCGGTTCCGCCGGTCATGAACACGCGCATGGTTAGCTCCCTCTTGTCCAAGCCTGTGGGCGTTCACCCGCACACTCCTCGAAACGCGCGGCCAAGGGAACCCCGGGACAACCGGCGCCGGACCCCAGGCGGCTCTCCCCAGCTTCGAACCATCCCTGAAAT
>CAZGQL010000040.1:11086-22689 GCA_964527905.1 uncultured Syntrophobacteraceae bacterium
AGGGCCACCGGTGCCTGATCCTCCAGCAACGGCCGCAGGAGGTCGGACGGGAGCTCGCCGCACAGGAAACGCAGCGCCCAAAGGGCCATCCCCCGCTGGACGGGATCTTTCGAGCGCAGATACGGCACGAGGTGGGGGGCACATTCCTTGACCTTGTGAGGCCTCGCCTGGGCCAGCCGTCCGATCCCCCACAGCACGCCCCGCTCGAGGGCCTCGTTTTCCAGCGGGTTGCAATCGGGACGGATATAGGAAAACAGGATGCAGGCATATTCGTCCGCTAAACGTTCCTGGCGGGCCATGATTTCGCCCATCGCCTCGGCGGATCCCCAGCCGATGCCCCCCGACTCGTCGTTGAGGCTCCAGATGAGACGCCGCATGATGTTTCGAGCGGACTCCATGTCTTCATCCGCCAAGTGGGCCATGACCATGCCGATGGCGCTCACCGCGTTCCACCTGACGCGCTCATCCGGATCGAAGAGCATGGAAAGCAGCGGATTGATCACCCGTCGGCCCGGCGCCAGCTTCAACTCGACAAGCCGTTCGCCGAAGGAATCCGACCGGAGCACCTCCGCTACATGCTTGCGCAGGGACTTCATCCCCAGACTTGCGTCACTCAATATCCGCTCCCCTCGATCCGCCCTCACGGGACACGCGCAAACCCGTCCATTTTCCCTAAGTTAGCCATGCATCCGGTGGTGTGCAGCGTCCTGGGCGTCGGTCCACGCAGTTTTCGGCTAGGGTGGAGACACTTCCCACGCGATGCAGTCGCAAGGGCAGCACTTGATGGCTTCCTCGACACACTCCTCCGGATAAGTAGGCAGGTCGATGATCTCGATGTAGCCCATGTCGTTCCGGCGAAACACCTCCGGGCAGACCTCCAGACAACCCTCGCATTCGGTACAGTGTCCCAAGTCCAGGACAGGGACTTTGGCCATGGTCTCCTCATGGTTCGAAGGCAGGCATCGGGGCAAAACGGGGTCGACGGGGCGGTCCCGGCCCTCATGCCGTTGATGTAACGATGCCGACGTTATCGAGGCGGCGGGTCCCCCGGCCGCTGCGTCGGCGGCCGAGGATGCACAACGGGAGTGATTCCGCGTCGTGGACTGGGTGCGCGGGCAGGGCGGGGCAGGATCCCGCCCCGATCCACGCATCGGCGGCTGGCCGTGCTGGGTCCGCATTCCCGACCGTCAGGTCGTCCGCCAAATCTGGACGCAACGACCTGGAGATCCGCCCCGACCCTTTTCGGTGGTCGGACTCAACGGCACCCAACCCGGGCCAAGGCCCGCCGGAATCCCTCCCCGTGAAGGTTCAGGCTCGTGTGAGGCGGGCCAACTCCAGGGAGAGTTTTCGCAAATGGGTCTGTTCTTCCTTGACCAGCAGCTGGATGAATTCACGGTCCTTGGGGCTGTCCGTCACATCCAGGAGGCTCAGGAAAAACAACACCGAATCCTTCTCGAAATCGATGGCCATCCTCAGCGCGTCCTTGGCGTCGTTGACGGTCTTCAGGGCCTTTTCGACGCTGTCCGCAGCCACAAACACGTGCTGGTCGGCCATCATCTTGATGTAGAGATCCATTTCGTTGTTGGGGTCCCAGACGGTCGACTTCCGGGCTTCCGGGGGCAACTGAGCCTTCAGGGCCTCGAATCGCTTCTTGTGATCGACTTCCTGGAGTCCCAGGTCCGTGAACAAGGCTTTCACCGCCTCGTCGTCCACGATCTCGAGGGCCCTGTCGTAAAAACGCTTTCCATTCTCTTCGATGTTGATGGCAATCTGGAACACTTCCGCGGCGTTAAAATTGAACATCATCGCTTGAGCTCCTCCCGGCCTTTCCCTCACTCCTTGGCAAAATCGCTCTTCGGGGCTCCGCAAACCGGGCATTCCCAGCTATCGGGCAGGTCAGCGAACTTCGTCCCGGGGGCGACACCATTGTCGGGGTCTCCCTTGGCGGGATCATACACGTAACCGCAAATCTGGCACACATAGCGATCCATCGTTCCACCTCCCAAGTGTGTGGCCGCATCTATTCCTTGGCAAAATCACTCTTCTGGGCTCCACAGATGGGACAAACCCAGTCGTCCGGCAAATCCTCGAATTTCGTTCCCGGCGCGATTCCTCCATCCGGATCCCCCTTCGCGGGGTCATACACATAGCCACACACCTGGCACACCCAACGTTCCATCCGAATCCTCCTTGCTTGTTCTGGTTGATTGAGAACATGGAACAGGCACAAAGCACATCGTTGCGGGAAATCTGCACCTCCAGGGAAAGCACGCTTCCCAGCGGCGCTCCCCCCTTCCCAGCTTCAATCCCGCGAAGCCGCCCAAATGCGCCGTAATCGAAGCGCGTTTGTGACCACACAAACCGAGCTCATGGCCATGGCCCCCGCTGCGACCATGGGATTGAGCAGGATTCCCCACATCGGGTAGAGGACACCCGCCGCCACGGGAATGCCCAGGGTGTTGTAGAAGAACGCCCAGAAGAGATTCTGTCGGATCACCTTCATGGTCACGGCGGAGAGCCTCATGGCCGCAGGGACGAGTCGCAGGTCATCCCTCATGAGCGTGATGTCGCTCGCTTCCATGGCCACGTCAGTTCCGGCGGCCACGGCCACACCGATGTCGGCGGCTGCAAGGGCCGGAGCGTCATTGATCCCGTCTCCCACCATGGCCACCCGTTCCCCTTCGCTCTGAAGTCCACGGATCCCCTCGGCCTTGGCGCCAGGGAGAACATCGGCCAGCACCCGATCGATCCCCACCTGCTCGGCGATCCGAAGGGCTGTTTCCTTCCGGTCCCCCGTCATCATCACCACCTGAAGTCCCATGGCATGAAGACGGGCGACCGCTTCCCGGGCGGAATCCTTGAGGCTGTCCGCAAGGGCGAAGGCCCCCGCCCGACGACCATTCAGCCAAACATAAACACAGGTCTTGCCCGCTGCAATCCAGGGAGCGGCAACCTCGGCCAAATCGTCGTCCTCCATGCCGCGCTCTGCCGCCATTCTGTGACCGCCGACCAGAACGTGGGCTCCGTCGACCGTGCCGGCGGCTCCAGAGCCGGAAAAAGCCTCGAAGCCTTCCACCCGACCGGGTTCGACACCGGCCTCCCGGGCCTTCTGGACAATGGCCCGCGCCAGAGGGTGCTCGGACAACGCCTCCACGGAGGCCGTCTTTCTCAGGACCTCCTCCCGATCCAAGGCAGGATGCACCCACAGGTCCGTGACAACGGGCGTTCCCCTCGTGAGTGTTCCCGTCTTGTCGAAAACCACCGTGGTCAGGTGGCACGCCCGCTCCAGGCTTTCTCCGCCCTTGATGAGGATACCGCTTTCGGCACCGAGGCCTGTTCCGACCATCACGGCAGTGGGCGTAGCAAGGCCCATGGCACACGGGCAAGCGATGATCAGGACGGAAACGAAATTGAGGAGCGCCCGGCTGAAATCGGCCCCCGGCACGACCCAGTACCAGACGCCGAAAGTGGCGACGGCGATGATGAGGACGATCGGGACAAAGATGGATGCAACCTTGTCGGCGAAACGCTGGACCGGAGCCTTGGACCCCTGGGCCTCCTCGACGAGGCGGATGATCCGGGCGAGGGCCGTATCCGCACCCACCCTCGAGGCACGAAATTCGAAACTTCCGCTCGAATTGATGGTGCCAGCAAAAACCTCGCTCCCGACCTCCTTGGCCACGGGCATGCTCTCGCCTGTGAGCATGGATTCGTCCACGAAGGAGCTCCCCGACTCCACCCGTCCGTCTGTCGCGATGCGCTCGCCCGGGCGGACCACGATCAGATCGCCTGGGATCACCCAGTCCACGGGCAGATCCACCTCTCGGCCGTCTCGTCGGACCCGGGCCGTGTCGGGAGCCAATCGCATGAGCCGCTTGATGGCCTCTGAGGTCTTGCCGCGGGCTCGGGCTTCCAGCAGCCGTCCCAGGAGCACCAGGGCGACGATCATGGCCGCGCCATCGAAGTAAACGTGCTCCTCAAAGCCTCCTCCCGCGAAAACCCCGGGCCAGAAGGTGACGACGGACGAGTAGAGATACGCCGAAAGGGCCCCCATGGCCACGAGGGTGTTCATGTCGGAGGTTCCCTGACGGAGGGCCTTCCAAGCGCCGACGAAAAAACGGCTCCCCACCCAGAAAACCGCCGGAGTGGTGAGACCGAACAGACCCATCAGGAGTGCCTGTCGGGGAACGGCATGCATGAACGGGAACAGGTGGGGCATGCTCCCCACCATCAACAGGGCGCTGAGGATCAATCCGACGACGACCTTACGCCGCAGGTCCATGATCTCGCGTTCCCGGGCGGTTTCTACGGGGTCTTGGGCATGCTCGTGGGGGATTCCGAGAAACTCATAGCCCGCTTCCTCGATCACGGTCCGGAGCCTGTCCAAGGGGACCGTCGGTTCATGGATCACGGTGGCGCGGGAGGCGGCCAGGTTGACGGAGGCATCGAGCACACCGGGCAGATCCTTGAAGGCTCGTTCGACCCGCCGCACGCAGGCCGCGCATGACATGCCGCCCACCAGCAGGGTGGTGGTGACCGGACCGGCCGAGGATCCCGTGACGCCTTCGGGAACCTCATAGCCGATTTCCGCGATTCGAGAGCGGATCGCACCCTCGTCCACCCGCGCCGGATCAAACGTCACCGTCGCCTTGCCCGAGGCAAGGTTGACCGCCGCATCCTCCACGCCATCCAGGGATCGGATGGCGTTCTCGACGCGCCGGACGCATGCGGCACAGGTCATGCCCACGATGGAAATGCTCGTCTTAGCCAAGCTCGAAACCCGCTTTCCGGATCTTTTCCCCGAGTACCTCACCAGGCACCGGCGTAGCCTCCTGGAAGTGAACTTCCCCTGCCGTGAGGTCCACGGACACATCCGTTACCCCCTCGATTTCCGCAAGGGCCTTGGACACCGCGTTCACACAATGCTGACAGGACATCCCCTTCACCTTGATCGTCCGTTTCATTTCCTTCCCCCTTAAAGCCCTTCCTCGATGAGGCGCTTCCAGAACACGAGCATCCCGTCTTTTCCAAACGTGATCTGCACGAGCTCCCAGCCATCCGCTCCTCTCTTGTTGAGCATCTCGCGCAACTTCTTCACCTGGTCCCCGGGCAATCGCTGCAGATCGCATTCCCCCGCCACCGAACAGAAATACACCACCTCGCTGAACGCATCCGCCGCGTGGCTCGTCACGTCGTATTCAAATCGGGCCATTTCCTCTCCATCCCTTTTCCGCCGCCCGCATGCGGCCATCCCCACCAAAAAGGGGGCATCGAACGATTCGCTCCGCCCGATCCCCCCTCGGCATCGACGCTTTGGAGTCGTTTTCGGTTCAGCCGCCCCAAGGCATCCGTGAGTACGCATCGGAGAGTTTGTCACGAAAGGTGCGGAAGAAGGCCTCATGGCCCTTCTCCCAACGTGCCAGCATCGCCAGGGCTTCCTGAGCCATTCCATCGGTCTGGTGGGCCATTCGATCATAGAATTCACTCAGATCCTTCTCGATGAGCCAGGCCGTGTTGAAGACCGTCACGTCCGGGACCATCGACCCCTCCACGCACTGAGTGAGGAACTCGGACTTGGCCCGCTCGTCAAAGTAGTTGGTGGGCTCCAACACAACCCCCTTGACGGTCGAAGCCGAGATGTCCGAACCGGACTTGAGGTCCTCGAGGATGGACGTGATGTACGCGATGTGCTTGTCCTCCTCCTCGATGAGTTTCTTGAAGGCGCTCACGGCGGCGCCGTAGCCCATGCGATCGAGCGAAAGCTGAAAAAAGCTCTTCCCCGTCTGCTCTTGGTTGAGCGCATACTCGAAAATCTTAATCAACTTTGGATCCGCTGCCATCTCCATCTCCTCTGATGAATGATCCCTTTTCAGCATCCACATCCCATTGGGAAACGCGGCTCACTTCTTGAGAATGCGTGCATCGACCACGACCATCCCCTCGGGGTAAGCGATCACAGGGTTGAGATCGATTTCCACGATGTCTTCGTGCTGTTCCGCGATTCGCGCCAATCTGACCAAACCGGCCGCGAGCGCCTTTTCGTCCACCATGCGCTGCCCCCGGAAGCCTCTCAGGAGGGGCGCTCCCTTGATTTCCCGCAGCATGGTCAGCGCTTCCTCCTCCGAAAGGGGGAGCAGGCGCATCGATACGTCGCGGAACAACTCGACGGCGATCCCGCCCATGCCGAACACGATCACCGGTCCGAACTGGGGGTCCCGATGCATGCCGAGGATCAGTTCCAGTCCGGGTGCGGCCATGGCGCTCACCACCACCCCGTTGATCGTGGCCTCCGGCGCATGCTCCTTGATCTGTTCCATCATACGGGTATAGGCGTTTCGCACCGACTGGGCGGACGGCAGATGGAGGGCCACTCCACCACAGTCGGACTTGTGGAGGATGTCGGGCGAATCGACCTTCAGCGCGACGGGAAAGCCCAACTGGTGTGCCACGTGCACGGCCTTGCCGGTGGTGTTCGCGAATCGGCTCACGATGCAGTCGAACCCGTTGGCTTCCAAGAACTTCAGGCTTTCGAACAACCCGAGCTGCGACCGCCCCTGGGCGGCTGGAAACGTGGGCATGACGGCCTTGACCTTCTTTTCGGCGGCCATCAGCTGAGCCAGTGCCCGCACCCCTCGCTCCGGCGTGGGATAAACCGGCACCCCCTTCCGGTGCATCTTGATCTTTTCGGCCCTTTCGACCTCGGCACCCCCCAGAAAGATGATGAGCTCGTTGGCGCGCGGGGTAACCACCTCGGAGGCATCGAGGATCGGGTCGCCAAAGATCACGCCCAGTGTGTCGTAGTACGGTCGGGCCCGCTCCATGACCTCCTGAAACATCCGCGCGTTGGCATCTCCAGTGAGATCCAGGGGATTGGCCCGAATCGCGTGGGCCGGGATGATCCCCTCGAGCTGGTCCGCGAGTTCCTTGGGGAGCGGGGCAACGTCCAGCCCCTCCTGCTCCGCCGCATCGGTCGCGAGGATGGCGGCGCCACCAGACGTCGTGATGTAGAGGATCGTATTCCCTTTGGGCGGTTCTAGGTAGGCGAAGGCTTTCGCGAAATCGTAAAAGTCTTGGATCGTGTCGGCACGACACACCCCGTGACGGCGGAAGAGTGACGTGTAGATGGCGTCGGCCCCCGCCAAGGAGCGAGTGTGCGATTCAGCGGCGATTTTCCCCTTGGGCGTCCGCCCCGACTTCAGCACCACAAGCGGCTTCGTCAGTGACGCAATGACCTCCTGGAATCGAACTGGATCCTTGACTCCTTCCAAGTAGGCGGCGATGACCTTTGTGTTAGGATCGTTCTCGAAGTACTCGATCAGGTCGATTTCATCGACGTCCGCCCGGTTGCCCAGGCTGACGAAGCTCGAGACCCCAAGCTCCTCCACCGAAAACCAATCCATCATGGCCGCGCCCACGGTCCCGCTCTGACTGATGACGGCGACACGCCCCTTGTACGTCAGCAGGGGCCAGGAAGCGCAGAGCGGATGGTACGGATTGTTCACCCCCTGACAGTTCGGCCCAACCACCCGAACCCCGTATTCGGCGGCGATGCGCACCACTTCCTGCTGCAGGACAGCCCCCTCCTCACCGGCCTCGCTGAATCCCCCCGTGATGATGACCGCACCCCGGACCCCTTTTTCACCACAGTCCCGAATCGCTTGCGGGACAAAACGCGCAGGGATGATGATCACCGCGAGGTCCACCGGTCCGGGGACGTCCTTGACGTTCTTGAAGCACGCGTGCCCAAGAATGCTTGGACTCTTGGGATTGATCGGGTAGATGGCGCCGGGGAATCCCCCGTCGATCAGGTTCTTCAGGATTTCGTGCCCAAGTTTTTCGGGGCTTTCGGATGCCCCGATGACGGCCACGCTCCCCGGATGGAAAAACGGACTCACATCGCCTCGGCCCATAAAACCCCCTCCTTCCCTGTGTGTGCCTTTCAATTGGCTCCCAACCGGCATCGGGCACTGACCTAGAGGGCTGCCTTCTTGGCCTTGTCGGCCACGCGGGCATTGAATTTGTCGGCGACGATGATGAAGCGCTCGTGGGTGGCTTCGCCGATTTTCTCGACGGGGTCGAATGCTTCGAGCTCGAACGTGAGCTTCCGCCCCTCCACGGCCGCGACCTTCGTCACCACCCGGACCTCCATGCCCAATGGGGTCGCCGCCAAGTGTTTCAATTGCATGGAAACCCCTACCGACTGCTCCCCTGGTTGGAGATTCCTGTCGATGAGCTCCGCGGAAGCCCGCTCCATGAAGGCCCCAAGGAACGGTGTTGCAAACACGTCCGGCAGGTTTTCAAAGAAGTGACGCGCCGAATGCTCGGGCCCCGTTTTCACCTTGATCTCATGGGTCATGCCGACTTCAAACGGTGTGCTCATGAAACGGCCTCCTTTGCTGAAAATTTGCTCTTGCAGCCATTAAAGCCATCAATCGGAGTCATAACTCCCACCGCCACCACGAGGATTTGGCATCATCGGCGGAAAGGGACCCGCCCAATCCTCGGCCATAACCCGACGCATCGGCGTTCACAGTTTCTTCGATCTATTAATAAATAAGAGCCCCGATGTCGAGTCGCCAGAGACGGGTTTTTGCTTTTCGGCCTCTAAGGATTCCATGGCGCCCCTTGATTGACATCGTTTCGTCGATGCTTAGGTTCTGTTTCGAAACCGAATGAGAGTGCTTCATCACCCATTGGCCACGGCACACGGCGGGGAAAGGATGGGCTGGAGCACCTGCTCACAGGTTGACTGCCGGTAGCCTCTGATCCATCATGCTATCAAATTGTGTCCCGCCATGGATGTCTGAAGAAGTCACTGAACGGAACCCAATGCCAAGGAGGATCGTATGTCGAAGACTATGCAGAACTTGAAGGATGCTTTTGCAGGTGAGTCCCAGGCCAACCGCAAATACCTCGCGTTTGCCGAGCGGGCCGAAGACGAGTTTCTCCACGGGATCGCCAAGCTGTTTCGTGCCGTGGCCGCAGCCGAGACCATTCACGCCCACAAGCACTTGCGCGTGATGGGGGGCGTCAAGTCCACCAAGGAGAATCTTCAGGAAGCCCTGAGTGGTGAGCAGCACGAGTTCAAGGCCATGTATCCCGACATGATTGCCGCCGCGAAGGAAGAAGGTCAGAAGTCCGCCGAGATCAGCTTCCATTACGCCAATGAAGTGGAAAAGATTCACGCCCAATTGTACACCAAGGCCCTGGAAGACCCCGAGAAATTCCCGGTACAAGACTGGTACGTGTGCAAGATCTGCGGTTACACGGTCGGAGGAGAGGCTCCGGACGCCTGTCCCGTGTGCGGCTCCAACAAGAAAGCATTCTTCAAGGCCGATTAGTCCGAGACCCGACGGATTGATCACATCCATGACGGAAAACCGGGGGGCCGCCCGGTTTTCCGTCCTACGGGAACCCCACGACAATCCTCATCCTGACACCTCTCGGGGACACCATCACTTTTTCTCCGAGACGACAATGGCCGTAACGTCGACGACTTTCTCACCGATGTACGGCCTTTGGACCTTGATCCAGAGTTTGGATTCAGCCAGATCCTTGGCATCGTCGAGCAGAAAATAGGCTTCCCAAAGCTCGTATTGATCGTATTGCTTCGGTTTTCCGGATGTGCCGGAGGACCTCGGCATGGAGAATTCCCGAGCAATGCCTTTGTAAAAGGACGTCACCGCTTGGAAGGAATCCGAGGTGGTATAGATGGTCGCCGTAGACTTGGATTTGGACGCTTGGGCGAGCTCGCGTGCCTCCCGTGTGGCTTTCTCGTCCAACCTGGCACCGGGATAGGGTTTGAATTCCACCGCGGAGACGGTCAGCGCAGCCCCCAACACCATCAGGATTCCGATGAAAAGTTGCTTTCTCATGTTCCCCTCCTTCGCGAATCACACCCCCAAAGTCCCTCGGGAATGCTCCTCCATCGGGTCCCTGTCGTGGACGAGCCAGCACCCTGAAGACGCACGAGATCCCCTTCATTGGCTCTCGACATTCGACGTCCGGATCGGATAGCGCGAATTCCCGAGCTGCAGGCAAAACGAATCGCCCCCGTCATCCTCGATGATCCATTCGGCCAACTGATAATAGGCCGGACGAGAAAACCGAGCCGGAAACCCGCGATCGTCGAGTCGGCAGTACAGAACATTGGCATCGCCCACGCACAGGGTCCTGGGATCCAGGAGGGGACGCTCCCGCAGATGCTTCAGCGTGAGTCGTACGACCGGCTCATTCCGATCGGATCCCTCCTCCAGGTCGACCCGGGTCACCACGAACGGCGTGTCCGCCGCGTCGACGGCACACCGGCTTCCCTTCCATTCGATCGCCCAGCTCCCATCCGGCTGGCGCACAAGGTTCTCGAGGAAGAGCTCTAGAATGTCCTCACGGATGATTTTCGCGCCACGATGGAACCACTCTCCTTCCTCGTCGACCCGCAGGTCTCCGGGTACGGGAGCTTCCGCGTCCAGGTTCGCCATTCCTGCCTCCTCCCCTCGGGAACTGACCTTCAAAAACGCCTCTGCGAGTCCAGCAGCAGCGTGACGGGACCGTCGTTCACCAGATGCACCTGCATCATTTCCTGAAAACGCCCGGTGGCGACAGGAAGCGAGTAAGCACGGATCTCCTCCACAAACGCTTCGTAGAGCTCCAAAGCCCGTTTGGGAGGAGCGGCACCGGCGTAGGAAGGACGTCTTCCCTTGCGACAATCGCCATACAGGGTGAATTGGGAAACGACGAGGACCCCACCGTTTACGTCCTGAACCGACAAATTCATCTTGTCCGCGGAGTCCGGAAAGACCCTCAGATGAGCGATCTTCTCAGCGAGATAGCGGACATCTTCCGGCCCGTCTTCCTGTCCGACCCCGAGCAGGACAAGCAGACCGAGCCCGATCCGGCCCGTTTCCTGTCCCTCCACTTCCACGTGGGCTTCCGAAACACGTTGAACCACCGCCCGCATTGATCGACTCCCCTGCCTCCAGTCTGGCCCTTTGTCGGAGCCAATGCTACCATTGGACCGGACCGGCTCCGCGACCCGGTCTTCCCGGCCTGAAAATCCCTTGGATGAAAAACGTGTTTGAGGTCATGCCATCGTGGCTCGAGCGCCCTTTTTTCTCCTGATCAATCCCTGGATCACCGATTTTGCGGCGTTCGATCTCTGGGCTCGACCGCTCGGGCTGTTGCAGCTCGCCGCCCTGCTGCGAGACGGTGGAGCCGAGGTCGCCATCGTCGACTGTCTCGCGCGGGACGCCACGGCCGGCGACCATGCAACGGATGTCCTGCCGGGAAAGGATCGCCCGTTTGGAACCGGCGGCTACCCGAGAAGCCTTATTCCCAAACCGGCTGCCCTCTCCTCACTTCCCCGACACTATTACCGTTACGGCATTTCCCTCGAACAGTTTCGCAGGAAGGTGGGAAGTCTTCCGAAGCCGGATTGCATCTGGGTCACTTCCCTCATGACCTATTGGTATCCAGGCGTGCAGTTGGCCATCCGCCTCGTGCGGGCTATCCACCCGGATGTTCCCGTGTGGCTTGGGGGCATCTACGCAACCCTGTGTCCCGACCACGCCGCCGCCACCAGTGGGGCGGACACGGTGATCACGCAG
>CAZGQL010000040.1:22708-30685 GCA_964527905.1 uncultured Syntrophobacteraceae bacterium
ACCAACTACCCGATCGCATCCAGGCTCTCACCGGGTTTGCCGTTGGCAATCGCCGGGCGTGGGGGTGTTTCTCCATTTGTCCCTCACCAGCCCTCGATCTCGTTCGCCCGCTCCGGCACGCCCCCCTTCTGACCAGCATTGGCTGTCCCTTCCGCTGCGGCTATTGCGCGTCGCATCGGCTCCAGCCCCGACGCGAGCACAAGACCAGCGATGCGGTCTACGAGGAAGTGGTCCGTTGGCATGCAAGCGATGGGGTGGTCGATTTCGCCTTCTACGACGATGCGCTTCTGCTCGATGCGGAACAGCGCCTCAAGCCGGCCCTCCAGAGGCTCGCGCTGGAAGGCCCCCGGGTTCGCTTCCACACCCCGAACGCGCTCCACGTCAGGGGTCTGACTTCCGAGTGGTGCGACCTTCTTCACGCGAGCGGCTTCACCTCCCCTCGACTGGGATTGGAAACCACGCATCCGGGCCACCAGCGGCAGTGGGGAGACAAGGTTCGAACCCGCATGTTCGTCTCTGCCGTGGAGCAGCTCCACCGGGCGGGTTATTCGCCCTCGCAAATCGGGGTCTACGTGCTCTGCGGTCTACCCGGCCAGACCGTCACGGAGGTGCGCGAGACCCTACGGTTGATCTCGGATGTCGGCGCGCAACCCTATCTTTGCGAATACAGCCCCATTCCCGGAACCCGGCTCTGGGAGGCGGCCTGCCGCGTTTCTTCCTTTGACCTCCAAGGAGAACCCCTCACGCACAACAACACCTTCTTCGCATGCCGGCGGCCCGACTTCAGCTACGAAGACCTGCTCGCCCTGAAGGAAGCGGCACACCGGGCGAGGGCCGCGACGCGGGCTATGGAGGCGTCCACCCCGTCAAAGCACGGGCAGGCCCTTAAGCCGCCATGGGAAGAAACCGCATGACTTGCTTGTGGACACACCGGTAGATGTCCTCGTCCGCCCCATAGATCTCGACAATCGCTGGATGGTCGATCAGTTTCTCCACGAGGTAAGCCGTCACGAAAAGCGTCACAAAATGCGGCCGCGGCACGATTTCCCTCAAGTTGGCGGTCTGATAGCGGTAATCGAAATCATCGGCTGAAAGCAGCAGTTGCAGGCCGATTTGCAGCTGCCGCTCCAGCTCCTCCTTGCTCGTCGTCTCCACCAACCTTTCCTCGATCAGTTTGATGGCGATCCAGGAGCTCAAATCGTCCATGTGCTGTCGCAGCAGGTTTAGGGCGTTGACCCGCTCGTTCTCCCTAGCGTGGTCCAGTTTGGAGATGACTGCGGACTCCCGCGAATCCGGTCTGAAATCCCTCGACATGATACGTCCTTTCGTCCCTCGTCTGGCCCCCGAACTCGTTCCGGACGGCAGACAGTTCGAGGGATCCCATGGTTGGGCTGTTTCTCTCAACGGGCTACATCGAATCCGATCCTAACCACCCCCGCACCCGGACCGTCCTCTCCCCCGTTCGCGCCTCCCGGTTGAATCGATTGTTCCCCTCAAGACATCTTCAATCAATCCGACCTGTCGCGCCGCCACACCGCTCAAGGACCGGACCGCCTCGCGTCCCCCGATGCCACGCGCTCTCCAGGCTTCCAGATCCGAGACACATCCCATCCATCGAGAGAGAAGTTCCTGTTCATTCCGAACCAGAAAGCCCGCGCCTTTCGCCTCCAAAGCCCGGTGCTCCTCCAGAACCTTCTGGATGTTGGGACCGTAAAAAACGGACTTTCCCCAGGCGGCAGGCTCCAAAATGTTGTGACCGCCGATCGGCTCGAACGTCCCCCCGCAAAACACAAGGTCCCCCAGGCCATAGAGCTCGAACAGGACCCCGATCCGATCGACGAGAACGACGGATGCGTTTCGAGACGCCCCACCCGCTTCCAGTTGGGAGAACAATTGGAAGGGGATTCCCCTTGCTTCGAGCCACTGGACCATCGAGGGGATCCGTTCGAGATGGCGGGGCGCGAATAGGCCGACGGTTGATGGGGCTACGGCCAGCAAGTCCCGGAAGACGCGCAACAGGCCATGGCATTCCGAACGGCGAAGGCTGCCCCCGACCACCACCGGGACGCCGGGCGGAAGCGAAAGCAGGCTCCGCCACCGTTCCAACGCCCGGTGATCCACCCGTTCGAACAACCCGTCGTGCTTCGACGTTCCGAGCACAAGGGCGCGGTCTTCCTCGACACCCATGGCCAGCACATTGCGCCGATCAGCCTCCTTGCTCATGGCGAGCCAGCGAAAATGCTGGAAAACCGGGCCGAACAGAGGGCGCAGGGCCAGATAGCGGCGCAAGGAACGGTCCGAGAGCCTCCCATTGAGAAGAACGGCCGGAACGGACCGCTCCTGGAGGGCGTTGAAAAGGTTTGGCCAAAACTCACTCTCGAAGGCTACGAAAACATTGGCTCGGATGGCCTTGAGAGCCCTGTCGATCACCAATGGAAAGTCCAGCGGATACGGCACGACGTGAACCCCGTCCGGTACCCGGGAACAGGCCGAACGATATCCGGTCGGCGTGCCCACCGACAGGACCAGCCGGGCACCGGCAAAGGCGCGGCGTGATTCCCGGAGCGTCGGGATGGCCCCCGCCACCTCCCCGACAGACGCCGCATGAAACCAGAGCGTCGGTTGACGCGGCTCGGGGGGCTCCAGCTCATAGTGACCATACCGGCCCGCCCAGAAAACGTCATCCTCTCCTTTGGGACCTCGCACGACCTTGACGGCCGCGTACCCGACCGTGTGAAGCGCGGCGTTGTAAACCAGACGGGCCAAGCTCAAGACGCATGCCTTTCATCGTGTTGCCACCGGCGTTCTCAGACGCCCCGAACGAACCTTCACCCGATCTCCCCGGCTCCATCCGGACCACCGTCCCACCAGGGAAATCGCCACGCGGCAGGTCGCCATCCACGCTCCCCCTCCCGGTTCCATCCCCACCGCCCTCGGGCCGATCCGCCCTCTCCCCTACTTAGCCGCATTTTGACGAAATCACAAGGCACACCTGAGCCGGATCGGGGCCAGGAATTTTCGTCGCATCCCGGAGCGGGTTCTTGGTATAGTCCATTCTCAATTCCCAGGTCGGGACAAAGACCGTGCGGGCAAGACCACGGCGCCCCAGGCGCAATCCAACGACCCATGGAGGACCGCATGACGCTTCATCCGAGCCATGCCCCGATTTCCGGCTTCCGATGCGACCGGCTTTGCCTCGCCCTTTTCGCCGCCATTCTCTTCTCTACTCTCATTCCTCCCGGTACGGCAATCTCGGCGCAACCGGTCGCCACTGCGTTCGATTCTGCAGACCGGCCCGCTTCCGGGACTCCGCTCAAGCTCTTGCGCATCACGCCCTCGGGGGAGGATGTCCCGCCCGGGCAGGAGATCGTTTTTCAGTTCGATCGTCCGGTCGTGCCCCTCGGCCGCATGGAGCGGAGCGCCTCCGAAGTGCCCATCTCCATCGATCCCTATCCCAATTGCCAATGGCGCTGGATCAATCCCTCCGCCCTCGCCTGCCGCCTGGACGCCAAGGAAAAACTCAAAACCGCCACTCGATACAACATCGTCGTCCATGCCGGCCTGAAGGCCGAAGACGGCGCCATCCTCCCTTCCCAAGTGACGCACCGCTTCATCACGGAGCGCCCGAAAGTCTCCCATTTTTCTTTCAAGCTCTGGGAATCTCCCGGGTCGCCCATCATCGCGGTGCACTTCAATCAAGCGGTGGACGAGGCTTCCGTGTCCAAGTCCTTTGCCTTCCGCACGGAGGACGGCCTGCGGGTCGAACCGAGGGTGAGCGAGGATCCGGACTTGCAGCAGTCGAAGCAATATCGCAGAGGCTTCACCTGGCTGCTCGCGCCGAGGTCTGAATTGCCCGGGGATCGCGCGGTCGCTCTGTCGGTCGAGCCCGGGGTCACGCCGCTTGCGGGTGGGGAGCCGAGCGTCGAGAGGCGCGATATCGTGACCTTCCACACGTTTCCGGAGTTCCGTTTTGTGGGGGTGGAGTGCCAGGACGCACAGGGCAAAACCCTGTCCATTCGGACGGGCACCCCCGTCGCTCAACAGCCGCGATGCGCTCCCACTTGGGGCCTGTCGCTCCTCTTTTCGTCCCCCATTTTGAAGGAAGGAGTCCAAAAGGCGCTCGTCCTCGATCCACCTCCACGACGCAAGACCGAGGGGGATCCCTGGGAGGATGTGTACACGGACACCCGTCTGTCTGAACCGCACCAGAAGACGGACACCTACCAGATTCCGATTCCGGAGGTGTACATCCGGCCCTTCACCCAGTACCACCTCCAGGCCAAGGCAGGTTCCATGAAGGACCTCTTCGGCCGCGCGCTCACGGGGGGCATCGACATACGGTTCATGACCGATCATCTGGCCCCCGACCTGACCTTCAGTCGACGGTTTCCGGTTCTTGAGAAAGACATGGACACAGACGTCGTGGTCTTCGCGACCAATTTAGCGAGACTGGGCCTCAAATATGAGACCCCAGGTCCCACCGGCTGGAATCCCTCCAAGACCCGACAGCTCACCTTGCCCACCGTGAAGGACGCGACGGTTCCCATCCCCTTGAACGTTCGCTCCCTGATCGGCAAGCCATCGGGATTGGTGCGCGGACACCTGAGCCGCGAGCCGATCCCGAAGGGCGAAGAACGTGCACCCACCTGGTTTCTGGCCCAGGTGACCCCCTTTCATGTTCACGTGAAATTGGGGCATTTCAACACATTGGTGTGGGTGACGGACCTCAAGACGGGGGATCCCGTCCCTGGCGTCCAGGTTTCCGTCACCAAAGGAACGTTTGACACTCTGGTCTCGACGACCCGGCCGCTCGCCAAGTCGACGACGGACGCCATGGGTGTGGCCACGCTTCCGGGTTCAACCGTGCTGGATCCAAACCTGGAGCTTTACGAGTCCTTCGACCCGGACCAGCCGCGCCTGGTGTTTCACTGCCAGCGGGGAGAGGACCTCGCAGTGCTTCCGCTCGGCTACGGCTTTTCCGTTTCGGCTGAAGGGTCCAATCATGACTACATTCCGGAGGCCGTGCGCCCCCGTCACGGCCATCTGCGCTCCTGGGGCACGACGGCTCAAGGCATCTACAAACTGGGAGATACCGTACAGTATAAAATCTACGTTCGGGACCAGGACAACGAGCGGTTCGTCGCCCCTCCCGGCGCGCGAGACTCGAAGCCCCCTTCCCCCCCACAGCCGGCGACCGCCGCTTCGCAAAAACCCAAGGCCCTTTCCGGATCGGCAAAACCGCCCGCGAGTCACACGCGCGCAGGGAAGGCCTCCCAGCCGGCCGGCCCTGTCGAAGGCCCAAGACCCCTCTATGCCCTGAAGGTCTACGATCCAGGGGACAAGATCATTTTCGAGCGGTCCGATATCCGGCTGTCCGCTTTCGGCGCTTTGGATGGGGAATTTGTGATTCCGAAGACCGGATCGGTCGGTTGGTATCGGTTCGCCCTCACCAGCGATCTCACCAAGGAGGAACTGGAGCCCATGCGGGTTCTGGTGAGCGACTTCACCCCTGCGCCCTTCAAGGTGACGACGGACCTCAACGGAACCCGCTTCGCCCTTGGGGATGTCGTCGCGGTCACCACCCGGGCAAGTCTTCACGCGGGCGGCCCCTACACGAGAGCCAAGACACGCATCACCGCCCGATTGAAATCCGAGCCTCTGGCTCCGACTCACCCGGCCGCCCGTGGTTTCCAGTTTGACGTCGTCCGGGGCGGCGAATACGAAACGCCGCCCTCTTCCACCCTTTTCGAGACACGGGTTGTTTTGGACGACCAAGGGAGTTCGGAGACGAAATTCGAGATCGCCGAATCCCCGATCCTGCACGGGAAACTGATGGTGGAGAGCGCCGTGCAGGATGATCGGGGCAAGCACGTCGCTGGACGGGCGGACGCAACCTATTTTGGACGCAATCTTTATGTGGGCCTGGCCCAGCGTGAATGGATTCTGGAGGAAGGGCGTCCGGCGGACACGCGAGTGATCGTGATCTCACGTGACGGCGAACCGGTCCCGGGCATCAAGGTGCTCGCCTCCGTCGAACGGAAGGTGACCAAAGCCGCCCGCGTCAAGGATGCCGGGGATGCCTACGTGCCTCAATATGCCCACGAATGGGTACCCGTTGAAACTCGGGAGCTCATCTCGGCCGTGGACCCGGTTTCCTTTGAGTGGACTCCCCCGCAGGCGGGAGCGTTCCGGGTCACCGCCCGTATCGGCAAGGACGGTGAGCCCCCTCCCACCGACCCGAAAACCGAGGCGTCCGTTTGGGGACACCAGACCTCCATCCATCGCTACGCGACCGGGAAGAGCTTCGTGCTCTGGGAGTCCGCACTGGGTAATCTTCTGGACGTCAAAGCCGAGAAAGAAACCGTCCGGGTCGGCGAGAAGGCTCGATTCCTGGTGCAGAATCCCTTTCCGGGAATGAAGGCCCTGATCACCGTGGAGCGATACGGTGTGATGGAGCGCTGGGTCAAGACGTTCGAAACCAGCACCGAAGTGATCGAAATCCCGGTCAAGCCCGAATATCTCCCAGGATTCTACCTTTCCGCGATGGTCATGTCGCCCCGCGTGGACAAGCCCGTCAGCGAGGAGGGCGAGGACCTGGGCAAGCCGACCTTCCGCATGGGTTACGCGGAAGTGAAAGTGCAGGACGCCTACAAGGAGATCGTGGTCCAGGCCAAGCCCGAGCGGGAGGTGTACAAGCCGAGGGAAACTGTGGCTGTGAACCTGGAGGCTTCCGTCCGGAACCCATCCGGGGAAGGGGCTCGTCCCCCCATCGAACTGGCGGTGGCCGTTCTGGATGAGGCCGTCTTCGATCTGCTTCCCGGCCGTAAGGTTTTCGATCCCTACCAGGGCTTCTATACGTTGGACCCGCTGGACCTATCCAACTACAACCTTCTCATGCAACTCGTAGGGCGGCAGGAGTTGGAGAAAAAGGGAGCCGATCCCGGTGGGGGCGGGGGACCCGACCTGGCGATGCGATCCGTGTTCAAGTTCGTGAGCTACTGGAATCCGTCCCTTCCCGTCGACCAGGACGGCAAGGCGCGCATCGAATTCGAAGTCCCCGACAATCTCACGGGTTGGCGCATCCTGGCCATGGCCGTGACGCCGGACGACCTCATGGGCTTGGGAGAAGGAACCATCAAGGTGAACCAGCCCACCGAAGTCCGACCGGTCCTCCCCAACCAGGTGCTGGAGGGAGACCGGTTCGAGGCCGGCTTTTCGGTGATGAACCGAACCGATTTCACTCGCACGATCGAGGTGCACGTTGAAGCGGATGGTCCGGTACAAGGGGTCCCGGAAAGCCAGGGATCCGCCTCGACCGAACCGTCTGAAACCGGAAAAGGGATCCGGACCTCCCGGACCATTCAGGTTGATCCCTTCAAGCGGGTGACGGTAAGGCTCCCCGTGCAGGCCGTAGGATCCGGCATGATCACGTTCGCGGCGCGGGCCGGCGACGCGTACGATCGCGACGCCCTGCGCCTCGACCTCCCGGTTCTGCGGCGCCAGGCTCGGGAAATCGCGGCCGTCCACGGAACGACCACCTCGGCCGAAGTCGGCGAGCCGCTCCTGTTTCCGGAAAACATGGTCCCCGACCACAGCGTGCTTTCGATTTCCCTCGCCTCATCCGCCCTCGGCGGCCTGGAAGGCGCGTTCCGGCACCTGCGGGATTACCCCTTTGCGTGCTGGGAGCAAAAGCTCACCCAAGGCGTGATGGCGGCGTTCAGCAAGCGGCTGAAACCCTACCTCAATCCCTCGTTCGCGTGGAAGGAGGCCGAGGTCCTGCCCGCCAGGATTCTCCAGCTGGCTGCGGAGTACCAGGCCCCCAACGGGGGCATGGCCTACTACACGCCCCGGGACAACTCGGTCGATCCCTACCTCAGCGCCTACACGGCCCTCGCCTTTCACTGGCTCCACGCGGAGGGATTCACCCCGCCGCAGCCGGTGGAGACCAAACTGCACACTTATTTGAAGGGACTGCTG
>CAZGQL010000040.1:30722-32922 GCA_964527905.1 uncultured Syntrophobacteraceae bacterium
ATGTTGTCGACCGTGAGGGCGGTCGCCATGGCGGCATTGGCCGAAGCCGGGGAAGTCCAGAGGGTCGATCTGGAGCGGTTCGAAAACGCTATCCCTGAAATGAGTCTGTTCGGCAAGGCCCTGTTCCTTCAGGCCGCGGCTCGTGTGCCCGGAGCCTCGCGGATTCAACAGAAGATCCTGAACAGCCTCCTCGCCCAATCGAGTCAGAGCGCCGGAACCCTCTTTTTCACGGAAACCCTGGACCGGCGTTTTGGATGTCTCTTGAGTTCGACGCTTCGAGACAACGCCGCGCTGCTGAGTGCGCTCCTGGTCCAGGAAGCGGCCTCAGGCGGCGGGCCGTCCCCGCTGCAGGACATTCCGCTGCGCCTGATGCGTGCCGTCACCCTGGCAAGAAAAGGCCGCGACCATTGGTCCTCAACCCAGGACAACGTGTTTGCGGTCCGGGCGTTGGCGGACTTCAGTCGAGTCTATGAGAAAACCCCGCCCGCCATGACCGTGAAAACTTCATTGGACCAGGAGCCGTTCGGCCAGGCGGAACTGAAGACTCTGCACGCCCCCGCCGCCCAAGTCGAATACCGACCGAAGCCGTCGGATGTCGGGCGCCGAGCCAAGGTGCGCATCGAGCGTTCCGGCGAGGGGCGCCTCTATTACGGCGTGAACCTCTACTACGAAACCCCGCCGGTCAGGGGTGGAGCCGAATCCGACGCTCAGGCCGTGAACGCGGGCATTGAGGTACACCGGGAATACAGCGTGGAACGGGACGGCAAGTGGGTCCTTCTGGGGTCGCCCGCCCAACTGAAGACGGGGGAGCTGGTCCGAGTGGACCTGTACATCGGCGTGCCGACCGAGCGGCACTTCGTCGTGGTCCAGGACCCTCTGCCCGGGGGACTCGAACCGGTGAACCGCGACCTGGCCACAGCGTCGACAGTGGATGCCGCCAAGCCTGAGCCGACCTATGCGGAGGGCTCTTACCGGCATCGTTATCCGGACTGGCTGGAGTACGGCTATTCCCGGTGGAGCTTTTACTTCCGGGAACTCCGTCACGATTCGGCTCGATTCTATTCTGAAATCCTGCCGGCCGGCCGCTATCATCTCTCGTACGTGGCCCAGGCGATCGCTCCGGGAGTCTTCACGGCCCAGGCGACCCATGCCGAGGAAATGTACGATCCGGACGTCTTCGGCAAGGGCGGCCCGACCCAACTGCACATTGAGTCGAGCGGCGACTGAGTGAAGCCTCGCAAGAGGGATCGAGCAAACAAAGGAGGCTGTTCCAGCATCTTCAATCCACGCTGGTCCCCCGGGAACTTGGGCCCGGATGTTTTCGAAACGATCGGGTTCCCGTCTGCTCGGGAAAGACGGTGGTGGACTCCCAGCAAGGCAGGTAACCGCCTCGAGTGATCGTCGCTTGCCGGGGACTTGCCTCCGGTGCGACGGGCCGGTGATGGTCGTTTCCCTCTGGAGGTCAGACTTCCCGTCGACTCTGGTAGCGCATGAGCTGGTCGATCATCTCCTCGATCACGTCGGAGTGGCCGGTCTCCTCCGCCTCATCGAGATCAAAATCACGACTGGTGGCGCTGTGCACCGAAACCAGAGCCAATCCCGTGGCCATGGCATCGCGGATCCACTGCCTCCAGAGCTCGACGGCTTCGGGCACCCCGCCCCGCAGATCCTCGAGACTTACCCGGCGCGCCTCTCCGGCGATGGCCAAGTCACCGTTGATCTGCTCAACCAGACCTTCATCCAGGGCCGGTCGTCTGATCTTGATGGATTGGGTGACCACGTCGAGGTAGGTACGGAACGGATCCTGGGGAAACCGTTCGGGGTGGCAGATGAGGCACCGTTCTGCATCGTGCGCGATGGACGCGTTCTCTGCGAACCGGTTTTGCCGTGCGATTTCCTGGAAATGCGAGATGGTGTATTGCAGGGATTCTTGCTGCGTGGGAGTTGGATGCGGTGCATTCATGTGTGATTCCCGATTTGATTCGTGGTGAGGAGTCCAAGCCATGTCGGACCCGGATTTGGAACCATCGCCTTCCTTGCCTTTCGGCAATTGCTATTGGGTCCTTCCCGGAGCGCTGTTGGCGGGAGGTTACCCCGGCAGGCGCGATCCGGACAAGGTGATGCGCAACATAGCGGCGCTCCTGGATGCGGGCGTCCGGCATATCCTCAGTCTGATGGAAATGCATGAGGTGACGTTGCT
>CAZGQL010000040.1:32944-33719 GCA_964527905.1 uncultured Syntrophobacteraceae bacterium
TGGACTTCTTTGAGAATCAGATCGACGTTGCCGGACGACCCGAATTCCAATCGAGGACATGGGCGTGCCTTCGCTCCGGACCATGATGGAGATCCTGGACACGATCGATGAATCCATCGCGAACGGCAGGCCCGTTTATGTGCATTGTCTGGGAGGAAGGGGCCGAACCGGGATGGTCGTCGGCTGCTACCTGGTGCGGCACGGGCTGGACGGCAGATCGGCCCTGAAACGCATCGAAGCCCTGCGGCGCCTGGGTCGAACCGAAGCTCTTCCCTCACCGGAAACGCGTTCTCAGCGCGAGCTGGTCCTCAATTGGGCAAGGCACGAGTATGCGCGCAAAGTTCGACCTTGAAGCGGGCGGGGAGACTCCACGCCCGCTTCGGCTGCCTGAGACCACGGCATCGGGGTTCCCCCTTGCCCGGATTCCCTTCCTTGATGGCTCCGCATTCCCAACCGGGCCCTCAGGGACGCTGGAGACATTCGGCCACCGCGGCCAGGGCTGCATCGTAGTTGGGCTCCTGCGTGATCTCCTTGACCGTTTCGACGTAGCGTACGATACCCGCCCGATCCACCACGAAGACGCCTCGGGCCAGGAGACGTAATTCCTTGATCAGCATCCCGTAAGCTTCCCCGAAGCTCGCACTCCTGTGGTCGGACAGCGTCACCACGTGCTCCACTCCGGCTGCGCCACACCAGCGCTTCTGGGCAAACGGCAGATCCATGCTCACCGTCAGGACCGTCACGCCGTCGCCCAGCTTCCCGGCTTCGGCGTTGA
>CAZGQL010000041.1:0-5321 GCA_964527905.1 uncultured Syntrophobacteraceae bacterium
ACATGCAGATGCTCAACGACTGGCGCACCCAGGTCGTCCGCAACGGGAACCGACTCTACACGGCGCCCGACGGCAAGAAATACAACATGAGCCTCCAGAACGAGTGCATGAAGTGCCATTCCAACAAGACTCAGTTCTGTGACCAGTGCCACAACTACGCAGGGTTGGCGACCGGATCCGTTCCCTACTGCTGGACCTGCCACGTTGCTCCAAAGGAGGCCAAGTGATGGACAAGAGCAGACGAGACATCCTCAAGATCGGCGGGGCCTGCGCGCTGGGGCTCGGAGCCCTGCCCCTTGCCAAAGCCCTCGCCAAGGGCGAGCAGCCCGTTTACGCGCCTAACCCGGAAGCCCTCCCCGGGAAACGCTGGGGCATGGTCATCGACATGAAAAAGTGCTGGGAAAAGGGCAAGGAAGGCTGCAAGGATTGCTTCGTGGCGTGCCACAAGGTCCACAACGTGCCGACCATCCCCGACCCTGAGGAAGAGATCAAGTGGATCTGGACCGAGGGCTACGAGAATGTGTTTCCTGGAATGAGCAACGCGTTCATGGACCAACGGCTGCATGGGAAGCCCTTCATCACCTTGTGCAACCATTGCCAAAACGCCCCATGCACCCGGGTGTGCCCCACCAAAGCCACCTTCAAGCGGGCCGACGGCATCACCATGATGGACTATCACCGCTGCATCGGCTGCCGCTTCTGTATGGCCGGCTGCCCCTACGGCGCGCGAAGCTTCAACTTCAGCGAGCCCAGACCTTACATCAAGGAAGAAGACCTCAATTACAAGTACCCCAGCCGCGAGCGCGGTGTCGTGGAAAAATGCAGCTTCTGCGACGAGCGCCTGGCGGTGGGACAGCTTCCGGCTTGCGTGGAGGCCTGTAAGGTGGGCGCCCTGGTTTTCGGCGATCTGACCGATCCCAAGTCGCCGGTTCGCAAAATCCTGGACAACAGTTTCTCCATTCGCCGCAAAGCGGAGCTCGGCACAGAACCCTCCGTTTACTACATCGTATAAGGGGTGAATCATGCTTGATAGGGCGTTTACAGGAAGTCAGAGATACTACAGGTGGCTGACCGTCCTGCTCGTCTTCATGGGCCTGGGCGCGGCGACCTGGATGCTCCAGTTGAACAAGGGCCTGACCATTACCGGGTTGAGCCGGGATGTCTCCTGGGGGTTTTACATCGCCCAGTTCACGTTCCTGGTCGGCGTGGCCGCCTCGGCGGTCATGGTGGTGCTGCCCTATTACCTCCACGACGTGAAGGTCTTCGGCCGCATCACCATCTTGGGAGAGTTTCTGGCCGTGGCGGCGGTCACCATGTGCTTGCTCTTCATCATCGTGGACCTCGGCAAGCCCATGCGGCTCCTCAACGTCCTCCTCTATCCCACCCCGAACTCGATCCTGTTCTGGGACATGATCGTGTTGAACGGTTATCTGTTCCTCAACATCATCATCGGGTGGAACGTGCTCGAGGCGGAACGTAAGGGCGTCCATTATCCCCATTGGGTCAAACCGCTCATCTATATTTCCATCCCCTGGGCCGTTTCGATTCATACCGTTACGGCCTTCCTCTACGCAGGCCTTCCCGGCCGGCACTACTGGCTCACGGCCATCCTGGCCGCCCGCTTCCTGGCGTCGGCCTTCTGCTCGGGTCCGGCCCTGCTCATCCTGTTCGCCTTCCTGGTCAAGAAATACAGCAAATTCGACCCGGGGCGGGAAGCCATCAACAAGCTGACCACCATCATGACCTACGCGATGCTGATCAGTGTGTTCTTCGTGGGTCTCGAGTTCTTCACCGCCTTCTACAGCGGCATTCCGGGACACATGCACGCCCTCCAGTACCTGTTCGTCGGCCTCCACGGTCACGGCAAGCTGGTGCCGTTCATGTGGGCCTTCGCGATCCTGGCAGTGGCGGCCGTTGCGCTGCTGCTCTATCCGAAAACCCGCGAGAACGACAAGCTCCTGAAGATCGACCCGCGCAGCTTCGAGGAAGGCGTGGATCGCATGTGGGTGCGTATTTGCGTCCATGTGGCTGGAAAAGGGACTGGGACTTGTGGTGGCCGGTTTTATCCCCAACCCGTTTGAACAAGTCAAGGAATATTCCCCAACCATCCCTGAGCTCATGATCGCTCTCGGTGTGTGGGCCACCGGCTTTTTCGTTTTGACCATTCTCTACAAACTGGCCTTGTCCGTTAAGGAGGAAGTCGCTCAATAGGCCGCTCCTCGAACAAGACCCTTCAGAAACTAGAAAGGCTCCCCCGCACGTTTCGGGGGAGCCTTTCCGCATTTATCGCCGGCACGGCCGCCTTGGGCCGTATCAGTATCCACGCGGATAGTAATACGGATCCCGACTCCGCTCCACCTGATCCACGATGACGCCGCCAACCACTCCAGCCGCGCCGCCGATCGCAGCTCCAGCCGCCGGGTTTCCGTAGGCGGCCCCGATGGCCGCACCGCTCAGCATTCGCTGTTCGAGCGGCGTCATGCCCGCACAGCCGACACTTACCGAAACCAGCGCCGCAACCGCCAAGATCTTCATCCATCGATTCATGTCCTACTCCCTTCTCTTCTATGGGCGTCCGTCCCTGGGGATCCCCTGGACCCCAATTCGACAGGCTCTCAGTCATTGTTTCCTTATGTTAAGCATCCTCATGCCCTTTTAACACATTTCATGCCAGCCAAGCCGAGCATCCCGGTGCAAGCTACGGAATTTCCTGCTCCTTTCCGTCTTGCGCAGGCTCCACGGAATCTGGGCGGTCCCCGCCACATCCCTGGTTCGCCCCCAGAAACCGCAGCGTCACGGACCGCGGCCAAGCCAACGCTGTCGCCATCGTGCCATTCTGCCGATATTTCCGCATTTTCCGGGTTATCGATGAGCAGGGACGGCCATCGGAGGCGAGCGTGCGGGAACCGGGGGAACGTTCGATGGCTGTTGCCACCCACCCACACGTCATGGGCGTCCCTGGCGAGGGAGGGTACCGGTGGGCGTACATCACGGCTCACCTTGCAGCTCCGCGGCCTCCGCCACCACCTCGGCAATATGCTTGACCTTAAGCCGCCTTGCGGGCTGCCGCTCCATCCCCCCACGCAGTTGCAGCACGCAACCCGGGCAATCCGTGACGAGGCTTTCAGCTCCGGTCTCCTGGGCGTTGGCGAGCTTGCGGCTGAGAAGCTCGGCCGAAATCTCCGGGAAGTCGAGGCTGAAGGATCCCCCGAACCCGCAGCACACCTCCTCGTCTTTCGAGGGGACATATTTCAGGCCAGCACGCTCGAGCAGCTCCCGGGGAGCCCGGGTCACCTTGAGTCCCCTGCACAGATGGCAGGGAGCATGGTACGCCACTTGGTGCAGCCGATGGACGTCGGGAGTCTTCCCAAGGGGGATTGCCAGAACATCGACCATGAACGAGCTGAAATCGATGACCTTTTCAGCCATTTGCCGCGCGTGTACTTGGATCCCCGGCTTCTCGACCAGTAGTTTCGGATAGTTCTCCTTGAGGTGCGAGCCACAGGAGGCACACAGGGTCAAAATATAGTCATACCGAGATGGGTCGATGGCTCTGAGGTTCTGGATCGCCACCTCCCGGGCCGTTTCCTTCTCCCCCATCATCTGGGCCGGCAAGCCGCAGCAGCTTTGGTCCGGGGGGAAATCCACCTGAACGCCGTGGTTCTTGACCAGGCGCAGCATGGCCTCGGCTTGCTCCGGATAAACGAAATCGACCAGGCAGCCCGCAAAGAGCGCGACACGAAGCCGGGGTTTTTCGACGCGCGGAGCAATGCGGTCCCAGCGATCTCGAAGCGGCCTCGCGGCCACGGTAGGCAACCGGCGGAAGGTGTGGCCCTCCCCAAACAGGAATGGAAGGTGACGCAGATAGGGGCCTTCCGAGACCGGCTTTTGCGCCAGGCTCGCGCGACGCAGCAAGAAATGAAACAGCTTGCGGTCCTTGAGCACCCGCGCGAGCAGCCGATTCTTGATGGGCCGGTCCCCTTCCACGTCCAGGATACTGCGGTACACTTCCTTGATGAGATGCGGCAGGTCGATCCCCGTCGGACACACTGCCTTGCAGGCCTGGCAATTGAGGCAATTGCGCACGATGGCGCGGGCGTTCGCCCGTCCATGATAGAAATAGGTGAGGATGAGCCCAATGGCCCCGATGTAGACATGGCCATAGTTGTGTCCCCCCACCAGCTTGTAGATGGGGCACACGTTGGCGCACGCGCCGCAGCGGATACACCGCAGGGCCTGTGAAAACAGCGGGTCCCGGGACAGCGCGAGGCGGCCGTTATCCAGAAAGACGATGTGCCGTTCCTTGCGCCCTCCCGGAGAGACCGAGCAGGGGGGGGCCCCGGTGATCCAGGTCACGTAGGTCGAGATGAGCTGGCCGGTGGCGTTGCGCGGAAGCACCCGGAGAATACGCAGGGCGCTCCTGAGGTCGGGCAGCAGCTTGTCAAAGCCGACCAAGGCGACATGGACGCGGGGCAGCGTCGTCACCAAACGCCCGTTTCCCTCATTGGTGACGAGCCCGATCGTTCCGGTCTCGGCGATCGCGAAATTGGCCCCCGTGATGCCCATATCGGCCTCAAGGAACGCCTGGCGCAGTTCCCTGCGGGCCACCTTGACCATGCCGTTGATGTCTTCCGGGTCCTGGAGATGCCCGGTAATCTTTGTGAACAGCTCGGCCACTTCCTTCCGGGAAAGATGGATGGCCGGCATGACCATATGCGAGGGACCTTCGTGTCGGAGCTGGATGATCCACTCGCCGAGGTCGGTTTCGGTGACGATAAACCCCTCGCCCTCCAGATGGTCGTTGAGAAAGGTCTCCTCGGCCGTCATGGATTTGCCTTTGACGATTCTCTTCACACCGTTCGACCGGGCGATCTCGCCGATGATGGCGTTGGCCTCGCCGGCCGTCCGGGCGACGTGCACCTGGACGCCGTCCGCTTCCGCGCGGGCCTTGAAAATTGAGTAAAGCTCCACGAGGCGGGGGATGGCGCTGTCCTTGCCCGCCGCGATTTCCGCGATGAGCGCGTCCAGGTCTATCCCTTCAAAGGCTTTCGCCCTGGAAACCTTGTAGGAGGCGGCAAACGTATCCAGGGTGGCGCCGAGAAACCGGTTCTCAAGCGCTCGCTTCAGGTGCTTGCGGTAGGCCTTGGGATCGCTGGGGGTCGTGATCATGACTTCTCTCCTGAAAGATCCACCGATACGAGGGTCCGACTCCCGTGGGGGCGTCGCCAGACGGCCACTAATCCGCCGTTTCCTCGTCCAGGATCAGCACATGGAGTTCCTGAGGGCCGTGGACGCCGATGGTGAGCACGCGCTCGATATCC
>CAZGQL010000041.1:5331-18886 GCA_964527905.1 uncultured Syntrophobacteraceae bacterium
ACTGATAAAGGCCAGGTAGTGGGGAGCGGCGTGCATGCTTTCACTCAAAACCGACTCCAATTCCAGGAGATCGGTCTTGATGCGCGACTTCGGCAACAGCGCCACGTGGATTTCGCTCAGCATGGTCGCCAACCGCACGTCTTCGGAGGTTGAATCCAGCACCAGGGTGGCCGTCTCGGCCACCCCCCAGTCGCCCAGGGTTAGGCCCGTATGGATGTTCCCAACATGTTCCCGCAGGTTTTCGTTCACGAGCGTCACCTCGGCCTGACGGCAGAATTCTGCGAGTTGAGCGCCGTGTTCGGCCCGCAAAGCCGGGGCGGCTATCGTCGAACCTCCCTGGCGCTTCGTGAGGTCGACCGCGTACTGAAACGCCTGCTGCAACCCCGGCAGCTCCTGCACCACTGTCTGCACCGCCTCCGCCCGTTCCTTGAACAGCTTTAGACGTTCCTCGAGATCCATGGCTTTCGTCTCCCCGTGCACTCCCCGGCAGCCCCTCCAAACCATCCCCCCGCCAACGGGAGTCGGACGCCTTCCGAGAGGTCCCGACTCCAGGGAGTGCCTGCCCTCTTATGGCTTTCGCCTAGTGGAAAACCGTCCGGACGGTGCCTTCGGCAGTCACCAGCCCTTTGCCCGTGATGCGTGACATGATGGTGATGCAAACCGCCAAGGTGAAGGTGATCCCAAGATAGAGGAGCCCTTCGGAATCGATTCCCGATGCGGCGGCTTCAACGGCCTTGGCGGCAGCGGGCACGGCCTTTTCCGCCACCGGAATCATCCAGGTGAACACGTACGCCTGCAACATGCAGATGATACCGACCACGGTGGTGAGGATCAACGAATGCTTGAGGGTGAACCGGAAGATCGCAGATTCCTGCCCCACCATGTGGGTTGCCGCCGTGGCGACGGATATCGACTGCGGGGAAATCATCTTCCCGCACACCCCGCCGGAGGTGTTCGCATTGACGGTCACCAGGGGATTGATGCCCAGCTGATCCGCCGTAACGGCCTGGAGCTTCCCGAAGAGCGCGTTGGTGGACGTGTCGGAGCCGGTCATGAAAACGCCCAACCAACCGAGGAACGCCGCGAAAAAAGGAAACAGCCATCCCGTGGAGGCGAACGCGTACCCGAGCGTGATGGCCATGCCGGAGTAATTCATGACATAGGCGAACCCGAGGATCGTGGAAATCGTGACAATGGGCCATCGCAACTGCTTTAAGGTATTGCCGGCCACCTCCAAAGCGGTCCGAAGGGAAGCGCCCATCACCGGGATGCAGAAGAGCCATGCCAGAAGAATGGCGGTACCCGCCGCGCTCAACCCATTGAACGTGTATACGGCCGCCTTGGCTTTCCCTGCGTGGTCGATCACCATGTTGTCCAGGCCGGCGATGGGCACCTTCAGCAGGAAGATCTGGTTCATGGCCGTCTGCACGGGCTTGATGCCCCACGCGGCCACGAAGACGGAGAGCAGGATGAAGGGGGCCCAGGCCCGAAAGACCTGCCCACCCGAGTAATGAAGCTCCGCGCGGCCCTCGCTCTTGGGTTCCTCGGGGAAATGCCAGCTCTCTTTGGGGTGCCAGAACCTCAGGAAGATGACCGTGCAGACGATGGAGGCCAGGGAGGAGAGAATGTCGGGGAGCAAGGGGCCGATGTAGTTGGATGAGAGGAACTGGGCGATGGCGAACGAGCCCCCGGAAACGAGACAGGCCGGCCAGACCTCGAAACCCCTTTTCCAGCCGGCCATGAGGATCACCAGGTAGAGCGGGACGAAGAGGCTGAGAAAGGGCAGAGTACGGCCGACCATCTGGCTGAAGGCCATCAGGTCCACTCCGGAGACGCTGGCACCCACGACAATGGGGATGCCGATGGCCCCGAAGGCTACCGGGGCGGTGTTCGCCAGGAGGCAGATTCCGGCGGCATAGAGGGCGTTGAAACCGAGACCGGCGAGCATGGCAGCCGTGATGGCCACGGGGGTCCCGAAGCCGGCGGCGCCCTCGATGAAGGCCCCGAAAGAAAAGGCGATGAGCAGGGCCTGCATGCGCCGGTCGTCCGAGATGGTCGCCAGGGAGTTCTTGATCACCTCGAACTGTCCGGTCCTGACCGACATGTTGTAGATGAAAAGAGCCGTGATGACGATCCAGCAGACGGGAAACAGACCGAACAGGGCGCCGTAGACGACCGAAAGGCCCGCGAGGCGCACCGGCATGCCGTAGACCATTGCGGCGACGGCCATGGCCAGCGCGGTGGCGACAATGGCGGCCCAGTGGCCCTTCATCTTGAGGAGGGTGAGGGCGACAAAGAGGAAAAGGATCGGGACGGCGGCAACGAGCGCCGAAAGCGCCAGGTTCCCCAAAGGACTGACATTCATTGCCCAAGTCATGATGTGATGCCTCCTTCAACGAGGTTTCCAGGTTCGAGCGTAGCCACTTTTTTTTTGCTGAAACCTTTGCGCCGGGCTGCTGCTCCGGGTCCCCCGACCGTCATGCAGAGCGCTCCGGCCGCCCTCCCGGCAGGGATGGGCTCCGCGGCATTCGCATGACCAATCGCTGGTCTTACCAATTGCTTTGTTCACATAAACAGCCTTCTTTGGGAGTTTGTCAAGAGAAAAATCGCTCCAAGGGAAATTTTTATTGACAAGCCGTTCCTGCCATGACTAGGGTATTTCTGCAGATGGCGCCCTCGTGTTGTTTTGAGGGTTATTTGGATGGTTGGTCTTACCAGATAGCTTGAAACGCACCTGCCGGGACGTGCGGCGGGACGGTTGTGGCGGCATCCCCCTGCGGAGGCGACTGATGAAAGCATTGATCAAAGAATTCGAAACCCTTTTGGGTAAGGAAAACGTCTTCCAGGACGAGACGGATCGGGCCACTTACGCCTATGACGCCGCCGTGCTCGATCCGGTCCTTCCCGCCTGCATCCTGCGCCCCACCTCCAGGGATCTCCTCGGTCCGATCGTCCGGCTCTGCAACGAGAATGCCCTGCCCCTGACCGTACGCGGGGCCGGGACCAATCTCAGCGGCGGGACCATTCCCAAGGCGGGGGGCGCGGTCCTGTTGACCAATGCCCTCAACCGGATCCTCGAAATCAATGAGGAAGACCTCTACGGGGTGGTCGAACCGGGGGTCGTGACGGCCAAGTTCGCGGCGGCCGTGGAAGCGAAAGGCTTGTTTTATCCTCCGGACCCCGGCAGCCAGGCGGTTTCGACCCTTGGCGGCAACGTGGCCGAAAACGCCGGTGGCCTTCGCGGGCTCCGTTACGGCGTCACCCGGGACTATGTCATGGGGCTTGAATTCTTCGACGTCAACGGGGAGCGGGTCAAGGCCGGCGCCCGCACGGTCAAGTGCGTCTCCGGCTACAACCTGGGGGGGCTTCTGGTCGGCTCCGAGGGCACATTGGGGATTTTTGACACGATCACCCTGAAGTTGATCCCCATGCCTCCTGCCAAGAAGGCCATGATGGCCGTCTTCAGCGACATCAACAAAGCCTCGGAAACCGTTTCGGCCATCATTGCCCACCGCATCGTCCCGGTGACGCTCGAGTTCATGGACAATTTCACCATCCGGGCCGTGGAGGATTTCAGCCATGCGGGCCTGCCCGTTGATGCGGCGGCCCTGCTGCTCATCGAGGTGGACGGCCATCCGGTTCAGGTGGAGGAAGACGCCGAGAAGGTCGAATCCCTGTGCCGGAAGATGGGAGCGATGCACGTTCGCGTGGCTCAAGACGCCGCGGAACGGGATAAGGTTTGGGAGGCACGGCGGGCGGCCCTTTCGGCGCTCTCCCGGGTCAAACCCACCACCGTGCTGGAAGACGCAACGGTGCCGCGGAGCAAGATCCCGGCCATGATCCGCTCCATCGAGGACATCTCCCGGCGGTACAACCTGACCATCGGCACCTTCGGCCACGCCGGAGACGGCAATCTCCACCCGACCATCTTGACGGACCGACGCAACCATGAGGAATGGAAGCGGGTAGAGAAGGGGATCGACGCCATCTTTGACCGGGCCCTGGCCCTGGGCGGGACCCTTTCCGGGGAGCACGGCATCGGGATGGCCAAGTCGCGATACCTCGAAAAGGAAACCAGCCGCGCGACCATCTTGTATTCGCGGCGCATCAAGGCAGCCCTCGATCCCAAGAACATCCTGAATCCAGGCAAGATCATCGGAGACGAGTCATGGCCGACATGAAACACCTCGCAAGCCTCATCAGAGAGCTCGAAGACCAGCTCGCCGTGTGCATGCGCTGCGGGATGTGCCAGGCGGTGTGTCCCGTCTACGCGGAAACGGGCCGCGAGGCCGATGTCGCTCGAGGAAAGCTCGCCCTGCTTGACGGCCTCGTTCAGGAGATGTTCAAAGATCCCCGAGGCGTCAACGAACGGTTGATGCGCTGTCTCCTGTGTGGCTCCTGCGCCGCCAACTGCCCCAGCGGGGTCAAGGCCCTGGACCTTTTCATCAAGGCACGGGCCATCCTGACCGGCTACATGGGGCTTCACCCCATCAAGAAGGCGGTTTTTCGGGGCATGCTGGGCCGTCCGGCCTTCTTCGACAGCCTCGTCGAATGGGGGGCAAGGCTCCAGACCCTCTTCGTCAAACCGGTGGACGACCTGCTCGGGACCTCCTGCGGCCGGCTGCTCTCGCCCCTCGGGGATCGACACATCAAAGCCCTTGCCCCGAAGGCTCTGCATCAGCTGATGCAACCCGGAACGACCCGTCCCGGAGCGTCCGGCTTGAAAGTGACCTTCTTTGTCGGGTGCCTCATCGACAAGGTCTTCCCCGGCATTGGAGAGGCGCTCATGCGCGCCATGGACCATCACGGGGTTGGGGTGACCCTTCCGGACGACTTGGCCTGCTGCGGGATTCCCGCGCTTTCCTCGGGCGACACCGTGACCTTTCACAAGCTGGTGCGCCACAACCTGCGAAAGCTGGCCGAGGAGCCCTTCGATGCCCTCATCACCGCCTGCGCCACTTGCACCTCGACCATCAAGAAACTCTGGCCCTTGATGGCCGAGGAGCTTTCCGTGGACGAGCAGGAGCAGCTTCGAGCCATCGCCGTCAAGACGCTGGATGTGAGCCAATTTTTGGTTGATCAGGTGGGCGTTCGTCCGCTAGATTCGCACCCGGACGCCCCAAAGGGCATCCTCACCTACCACGACCCCTGTCACCTGAAAAAATCCTTGGGCGTGGCGGCGCAACCGCGTGTGTTGCTGCAGGCCAATCCACAATACGCCTTCAAGGAAATGATCGAGGCCGATCGGTGCTGCGGCATGGGGGGGAGCTTCAACCTCCAGCATTACGACATTTCCGCGGCCATTGGCAGGCGCAAACGGGACAACATCGTGCAATCGGGGTGTGGAGTGGTCGCCACGAGCTGTCCGGCCTGCATGCTGCAGATGACCGACATGCTGTCGCAGGCGGGAGATCGCGTCCAGGTCAAGCATGTCATCGAGGTGTACGCCGAAGGTCTGAGCACGTCGCGCAGCTGAGGGAGCCTTTCCCGGTCGGTCATGGCCGCATGCGACCACCCGACGGGGGCCCAGCCCTCTGGCAACCCATGCATCAGCGGAATGGAATGACATGTTGAAGCCCATCAAACCCAAACGGATGTCGGACCAAGTCTTCGAGCAATTGCGGGACCTCATTTTTCGGGGCACCCTCAAGCCTGGGGACCGGCTGATGACCGAGCGCGAGCTGGCCCAAAACCTGGGTGTGAGTCGACCCACGGTGCGGGAGGCCATCAACAAACTGGTGGCCATGAACCTGCTGGAGCACCGTCAGGGTCAGGGGACCTTTGTCAACGCCCCCAACGCCGGCGCGGACAGAAACCCAATCGCCGCGGTCATCAACGGGCAGGACGCCAGCCTGATGGATCTACTGGAAGTGCGCCTAGGGCTGGAGTGCAACGCGGTGGCCCTGGCGGCCCAACGCGCCACAGAGGAGGATGTGCAGGCCATCGAACAGAGCGTGAGGGAGATGGCCGAAGCAGTCCGAGGGGGGAACCTGGGGAGCGACGCCGACATCACATTCCACATGGCGATCGCCTACGCCACCAAGAACATCGTCCAGATCCATATCATGAAAAGCCTCTACGACCTCCTGTTCTACGGCATCCGGGAAAACCTGCAGCACCTCTACACGGAGCCGACGAATCTCGAGGAGATCCTGCGGCAGCACGCGGCCATTCTGGAAGGAATCAGGCGGCGTGATCCAGAGGCCGCCCATGCCGCCATGAGGCGCCACATTACGTTCGTCCAGGACTTTTTCAGGGGGCAAGTGCCGGGGTAACGGGCGTTCCCCCCACGGAAAGGCTTTCAAATGGGCCCGGTTGCCCCTGCAACCTGCCTCTCAGCGCAATGGCGGAACCGTGCGGTGCGGGTCCTGCCCCATCGCACGAAACGCTGATTCCCTCGCCGCGGACGCATTCGTCGCAGTCGGTGCGGCGGCAGACCCTGCACGCCTTGACGCGCGATTCTCGCCCATGGTCCGACCACATACCGAACAGCTGAGTGATTCCCGGATAGGGTGCGTCTCCGTTCGTTCGCCCGATGCCATCCTGTTTCCTTCAGAGGACCCCTCGGGCGCCCCGGAGCGCCTCCCCCCCAACCGTGACACCCGATTGTGGGGGGACTGCTTCCACGAGGCGTGGCACACTCATCGGGCGGGAATGAGAAAGGTCTCCTTTTTCAGATGCCGGCGAAGAAGGACATAAAAGGCGCCCGCGCCCCCGTCGCAGGAGCGGGCCGAGGCAAAAGCGAGGACCATGCGCTTGAGCGGCGCCTGGGTCAGCCACACCACCAGCCGTTCCTTGAGCACGGGTTGTTTGTCCTCGGAATTGAGCCCACGTCCCGGAATGACGAGCACACAACGGTGCTTGCGCGCGTAGCTCCGGGTGACAAATGCCACGACGGCCTCCCGGGCCTCCGTCCGTGTCAAGCCGTGCAAGTCCACGTAGTCCTGGTAGCTATAGTCGCCATTTCGAAGCGCCTTGAGCACCTTCGGAGAAAGCCCCACGACGGCACCATCCACATACTCATCCGAGTAGGTCAGCTCGAAACCTTCCTCCCCCTCCACCAGTCGCTTGAGATGCGCTTGGACTTCCTCGTCCTCGAGGGACCGGAAACGCGGCGCTTTTTTGGGGACGCGAGGCGCGGGGACCACCTCGGGTTCTCGATTGAGCGGCACCACATCCATCATGGCCCGCCGAAACAAGGCCTCATCGGAATCGGGAGGCGGGCAGGGCGACTCGTGTTGCATGCTTGACGGTTCCCGAGGGGATACGACCGCAGCACCCGCCCGCTTTCGAGTGACTTGGGTGAAGTGTTGATCTAAGACGCCAAAGGGGGTATAGAAGCCCTGCACAGTAGGCGTCCCTGGGGAGCCGCGACGCATGGAATGAGTCTTGGAGCGTTTTCGTCGGGTCATCATTCTACTCGCTTTCCACCTACTGATACCATAGGAGTGAAACGCAGGAAACGTTTTCATGAAACCCGTTGTCCTCATCCAAGAGCCCGCCCTGCTTCAGCGCCTCATCGACGCGCTCAGGCACACCGACCACATCGCCATCGACACGGAATCCAACAGCTTCCACGCCTATTACGAACGGGTGTGCCTCATCCAGATCTCGACCCCCGAGGACGATTTCATCATCGATCCGCTGGCCCTGGAAGATCTGAGCGGCCTGCAGGAAAGCTTCGGCGACCCGTCGATCGAGAAGGTCTTCCACGCGGCCCCGAACGACATCCTTGGACTCAAACGCGATTTCCATTTCGAATTCCGTAATTTGTTCGACACGGCCATCGCATGCAAAATGCTCGGCTACAAGCAGTTGGGCCTCGCCAAGGTGCTCCAGCAGCATTTCGACGTCACGCTCAACAAGAAATGGCAGCGATGCGACTGGGGACGCCGACCGCTTTCCCAACAGCAACTGGATTACGCCCGCTTGGACACCCATCATCTTCTGGAGCTGCGCCACACGCTGGCCGGGGAATTGATGGCCAGGGATCTCTGGGAAGTCGCCAAGGAGGCATCCGAGCGCACCGGGGAGCAGGAAGCGCAGCAGAAGGTGTTCCATCCGGAGGGCTACATCCAGATCCGTGGGGCTCGTTCCCTTGACCCGACAGCGAGGAGCGTCCTGCGGGCCCTGTATGTTTTCCGTGACCACGAAGCCAGGAGGCGCAACCGGGCCCCCTTCCGGGTGCTTTCCGACGAGACGCTCTTGCGCCTTGCGGCGAGTCGCCCCAAGAACTTGGACGATTTCGCGCGCATCAAGGGACTCCCGCGTCCGTTTCACAACAGCCGGTCCGCCGAACATCTTCTCTCCGTTATCCGCAAATCGGATCTTGCCACCGAAACCCGGATGGACCCATGACGCCCAAGCATCCTCCTCCATACCACAAGCGTCCCACCCTCCCGTGAGGGACCAATCCAAGGGAGCCGTCATGATTTCAGGCATTGCACTCCATGACAGCACGAAAACCTTTCGACACGATCAGGACAAGGTGCGCACCCCGTCCGAAACCCTCAAATGGGCTAGGGAGCGCCTGAGCCGCCTAGACCTGGAGATCCTCACGCGCACTCTGCGCATCGACACGGGCAGGCTGGGCATCCCCGTTTACATCAGTCTGTGCGGCGAGGATGCCACACGGGTCACGGGCACCAAGAAGCAAATGGGAAAGGGAGCCACGCCGGAGCAATCGGAAGCGAGCGCCCTAATGGAGCTTCTCGAGCGCTTCAGCTTTTTCACCTTCATCCAACATACGCCGTTCCCTGTTCACACATACGCAGAGGTACGTTCCCGGGCCATCGCGCCTGCCCTGCTCAAGGGCTCCCTCCATGACACCGACACCCCGGAGGCGCTCTGCCGTTCCTTTCTCGAGGACTTTCCCTTGCGCTGGGTGGCTGCGCACAACCTGACCCGGGGGGAAGACCAACTGGTGCCCATCGATTGGTTTTACCTCATCAACGAATACAATGGACCCGCCTCGGGAAACACGATCGAGGAAGCCATCCTGCAGAGTCTGTGCGAAGTGGTGGAGCGCCACGTGGGCTCGATCATCAGCCACGAGCGGCGACGCACACCGGCCATCGATCTCGATTCCCTGACGGACCCGGCGGCGATCGACCTGGTCGCTCGATTCCGCAGACAGGGCATCCGGCTGTACGCGTGCGATTTTTCTCTCGATACCGGAATCCCCACCGTGGGGACCCTGGCCTACGACCCATCCACGTTCCCCGCAAGCAGCGAGATCATCTTCACGGCGGGCACCACCTCCAACCCCGAAAAGTCCCTGTGTCGCGCCCTGACGGAAATCGCCCAGCTTGCGGGTGATTTCCAGACGCAAACGTCCTACAAGCCCACCCTTCCCAAGTACGCCACGCTGGAGGAGGCGGCATACCTCATGAACGGGACCCCTTCGGTCTCCATCCACACCTTGCCCAACCTGGACCACGACAACCTGCGCGTCGAAATCGAGCGCTGCGTGCAGGCGCTGGCGAGAATCGGGCTCGAGGTCCTCGTGGTGAATGTGACCCATCCCGTTCTGCAGGTACCGGCCGTCTACACCATCATTCCGGGAGCCCACTTCCTCGACCGGACGCGGAATACCGATTTTGCCCAGCACGCGGCCCGTACCCTCTTGCGCAGCCACGCAGGCGGACACGTCGCCCGGCAGATGGACCGGCTCCTCCGCCACTTTGGACCCCGCTACGACTTGAGCTTCTTCATGGCTCACAGCCTGGAGTTGCAAGGTGAGACAGCCGCGGCGCTCGAGTTGTTCCGGAAAGCCCTCGAACAGAACCCTGATCCACGGGAGATCGCGAGCATTTACGTGCACATGGCTTCCTGCCACAAGGACCTTGGAGCCTACGACGATGCCCTGAGGGCCCTGGAAGCCGCCGAAGCCCACAACGACCAGCTCAAGGAAATCTACAACCTGCGGGGCTTCTGCCATTATCAGCTCAAGCGGCACGAGGACGCCATCGTGGCTTTCGAACGGGCCATCGAACTCGACCCGGGCTCCGGGATCGACTACGCCAACATCGGCTCAAACCTGAGGGAGCTCGGCTTCAAGGAAGAAGCGATCAAGCTCTACAAGATCGCCCTGGAACTGGATCCCGACATCGACTTTGCGCGGGCCAATATCGAAAGGCTGGAAGCGCAGCTGCGGGAGGAGGGCAAACTCGCCTGAAGCCCGCGGCCGTCGATCGAGGACCCTTGCCGTCTTAGGTCGTGCGCGGGGATGTGCGAGGGGGACGCTTCAGCATGTCGGCGCCCCCATGGGAGGCATCATGACCCTCAAGATCTTCACGATGGGAGGCACCATCGACAAGGTTTACTTCGACGACCTCAGCCACTACGAGGTGGGGGAGCCCCAGGTGGGGGAAATCCTCCGGGAGGCGAAAGTCGCCCTGGACTACGAAATCGAGGAACTGATGCGGAAGGACAGCCTCCACATGACCCTGGAAGACCGCCTTCTGCTGCGGGAGCGCATCCTTTCCGTGCCGAACCGGCTCATTCTCGTCACACACGGCACGGACACCATGGTGGAAACCGCCCGGCAGCTCCTCGACATCCGTGATAAGGTGATCGTGTTCACGGGATCCCTCTCGCCCGCCCGCTTCAAAGGCTCCGATGCGGTTTTCAACGTGGGCTGCGCCGTGGGGGCCCTTCAGGCTCTGCCGGCCGGCGTTTTCATTGCCATGAGCGGACGCGTCCTCCCCGCCGAGCGAGCTTCCAAGAACCGAGAGGCCGCACGGTTCGAGGAAAGGGACGATCCCGGATCCCGTTGACCCGGCAACCTTCGAGACCGCCATGCCCGAATCCTCCGAGAAACGTTACGATCCCCGCATGCACACGGCGGAGCATGTGCTCAATCAGACCATGGTCCGCCTCTTCGGCTGTGGCCGTTCGTTCAGCGCTCACATCGAACGGAAGAAATCCAAGCTCGATTATCACTTCGATCGCCCGTTGCGCCCGGAGGAGGTCGAGGCCATCGAGGCGCGCGTCAATCGGATTGTGACGGACCGCCTGCCGGTGACGGAGGCGGTGATGGACCTCGATGAGGCGGCGAGACTCTTCGATCTCGATCGGTTGCCCGAGGACGCCGGCGATCGCATCCGCATCATTCGGATCGGAGACTACGACGCCTGCCCCTGCATCGGGCCCCATGTCGACCACACCGGGGAGATCGGGCCCGTGCGCATCATTTCGACCACTTTCGAAAACGGCGTGCTACGGCTTCGCTACAAGCTTTTGCCCCCCAATCCGTCTCAGGGCCCGTGAATGGGCACGGGATCGTTCTCGTTCGGCTCTCGGCTGTGGATCGGGGGGAGGGGATTGCTTTCAGGCGTCGGCGGCGAGGTACTGGCGGGGGATTTCCTCCAGAAAGCGACTCGGGCTCATGGGCTCGCCCTTGCGAACCCGCGACCAGGAAAGGTGCAATCGCTCCGACGCCCGGGTCATGGCCACGTACATGAGGCGACGCTCCTCCTCGATCCCCTCACGCGATGCCTCGTCGTCTCCGCCAATGGACCGGTGGTGCGGCAGCACCCGTTCCTCCAGGGCCACCAGGAACACTACCTGGAATTCGAGCCCCTTGGCCGCGTGGATGGTCGAGAGGCGAATACCGAGCCGATCGTCCGAATCGTCCTGGTCCTCCCGGATGAGCTGCGCGTCCTCCAGGTAATCCACGATGGAAGTCTTTTTGGACGCATCGGCGATCAACTGCTGGATGTTTTCGATGCGGCTGTCGAGATCGGCCTGATCCTCGGCAATCCCGCGCAGGTGCGCCGCGTAGTCGACCGCATCCACCACACGGCGCATGGCTTCGGCAGGAGGAAGTCCGGCAATCGCCTGCAGCAGGTCGAGGAGCTCCCGCAGTCTGACGGACGTCTTCTTGGGCAGAATGCCCTTTGCGACCGCATGTCGGCAGGATTCCTGAAGCGATGCGTTCTCGGGACGGGCGGCCAGGATGTTTTTCAGGGCCACGGAGCCGATGCCGCGCTTGGGGACGTTCACGATCCGCTCGAAGCTGAGATCATCCGACGGGTTCACGGCACTGATGAGGTAGGCGTTGATGTCCTGGATCTCGCGACGCTGAAAGAACCCCTGGGCCCCCATCATGGCATAGGGGATCCGGGCGGAGCGCAGGGCTCGTTCGAAAGGGAGCGACGTAAACTTAGTCCGGTAAAGGATCGCAATCCGCTCCGCCGGCACTTTCCGGTAGGCCATGTAGTGCCAGGCCTTGTCCGCCACCCAGCGGGCTTCGTCGGTGTCGTCCGGAAACGCCTCGAGAACGATCGGGGCCCCCGACCTTCGACTGAAGCAGGTCTTGTCGATGCGGCTGACGTTGTGGGCGATGAGGGCGTCAGAGGCCGCCACGATTTCGGTCGTCGAGCGGTAGTTTTCCTCGAGCCGGACGACTCGGGCGTCCGGATATTTCTCCGGAAACTGGATGAAATGGGCCGGATCGGCTCCTCGAAACTTGTAGATGGACTGGTAATCGTCCCCGACCACGGTCAGATTGCCGTTTCGGAGCAACAGGTCGATCACCTCGTTCTGGATGCGGTTGGAATCCTGGAACTCATCCACCAGGATGTGGGCGAACTGCTCTTGATAACGGGAGCGGATCTCCGGAAACTTCAGGAACAGGTCCCGGGTGAGGAGCAGGATGTCATCGAAATCCACCGAGTTGCTTCGCTCCAGCATTTCATTGTAGAGGGTGAAGATCTCGGTCCTGCGCGGAAGTTTTGCGGTTGCCTTCAGGGTCGCCATGGGGGCGCCGGAATTCTTGGCGTGAGAGATCATGGCGGCGGCCGCCTGGAGATATTTTCGGTCCAGATCGAGCTCGGCGAGCACTTTTTTCAAGTGCCCCTTTTGCTGGGCATCGTCATGGATGAGGAGCGGCTTTCGATATCCGAGCCGTTCACAGTGCTCCTTCAAGATCCGAAAACAGGCGCTGTGGAAGGTTCGCACCCACGGAAAGCGCTCGATGGGGATCCCCGTTGCGGCGCTCAGCCTCGTTTTCATCTCGGCCGCCGCTTTGTTGGTGAAGGTGATGGCCAAGATCCGGGCGGGATCGTAACCCAAATCACGGACCAGGTAGGCGATCTTGGCCGTGAGGGTTCGGGTCTTGCCGCTGCCGGCTCCGGCGGCGATGATGGTGGGGGCTTCGATTTGCCGCACCGCTTCGCGTTGGGCGGGCGAAAGATCCAGTCCTGACACGCTCGAGATCCTTTGTCCAGAAAGAGAGGGCCGACTCGGGTCGCAACGGCTGGGCCGTCGCCCCGAAGCGTGACCTTCTTAATGGATGGCGCCAAGGAGCTCAAGCTCAAAATCACACCGTCTCGGCGGCCCTGCGCTGGACGAGACGTCGACGAAGGGATCCGGATCGGTCATGCGATGGTTTCTGGTGGCATTCTTCTCGCTCTACTCCCTCATGCACACCCTCGTGTGGATTCGTGTACGGGTGCTCCTGCCCCAACGGGGGATCTGGCCGGTTTTCGCTCTGGTGTTTTTCGCCCTCATGGTTGTGGCTCCCGCGGGAATACGCCTCCTCGAGCGCGGG
>CAZGQL010000041.1:18943-19155 GCA_964527905.1 uncultured Syntrophobacteraceae bacterium
GGGATTCGTCTTCCTGGCCTTCTGCCTATTCGTCGTGCTCGGAGCGGCACAAGCAATCGGACAATGGATCGCTCCACGGGCGTTTTCCAATCCTTCCGTCCTCAACGGACCCACGACCACCGGGGTGGTGCTGGTCGCCGTGGCGCTGATCTGTGCTCATGGATATCTGGCGGCCCGCGACATCCGCACCGAACAGATTCTGGTGGAAACCT
>CAZGQL010000041.1:19214-32971 GCA_964527905.1 uncultured Syntrophobacteraceae bacterium
TGCTGGTGCGGGCCGATCGCTGGAACCTGATCCTGGAGAAAGTGCGCATCCAGAACCCTGACATGCTGGTGTGCACCGGAGACCTGGTGGACGGGGATTACGGAGGGGAAGACGGCGTGGGGAACCACATTGCGCAGCTCCAACCCAAGTACGGCCGATTCGCGGTGACGGGCAATCACGAAGCCTACGCAGGTCTCGACCATTCACTCCAGACGATGGAGCGTTTCGGGTTCACGCTGCTGCGCGGAGAGGGGAGAACCATCGATGGCCTGTTCAACGTCGTCGGTGTCGACGACCCGATCCTGGGGGGATCATCGGAGCAGGAGCTGGCCGCCCTCTCGGCCGTGCCAAACGGCCTCTTCACGTTGCTCTTGAAACACCGGCCGACCCCCTCCCCCCAGAGCCGGGGGCGTTTCGATCTTCAGCTCTCCGGCCACGCCCACAAGGGACAGATCTTCCCCTTCGGCCTCGTCACGGCTTGGGCCTATCCCATGCAGGACGGGCTCTATGTGCTCAAGGACGGCGCCATGCTTTACACCAGCCGCGGCTCGGGCACCTGGGGCCCACCGATTCGGGTGCTCTCGCCCCCCGAGGTGACCATCATCGACGTGGTGCGGGCCGAGGGGTCCTGATCCCTCGCGCGGACGGTGGCGGGTGCTTTTGGCGGCAGGGTCCTCAGGCGACCGGCTTAAAGGGCATTTGCCGCAGGGCGCTGCGCAGCATGAACGCGCAGCGATCGCAGAAGCGGATTTCCAGCACATCGAGCTCCTTCAGGCCGGGGCTGAATTGCATGAGGCATCGCGGATCCTCGCAATGATAGAGGGAGAAGGTGTGCCCGACCTCATGCAAGGCAACCTTGATCAGCCGTTCGTAATACCGTTCCGCGGGGACCTCGGCCCCGTCCTCGTCACGCCGCAGCCTGAAACCGGAGACGACCGCGACCCGCCCCCCGAGCTCGGCCTCCCCGTATACATAGGTCAGGATCGGGCTGCACAGGTCGACCATGGTGAGGGCCAGAAGACGGAGGCACTGCGACGATGCCGTCAGGGAGAGATGCCGGATCACCCGCCCGGCGTCGTATTGCCCGCGACGCTCCAGGAAGGCTTCCTGCGGGACGCGATGCGGCCTCAGGTGATCCACCCGGATTCCAATCAAGGCTTGAAGGTTGGCAGCAACGAAACGCGCCGAAAGGTCGCCGATACGGCCCAACTCCACGAGGCAGAGGGACGAGCTTTCCGGTTCAGCCTGTTTTTTCGGTCCCATGGCTCCTCTTGGCCGCCGAAATGCACCGTTGACCGCCCAATCGCCTTCCCGATGCACAAGGGTCCTCGGCATCCGGCGTCTCGTCGGCGGCCCGATAGAGAGGCAGCTCAACCACAAAGGTGGTCCCCTTTGGGCCGGTTTCCTTGACCCAGATCTCCCCACCGCTTTCCTGAACAAACCCATAGGCGGTGCTCAACCCGAGCCCGGTGCCTTTACCCGGTGCCTTGGTCGTGAAGAATGGGTCGAAGATCCTCGAGAGATTCTCGACGGGAATGCCGCACCCCGTGTCGGAGACCTCGATAAAAACCTTCCTGGCGCCAAGGTCCCGATACGTGCGGAGGGTCAGCGTTCCCTTCAGCTCCATGGCGTCGACGGCGTTCATCACCAGGTTGACGATCACCTGACTCAGGTGCTCCCGGTCCCCCTTGATCAGCATCACATCCGGCGAGAGTTCCTCCCGAGTCTCGACATTCATGAACACTTTGCGATCCCGAATGAGATCGAGGCTTTCCTCCACCAACTGGTTGACGGGAAAGATCTCCTCACCGGGGCTGGTCTGCCGGCTGTAGGCGAGCAGACTCTTCACGATCCTCCCACACCGCTTGGCGTCCTCGTAAATGCATTGCAAATGCTTTCGCCACGGGTCGGCGTCGTCGAGGGTGTCCAGCATCATGCTCGAAAAAAAGATGATTCCCGTGAGAGGGTTGTTGATCTCGTGAGCGACGCCCGCCGCCAGTTGCCCCAGGGAGGCCATCTTCTCCGCCTGAGCGATTTTGACGAGCATCTTTTGCATGCGCTCTTCCTGTTCGAGCTTCTCCCTGAGATCATTGAAAACGGCCATCGTGGCGATTTCCTTGTCGCCCTCATACAGGATGGACGCGGTGAGCTCGACTGGAATCTCTTCGCCCTGGGCATTCACGAGGCTGACCCGGATGCAGGGAAGCTTGCCCCTCCCACCGATCTCCTCGTCCCGGAGCATTTTCATCACTTCCTTGGCCCGTCCCGGAGGATACAAATCCTTTGCGTTCACCCGCTTGCGGGCCTCCTGGAGGGAGTAACCCGTCAGCTCCTCAGCGGCCCGGTTCATGAGCAGGATCCGCCCCTTCCGATCGGCGGCGATCATGGCGCTGGTAGAGCATTGGATCAGCTTTTGAGCAAACTCCCTGGCCCCGGAAAGTTCACGCTCCAGGAGCTTGGTTCGAGACACGTCATGGATCGTTTCAATGACGTATTGCACCTCCCCCTGCGCGTCCAGGATCGGAGAAAAAAACCGGTTGTCCCATTTCTCGTCACCGGACTCCGTGCGGACCTCGACCAGCGCCGAATGACCGGCCCGATCCGCAAGCACGCGGGCGAGCGGACATCGCTCGAAGGGACAGGGCTCCCGGGACTGAAAAAAGAAATCGTGACAGGCTTTCCCGACGATTTCCCCCTTCTCCAGCCCGAACCGACCCAGGAAACTGGCGTTCACATCCACGATCTCACGACTCGGACGCAGGATCAGGGTGGGCATCGAAAGGCAGTCGAAGACCCTGGCGACCCAATCGCCGTCCGGTTTTCGTCGGTCTCTCCTGACCATGGGGAACCTCCGTTGCCAGGTGTCAGCCCTGGGCGGTTCGCGCTTTTTCGGTCGGCCGGAGGCCGTATTTCTTGATCTTGCTGTGGAGCGTGATGCGGCTCACCCCCAATGTAGCGGCCGCCTTGGAAATATTGCCCCCTGAGAGTTTCAAGATCCGCTTGATGTGCTGCTTTTCATTGTCGCACAGGGTTTGTGGAAGCACCTGATCGGGCGTTCTGAAAAGAAACGAGAAATCGCCACGGGTAAGGGTGCGCCCCTTGGCGAGGACCACCGCGCGCTCGATCGCGTTTTCAAGCTCCCGGACGTTCCCTGGCCATGCGTAACTTTTGAGAGCTTCGATCCCCTGCGGATGGATCCCCACCACGGGTTTGGTCGTCTCCTTCCGGAAACGGTCCAGAAAATGCCGGGCCAGCTCCGGAATATCGTCGACTCTCGCCCGAAGGGGCGGGATTTCAAGCTCGATCACGTTCAACCGGTAATAGAAATCCTGACGAAAGGCCCCCCGTTCGATCTCCTTGGATAGATCCCGGTGCGTGGCGCACACGAGTCGGAAATCCACACCGATGTCCTCGGTTCCCCCCACCCGGTGAAAGGACTTGGTTTCAAGCACCCGAAGCAGATCGATCTGCATTTTCAGGGGAATCTCGCCAACTTCATCGAGGAAGAGCGTTCCTCCGCCAGCCATTTCCAGTCGACCTTTCTTGGCCTTCCGCGCCCCCGTGAAAGCCCCGCTCTCGTGGCCGAAGAGCTCGCTTTCGAGCAGCGTCTCGGTGAACGCCCCACAATTGATGGGGATAAAGGGACCGTAGCAGCGATCACTAAGGGCATGGATGGCCTTGGCCACCAGTTCCTTACCGGTCCCGGTCTCCCCCCGAAGCAGCACGGGCGAATCGACCCGAGCCACCTCCTCGATCAGGCTGAACAACTCCTGCATGCAAGGGGAGACCCCGATCAGATCCTCGCAGCGCACGCGGGTCTCAACGCGCTCCCGCAGGAGCAGGTTCTCATCCAAGAGTTTCTTCTGATTCTGGAGTCTCTCCAGCTGACACACCAGATCACTGGGCTCGAAGGGTTTCATGAGATAATCGCAGGCTCCCCGCTTCATCGCCTCCACGGCCGTCTCCACGGAACCGTAGGCCGTGATCATGACGACCATGCTGTGGGGACAGTCCACCTTGATTCGGTCCAGCACGTCGAGCCCGTTCATGTCGGGCATCTTGATATCGAGAAAAATAAAATCATAGTCCTTCTCGGCCAGAATCTCCAACGCCCTCCGTCCCCCCTCAGCCCCCTCGACCTCGTAGCCGGATTTCCTGAACCAGGCGACCAGCGACTCCCGGACAATGAACTCATCGTCGACGACCAGGACCTTGACTCTCCCTGACATGGCCGATCCCCCTTTTGCTAGATCCAGGGTTCCTGCGTGCCTCAGCCGATCCGATCCACAGACGAAAGCATGCAGACGATGAACTCTAGTGCAAGAGTAATACCCAATCCACTCGAATTGAGCCAGCGCATCCAGTCTAGACGTTCGGTCAGGCTCACCCGGCCCTTCAGGCGGCATCGCGAGCATTCTGGACCTCCAACCCGCCGCTCCTGCCCGAAAGGCCCTCCAGAGGAACTGTTAAGAATCTTTACACTGCCTGCGAAAAACTGAACACCGCCCGGGATCGAAGCGCCACGCTCTGGGGAGAAGACCGCCAGCAGAGAAGGACTTTCGATCCCTTTACATCCTTAACCGGTTCCCCTAGGAGAACGCCTGCCTAGAGACCCATCTCCCTGAGACCCCAAACCCTTGCCACATGAGGGTTCCCGTCCAGATCGACTCCGTCTAAGTCCGCTCGGCACGGTTCTTGGTTATGGAGGAGGTCACGATGGAACGGTCGAGACGTTACTACGGTCACCGCCCATGCGCTTCACCCGTGGACGGGGCCTCTACGAGCGAGGAGGGTCGGTCATGAGAAAGAAAAACGGAAACGGAAGGCAGTCGGTTCGGCTTTTCTCCACGGCGGAAAACCAATGCATTTGGATGAAGGCCGGGGTAGTCAACTTCAAACTGTGTGAAAACGCCTACGACTGTACGGCCTGCCCCTTCGACAAGGCCATGAGCCGCAAGGTGAAGGAAAAGCCGGCGGTTTTCGTCAGCTGGCGCGAGGTGATGCGCAACACCCCCTTTCCGGAGCGTGAATGCCGCCATATGCTCGCAGGGCGCGTCCAGTACAAGTTCTGCACGAACAACTACCTTTGCAGCGTGTGCGAATTCGACCAGAGCCTCGATGAAGCGGATCTGTCGGCAGCGGTGGCACCCGTGCACGCGCACAAGGTGGCCGGATTCTCGGTCGCGGACAGTTACTACTACCATCGGGGCCATGGATGGGCCCGCGTGGAGCATGGGGGATTCGTGCGCGTCGGGATCGATGAATTCACGTTGAAGTTGCTCGGCGGCCCCACAGGCATCGAGCTCCCCAAGCTGGGATCGCACCTCGAACAAAGCGAAGTGGGGTGGGTGCTGAACAGGGAAGAGAAAAAGGCCGCCATGCTGTCCCCCATGCGGGGCGTGGTGATGGCCACCAACCAGAAGCTTCTAAGGGAACCCGAGCTTGCGCGGAAAGATCCCTACGGCCAGGGCTGGCTCATGGTGGTCGAGCCCGAAGGGCTCAAAAAGAACCTCAAGAACCTGCTCTTCGAAAAAGAGGTGGCGGCTTGGTTGGGGGCCGAGGTGCGGCGTCTGGAGGAAATGGTCATGCCGGGACATGCCGTTCCCCTGGCCGCAACGGGTGGTGATATCATCGACGACATTTGCGGTGCCGTGCCGGACCTGAAATGGGAGGACCTCGTGCACACGTTTCTGCTCACCTGAACCGCCCTCGAAGCGCCGGGGAGCCAGCATTCCATGCACCCCGGCGCGATTCCACTCCAACTGGCCGGACCCGGCCTCAGGTCTGGTCCGGTCCGCCGAGCCAGCGATAGACAGCCCCCGCCAGAATCGCTCCAACAATGGGAGCGACCCAGAAAAGCCACAGCTGCTCGATCGCCCACCCCCCTACGAACACCGCCGGGCCCGTGCTGCGCGCCGGATTCACCAACCTGTCGGTGACGGGAATTCCGATCAGGTGGATGAGAGTGAGGGCCAGCCCGATGGGAATAGGTGCAAAACCCTTGGGGGCCCGAGCATCCGTCGCCCCCAGGATGACGATCAGAAACATGAAAGTCAGCACCACCTCCGCCACGAGAGCGGACATCATGGAGTATTCGCCCGGGGAGTGGGCCCCGAAGCCGTTGGCTGCAAAGCTTCCGATCTCAAATCCCGGCTTACCGCTCGCAATGACGTACAGAATGGCTGCCCCGACGATCCCTCCCGCCACTTGAGCAATGATGTACGGCAGCAGCTCCGAGGCCTTGAACCGCCCTCCCGCCCAGAGTCCAAACGAGACGGCGGGATTCAGATGACATCCGGAAATGTGGCCCACCGCGTAGGCCATGGTGAGCACGGTGAGCCCGAAGGCAAACGACACCCCCAGCAGACCGATTCCCACTTTGGGGAAGGCGGCAGCGAGCACCGCGCTCCCACAGCCACCGAAGACCAACCAAAACGTCCCGATGAATTCCGCTCCCAATCGATTCGCCATGTTCATGAGCCTCCTCCTTGTGATCGTTCCTCTCATCCACGTGCAGAACAGGATTGCCTGCGGCAACCGAGCTCCCAGCTGCCCCCCGAAGTACGGAGCCTTCTTCATGGCATGGCGGCGGGACTTCCGGTGCTCCGCCCCCCTCCATTCACCCCCCCCTTTCTCATCGGAGATCCAAAAACCCGCCCCGCCGCGGGCCGCGTCTTCACCGCGACGCAATCTACCCACTGGATCGCGCTGAGCATGCACGCGCTTGAAGTGGCTGAAAAAGGAACTGGGCACGGTCCATCAAGGTCGAGGCGCTCTCCGACCCCCTTCAAGCCCCGAGTGAGTTCCGCCAAGGTTGAGTGTGGACTGCCGACATCAACAATGAAGATTGAGTTCAACTTTCAAGCAGGATACCAGCTTAAAAATTCCATCGCAACTCCCACCCAAAGACATTTCTCCTGTGGGCCATTCCTTTTAGCAGATCGACGCATTCGAGCCTTCCACCGGTCCATGGGCCCCCACGACCGGCGCCATTCTTTGTGTTGAATCCTCTGGAAATACGGGACTATAATGGTTTGTCGCGTTTTTCGGCAGGCTCCCTGCGTCTGCCCACTGCCGGCTCGATTCCATGAATCCTCTCTGAAGGCGATTTTGCCGGTCTGCCTGATCCGATGGCGAGACGTCCGGTTGTCCATTTGGCAGTCAAGATGTGCCGCACGGGCAGAGGGTGGCCTGATCAGGCCGGGGAGTGGTGTGTGCATCGCCTGTGGTTCTTCATCTGCGTGGCCCTCGTGGGAGCTTTTGCGCTTGCCGGATGTAACAAGCAAGACGCAACAAAAATCCCTTTGGAACCGACTCCAGGCGTGACTGAGACCGAAGTCCTGCTGGGCTCCTCCCTGGCTCTCGAAGGACACGCCAGCTATTTGGGGACCCAGACCCTGCGGGGCTTCCTCTCCTACTTCCGGGATGTGAACGAACGTGGCGGGATCCACGGGCGCACCATCCGGGTCATCGCCTACGACGACAGCTATGATCCCCCCAAATGCCTCGCCAACACCCAGCGACTCATTGTCGAAGACCGCGTGTTCGCTCTGTTCTCCTACGTCGGGACCCCGACGACGGTCAAGATCCTTCCCCTGGTGGACGAGGCCCGGATCCCTCTGTTGGGCATGTTCACGGGGGCCAACGCCCTGCGGGAACCTCTCAGCCGCTATGTCATCAACGTTCGGGCGTCCTACTACGAAGAAACCGGGGCTGCCGTGAACCATCTCGTTCGCGACCTCGGGATCCGAAAGACCGCGGTGTTCTATCAGTATGACGCCTATGGCTTCGATGGTCTAACCGGGATGGAGCTCGCGCTGGAACGCTTCGGGCTGACCCCCGTGGCTCGTGGCTCCTACATTCGAGGCACCCTGGACGTGGAAGAGGGGCTGCAGCGGATCCTGGCTTCGGGGGCGGAGGCCGTTTGCATGATCGGCACCTATGAGCCCTGCGCCAAATTCATCCGGCTGGCGCACCAACAAGGCTTCAACCCCGTCTATTACCTCGTTTCCTTCGTTGGGGCCGAAGAACTGGCAAGGCGTCTCGAAGCGAGTGAGGCCACGGTGATCATGTCCCAGGTGGTGCCGCCGCCAGAAATCCAATCATCCAGCGATCTGCCCGAAACCGTTTCGGAATACGTCGGGCTTCTGAAACGCCATTTCCCCGGGGACAAACCGAACTTTGTCGGCCTTGAGGGCTTCATCAACGCGAAGGTGCTCGTGGAGGGGCTCGTGCGCGCGGGACGAAACTTGACGCGGGAAGGCTTCATCGACGCCATTGAATCCATCCACGATTATCCCCTTTTCCCCGATACGCGCCTCTCCTTCAGTCCGACCGATCATCAGGGGTTGGACCGCGTTTATTTCACTCGGCTCCGGGCAGGCCAGTTCGTGCTCATCAACGATTGGCAACAGATCCGCAAGGATTTGAGCGATCCGGCCGCATCAAACAGGAACTTCTCGCAGCGATCGGACGTCAAGTGAAAACGTTCGAAAGGATCAGCCTCAAGAACAAGATCTTTTTCTCCATCCTGGCGGTGATGCTCATCTGCAGTTCCGCCATCGCATTCCTCGCGCGCTGGATCTTGGTGTCGAGCCTCATCTCCGAGCTCGAGCTGCGCGGGATCGCAATCGCCCGGACCATCGCCGAGCGGGGCAGTGGTTTCATCCTGGAGAAGAACTACACGCTGCTGTTGAGCCTGATTTTCGACGAAATGCAGCTCCAGGAGCGCAAGCACCTGGTGGCCTACGTGTTTGTACTCGATCGCGAGGACAACGTCCTCAGCCACACCTTCACACGGCCTTTCCCGGACGAGCTACGGTTCGTGAACCAGGTGCCGCCCAGCCAGAGCAGGAGCGTGGAGCTGCTGACGGTGTTCGACCGTGCCGCCTACGACATCGCCATCCCCATCAAGGAAGGGCTCTACCGGATCGGCACGGTCCACGTCGGCCTTCAAAAGAGCCACATCGACAGTCTGGTCGCCAAGCTGCGCTTCACTTTCCTCGGCTTCATTTCCATGGTGATCATCTTGATCTTCATCATGAGCCACAAGATCGCCAAGTACATCACCATGCCCATTTTCAAGCTCACACGGATCTCGGATGAGCTCAGCCGGGGTAATTTCGACATCAAGCTCGATTTGGGCAGCGTCGACCACGGGTGGAACTCCTCGGACTGCCCGGCCTATGCCAACACGGACCTTCCCTGCTGGCACTTCGACGACTTCGTCACCCGGGATGCCGAGGAGAGCCCCGAGGGAGAAAACCTGCGTAAATGCCAACGTTGCGTTTTTTACCGCAAGCGCAGCGGGGACGAGGTGGTGCAGCTGGCCGACTCCTTCCACAACATGGTCTGGAGCATCAAACTGTACCGACGCCGGCTGCATGAATCCGAGGAAAAATACCGGTCGCTGTTCGACAGCGGTCCAGATCCGATCTTTGTCGTGGATTCGATGACCTTGAGGATCATCGACGCCAATCCACGCGCCGTCGAACTGTACGGATACGAAAAGGAGGAATTGATCGGTAAGCCCTTTCAGGACCTGGAAGCGGAGCACGGGGGAAAATCAAGCGCGTTCATCGCGGGAGACACCGACGCCCAGGGGTGCATCTCACACCAGAAAATGCTGCACCAGAAGAAGGGAGAAAAGCCATTTTTCGTGAACCTGCACGCGTGTCACATCAGCTACAAGGGGCGCCCGGCCATCATCATCTCTGCGGCGGACGTGACGGAAATGATGGAAAAGGACGCCCAGTTGATCCAGGCGAGCAAGATGAAGTCCCTGGGGGAAATGTCGGCCGGCATGGCCCATGAGCTCAACCAGCCCCTCAACGCCATTAAGATGGGGAGCGATTTTCTGATGATGAGCATCGAACGGAACCTGGATCTCCCCAAAGATCAATTGCACCAGGTGGTTTCCGAAATCAGCTCCCAGGTGGACCGGGCTGCGGATATCATCAATACACTCAGGGCTTTTGGAAGAAAAGCCGAGCTGACGAGAGAAGAAGTCAACATCAACAAACCCATTCGGAATGTTTATTCATTGGTAAGACGCCAATTTGAGCTCGATAATATCAAGATTCACTTGGAACTAGCAGAAAACGTTCGTTCCATATTAGCCCATGACAACCGATTGCAACAAATATTTTTCAATCTCGTAAACAATGCCCGTGATGCTATAAATGAAAAAAATGAAAAGAATATCATTAGGGGAGAGGGGATTATCCGGATTCGTTCCTATGAGCGCGATGAGAATGTTATGGTCGATATAGAAGACAACGGCGCTGGAATTCCTGACAGTGTCAAGAACAAGATTTTCGAACCATTTTTCACAACCAAGGAAACCAGCCTCGACATGGGACTGGGCTTGGCTATCACCTATGGGATTGTTCAAGACTACGGAGGGGACATCCAATTTCAAAGCGCGGAGGGCGAGGGCACCCGATTCACCGTGAGCTTTCCCTTTGCAGCGTGAGTTTTCCGTGAAGGAGCGGCCGATCTATGAATACCGTCCTCGTCATCGACGATGAAAAACCGACCCTCGCCATGTTTCGGCTCACACTGAATGCTTATGGATACGAGGTCCTGACCGCGGAAAACGGCCGGGAAGGACTCGAGGTCTTCCAGCGAGAGAGGCCGCCCATCGTTCTGACGGACATCAAGATGCCCGGCATGGACGGGATCGAGGTGCTTCGACAGATCAAGCGAATCGAACCCAAAACGGAAGTCATCGTCATCACCGGCCACGGCGACATGGACTTGGCCATCCAGGCGCTCAACCTGGACGCCACCGATTTCATCAACAAGCCGATCCAGCGTCAGGCTCTGGAGCAGGCTCTGGAGCGGGCGAAGGAGCGGATCCGGCTCGCCGAAACCCAGACTCGGCAGGTAACGGTCGAATCGCGGCCTAACGGGGTGATCCTTCGGATGCAGGGAAGCATCACCGCCCAGTCGGAACCTCAGCTTGAAGAGGCCTTCGAGGAGGCTCTGGGAACGAAGGTGTCGCGAATCATCCTGAGTCTCGAGCCCAATGTCTCGATCAATGGCGCGGGGATGGGCATCTTGACCCAACTCATCCTTCGTGGGCAGAAGGCGGGACGCAGGGTGGTGTTGAGTGGCGTCTCCGAGAGTCTTCGGCGGGTCTTCAGGATCGTGGGCCTCGCAGACCTCGTGGCGTTCCACGATTCGGAAGAGGAAGCCTTGGAGGGTTAGCCGTTGGAGGCGAGGGCCCCCGGGTGGGAGTCCATCCACAATGAGGAGAGGAGGCGGCGTGAATCGATTTTCATCGGGAGGAGTCAAAGGCTGCATGCGCGATCGATTGCTTTGGGCGGTCTGTTTCCTGGTTGGACCCTGCCTGGCCCAGCCTGCTCCACTGGGGGCAGCGGGCCTGCCGGAGAAGGGCAACCCCCTTCCGGACTTCAGCCTTCAAGCCCCTGCGAGCGATCGGGACCGGGAAGTTCTGGGGCTTGGATCGGGGGACTTCAAGCTCCGGGATGTGCCCGCCGAACTGCTCATTGTGGAAATCATCGGCGTCTATTGCCCCCTGTGTCACCAGCAGGCCCCCCTGTTCAACCAGCTTGTCGGCCGTATCGGAAAGAAGAATCTCGCGGCCAGAATCAAGCTCCTGGCCGTGGCTGCCGGGGGAAACCCCATCGAAATCGATCATCTGAGAAGCAACGGGGTCTATGATTACCCCATCGTCCCCGATGAGTCATTTGCCGTCCACAAACTGCTTGGACAGCCTCGAACGCCTTTCACGATGATTCTGGATAAGGACAGGAGAGTCGTCGACACCCACTTGGGTGTCATCGAAGACATCGATGCCTATTTCGAGAAACTTCAGGGATTGTTGAAATAGCATGAGCGTCGCGACTCCAAGCCGAGAGCCGATACAGGCGGGGAGCGGTGATGGCTCCGAGGGGATGGAAAGGAAAGGCATCCATCTGAAAGCCCTCGCCGAGGTGGCCCGGGAACTGGCCCGTCTCAACCATCCCAGGAAGATCGCCGAAACCTTTCTCCTGACCGTCATGGGAACATTCGGGATCCCCAAGGGTTGGGTGGGTCTTTACAGAATCGACACCTTTGAGCCCGTACTCGCGGTTGCTCGCGGCCTTCAGAGTGCGGAAGACCAGAGACTTCAGGAGGCACTCTCCGCCCTTCTGGCGCCGCATCCCTTGGATGGTTGGGGGCGGGGGCTCACCAACCCCAGGATGGTATCCCTGAAGGACGAAAGCGAGGCCGACTCCAGCTGGGCCGAACAGGGGTGGGACCTTCTGCTCACATGGCCGGTTGGGGACAGGCATGGCGGAATGGTTCTGCTGGGGGAGCGAATCACGGGCGTCTCCCTGGATGCCGAAGAAATCGAGATGCTGCAGCTCTTTGCCAGAGTACTCATCGGGGCCCTCTCCCAGGAGCTGTCCGTGGCAAACATCCTGCAGCTCAACGCCGATTTGGAGCGCACGAACATCGGCCTGCGCCATGCGTTGGAATCGGCGGAACGGGCCCATGCGGAGCTCGACCGAAAAGTCCACCAACTCAAGACCCTGTCGGACCTGACGACCGAGCTGAGCTCCATCGTTCGCATGGAGGAGCTTCTCCACTCCTACCTGCTGGTCTCCATGGGCGCCGTCGGGTGCGGACAAGCGTGCATCGTGCTCTTCGACCGGACCTCGGACACCGTGCGAACCGCCGTGCGCGGGGTGACGGTGACCAAGACCCTCACCCGCAGGGAAACGGAAAGGCTCCTCTTCAAGTGCCTCGGGAGCTCCGCCAAACAAAGCCTGACCCCGATGACCGTCAGCCGCATCGAGGCCACCCGGTTCCCCTCCACGGAGGATCTCGGCATGCCCCTGGTCCCGTCCATGGCTCTCCTGTTCGTGGTGGATCCATCCCTTCTCGGAATGGCCTGCTTCGGGCCCAAACTGACGGATCAAGGGATTTCTGCTGAAGACGCCGATCTGCTCATGGCACTCACTTCCAATGTCCTGGCCTTCCTCAAGAATGCACAGTCCTTCGCAACGATCCAAGCCCTCAACGAGGACCTCGCCGCACGCAACGAAGACCTCACCCAAACGATCGCTGAGCTCCGCGAAGCCCGATTCACCATCGCCATTCTGGAAAAGGCCAAGACCCATCTGAAATCCATGGTCTTGCGGGAAATCGACCGGCTCGGCACGGCGAGACCCCTGGACTTTCTCTTCATGCTGATTCTTGCGGGATTCCTGGGGCTGCTCTTCAATTACACCAGTCCCCAATCCCTGCCCCTGCTTCCAGAGACATGGTTTCGGACCCCGATGCCAACGGTTGGCCTGCCCGAGGCCCGAAAGCTCGTGGAGCAGGGCAAGGCCCTGCTGATCGACGCCCGCCCCAAGGAACTCTATGACCAGGCGCACATTCAGGGGGCTGTTAACGTGCCCCTCGCGCTCTTCGACCTCCTTTACATGATGAAGGTCGCACGGCTTCCTTCGGATACAGCGGTCATCGTGTATGGTCGAACCGTGAGCCGGCACTACGACGAAGAGGTCGCCTATCGGCTGAAGCGACGCGACCGGGAAGGCGTTCGGGTCCTGGAGGGCGGTGTCCGAGCTTGGGCCCGGGAAGCCCATCGGAGCAGCCCATGAGAGCCCTTGAGATCGCTCGCAGTATGCTCACGCACCGCCTGATGGCACTGGGCTTTCGGCTTTACCTCGGTGCCCTGTTCATTTATGCAAGCGTGTACAAGATCAATTACACGGCGGAATTCGCGGAAACGATCGCCA
>CAZGQL010000042.1:0-7381 GCA_964527905.1 uncultured Syntrophobacteraceae bacterium
GCCCCCGGGGCCGGGGGGGGGGGGGGGCCGGGGGGGGCGGGGGCGGGGGCGGGGGGGGGGGGGGTTTGGGGGGCGGCGGGGGATTTGGCGGCGGCAGCTTTCGCGGCGGCAGCTTTCGCGGCGGCGGGTTTGGAGGGTTTGGAGGGTTTGGAGGGTTTGGAGACCGCTTTGGAGGCGGCGGGTTCAGCGGCGGGAGCTTTGACCGTGGGGGCGGATGGGCCGAGGGACCCAGCGGGGGAGGCGTGGCCGAAGGACCCCGTGGCGGGGTGGCGGCTGAAGGGCCGCAAGGCAACGCGGTCGCCCAGGGGCCTGATGGGGCCACCGCCGCCAGGAGTCAATACGGCGGAGCCGCCGCCGTGGGGCCCGAGGGGGGAGCGGCCGTGGAAGGTCGGTACGGCGGAGCGGCCGCTGTTGGTCCTTACGGTGGAGCCGCGGCCCGAACCCCTTATGGTAGCGCGGCGGCCGTCGGACCCTATGGGGAGGCCGCCGTGAAGGGGCCTTACGGGGGCACCGTGGCGGCGACTCCATACGCCTATGGGGGAGATGTCAACGTGAACGTCAACTCTGGGGCGTATTGGGGAGGCTATTACGGACCCGACTACGGGTATGGGGCCGCGGTCGCCGCGGGTGCGGCGGCCGGGGTCGCCGTGGGAACGGCGATCGCCACCCTGCCGAGCTATGCCGCTCCGGTCGTGGTCAACAACACCACCTATTACGTGGTGGGCACGACCTACTACAAGGCCTGTTACCAGGGCACGGTAGTTTCCTACTGCGTGGTGCCGGACCCGAACCAGTAGGCGGCGTAGCGGTGGCTCGCCCGGAAGCCGGGGCGGCCGTTGCCAATCAAGCGCGTTTGGCTCCGTGCGTCCCGAAATTCGGCAACACGGCGGGATCGGACACGGTCGCCTCATGGTTGACCCCGCCGGGTTGGCATGCCAGCCGGCCCGAATCCCGGAAACGATTGCCAGACCAATCAGAATGGAGACGCCATGAATCGACCGACAGGACGAAACGGATACTTGATTGCCGCCGTGCTTTGCAGCTTATTCGTCGCGGCCACCCTGGACGTCGCCGTGGCCCAGACTCAGCTCATTCCCCTCGTCGCGGGAGGTCCCCAGCAGGGCACCTTTCAATCCCAATACCTGACCATCAATTACTCCTACACCTTCAGTCAGGGCCAGTTGACGGCGTCGGGAACGCTCAATTTCGACGACAGCCTCACCATGAACTATCCCGGCCTGCGCCATTTCTATCTGGAGCTTGTTCTCGCCGACGGTCAGGGCAATGTGATCCAGCGCAGCATGGTGACCCTGCAGTCAGGATTCACCTGGGGAGACAACGACGCCCTGGCCGCCTCGTCGTTCAGCGCGCAGCTGACGGTTCCCGCCGGCGCGGCATCCATGACCTTCTACTACAACGGCGCAACCCAGGGCAGCAGGGGAGGCGGGTTCGGAACCTCGTTCTGGTACGATCCCATGTCCCGCCTGAATCAGTAGCGTTTGTTCGGACTCTTGGAACGATGTACAGGGGCGGGCGACGGGTCCCCCCTTGGATTCGATCTTTGCATTGACCCATTGCAGGAGGATGATTCATGAAAACAAGAAGGTTTTGGATTGCGGCCCTCACATGGGCCGGCGCGGCTCTTCTTTCATTCGTGCCGGCCGTGGCCCAGCAGATCACCGGAACGCCGGGCTCGCCGAGCGCGACGGTGACGATCGACGGCAAGCAGCTCCCGCCGCCTCCCATGACGTTTGGCGGTGTGATCAAGGAGAACGCCAAGGATTCGAAGCCTTGGTGGCCCCCGACGGTCGCGCCCCCCAAGGGTGCCCCCAACGTGCTGCTGATCATGACCGACGACTCGGGCTACGGCGTGCCGAGCACCTTCGGCGGCGTCATCCCCACCCCGGCCCTGGATCGGGTCGCCAAGGCGGGGCTGCGCTACACGCAGTTTCACTCCACGTCGCTGTGCTCGCCCACGCGCGCGGCGATCATCACCGGTCGCAATCATCACATGGTCGGCTTCGGCATGATCAGCGAAATGGCGACCGGCTACCCGGGCTACGACTCGGTCATCGGCCCGGAGAACGCGACCATCGGCCGGATCCTCAGCGAGCACGGCTACGCCACGTCCTGGTTCGGCAAGAACCACAACACGCCGTCGTTCCAGTACAGCGCGGCCGGGCCCTTCGACCAGTGGCCGAGCGGCATGGGCTTTCAGTATTTCTATGGCTTCATGGGCGGCGAATCCGACCAGTGGACCCCGTACCTCTTCCGCGATCACACGCCCGTTTACCCGTGGATCGGGAGGACGGACTACAACCTGATCACCGACATGGCCGACGATGCCATCCGCTACATGAAGGAGCTCAATGCGTCGGCGTCCGAAAAGCCCTTTTTTGTCTACTACGTTCCCGGCGCGACGCATGACCCGCACCATCCGACCAAGGAATGGGTCGAAAAGATCAGCAAGATGCACCTGTTCGACCAGGGCTGGGAGAAGCTGCGCGAGCAGATTTTCGCCAACCAGAAGCGGCTCGGCGTGATTCCGCCGAACACGCAGCTCACGCCGTGGCCGGACGACCTGCCGAAGTGGGATTCACTTTCCGACGTGAAGAAGAAGATCTTCATTCGCCAGGCCGACGTGTTCGCGGCCTACGCGGCTTACACGGACCACGAGATCGGCCGCGTGATCCAGGCGGTCGAGGACATGGGCAAGCTCGACAACACGCTGATCATCTACATCAACGGCGACAACGGCACCAGTGCCGAAGGCTCGCTGATAGGAACGCCAAACTGGATGGCCACCGCCAACGGCGTGCTCGAGCTTCCGGAGATCGAATTCCTCCGCTACTACGAGTCGTGGGGCTCCGACCAGACTTATCCCCACATGGCGGTGCCTTGGGCCTGGGCATTCGACACGCCCTTCAAATGGGTGAAGCAGATCGCTTCACACTTCGGCGGAACGCGCCAGGGCATGGCGATCTCCTGGCCCGGCCACATCAACGACGTGGGCGGCATCCGTCACCAGTTCCACCACGTGATCGACATCGTGCCGACGATCCTCGAAGCGGCCAAGATCCAGGCGCCGGAGACGGTCGACGGCATCAAGCAGAAGCCGATCGAAGGGGTGAGCATGGTCTACACCTTCGACAAGGCGAACGCCAACGCGAAATCGACGCGCGACACGCAATACTTCGAGATGTTCGCCAACCGCGGCATCTACCATGACGGGTGGTACGCCTGCACCACGCCGCCCGATCCGCCGTGGCTCCTGGGGACGAAGCCAATGCCGCCGGTCGAGCAATACAAGTGGGAGCTCTACAACATCGCCGAGGACTTCTCGCAGGCCAACGACCTCGCGGCGAAGAACCCGGACAAGCTCAAGGAGATGCAGGCGCTGTTTCTCGCCGAGGCGGCGAAGTACCAGGTCCTGCCGCTGGACAATTCGGTCCTGCCGCGCATCATCACGCCACGCCCGAGCGGGACCGCGGGACGGACGACCTTCACCTACGCGGGCGAGAACGTCGGCATCCCGGTCGGCAACGCACCGAGCCTCCTGAACCGTGACTATACGATCACCGCCGAGATCACGGTCCCCGAGGGTGGCGCGGAAGGGATGATCGCGACGATGGGCGGCCGCTTCGGCGGTTATGGTCTCTACCTGCTCAAGGGAAAACCGGTCTTCGTCTACAACCTCCTTAACCTGAAGCGCTACCGCTGGGAAGGCGGCGTCGGCGCCGAAGACTGGCTCGGCGCTTCGCTCAAGCCCGGCAAGCACACCCTCGTGTTCGACTTCAAGTACGCCGGACCGGGCCTGGGCAAAGGCGGCACCGGGGTGCTCACGGTCGACGGCAAAGTGCTGGCCCAGCAGAAGATGGAGCACTCCATTCCATTTCTCATGGCCCTGGATGAATCCTTCGACATCGGACTCGACACCCGGACGCCGGTCGATGACAGCTACAGTTTGCCGTTCAAATTCACCGGCAAGATCGAGAAGCTGACCTACAAGATCGGACCGGAGCAACTGACGGCCGCGGACCGGGATCTGATGCAGCGCATGCTCGCCAAGGCCCATGACTGACGTCTGACCGGCTGGGGCAAGGAGCGCAAAGACGGTTCCTCATTGTTGAGATGCCGACGAACGGATGTGCTCGGCTTGGCGGGCGGCCGCACCGCCGCCGCGGGAGCCGTTGATTTCTTGCCAGGCGGACCCATGTGGACGGCACCATGCGAGGGAGCAACACAGGGACCCGGAGAACGCGGTACGATCTTCCGTTTTCGAAGTCGGCGAAGTAACGTGCGGGCGAACAGCGTGCCCGAGTCTCTGAAGACCTTACATTCCCGAATCGAGTCCAGCCCTGCCCGGCGAAGCCCGTAGGACCGCGGAAGGATCGCGTCGCACGTGGGCTGGGCTCATCGAATGCCCCTTCACACCGAACTGCCATGGAGCCGTGATGTTTCGACCACTATTTGGAACGACCCTTCCTGGGAAATTCAAGAGAAGACCAGGGCGCCCATGGCTCTGGGCCTGTATGGCCATGGTCGCCCTGAGCGCCGCCGGATGCGCACATTATCCCGTGAACCAGCCCCTGAAGCAGTGGGACCCCCAGAGCGGGTACCGGGGCAAGAACCTCATCGACCCGACCAAGGACGATCAACTGCTGCTCCTGTTGAGCTTCTCCGGCGGCGGAACCCGGGCGGCCGCGTTTTCATACGGCGTCCTCGAGGCTTTACGGGACACGACGGTCACCTTGCATGGCCGGGAGCGGCGGCTGCTCGATGAGGTCGACTGGATCTCCGGCGTTTCGGGGGGGAGCTTCACGGCGGCGTACTACGGCCTGTTCCGGGATCGTACGTTTGAAGACTTCGAGACCAAGTTCCTGAAGAAAAACATCCAGGGAGCGTTGACCCGTTCCGTGCTCTTTAACCCCATCAGCTGGACGAAGCTTTTTTCCGCCTACTACGATCGAAGCGACCTGGCGGCCGACTACTACAACAAGCACGTTTTCGAAGGGAAAACCTTCGCCGACCTTTTCGCCCAGAAGGAGCCCATGATCGTCATCAACGCCACGGACATGGTCCATGGAACCCGGGTTTCGTTCATCCAGGACGCCTTCGATCTGATCTGCTCGGACCTGAGCACCTTTCCCGTGGCCCGGGCCTGCGCGGCGTCGTCCGCGGTGCCGATCGTGCTCACCCCCATCACCGTGAGGAACTATGCCGGGCGGTGCGGCTACCAATTGCCCGAGACGATCGCCCAGGCCATGAACCCGCCCCGGGACGTCACGGCCCGACTGTTCGGCCTGGCCAACAACCTGGCCCCCTTCCTGGACTCCGAAACGAAGCCTTACATCCACCTGGTGGACGGGGGCGTCGCGGACAATCTTGGGCTGCGCGCGGCCCTGGAGCGCGTCACCCTGCTGGGGAGCCCCTGGGAGACCTTGAAATACGCCAACATGGTAAACGTCCACAAGATCGTCTTCGTGGTCGTGAACGCCGAAACCGACATCAACGACAAATGGGACCGGTGGGAGAAGGTCCCCCCATTCGCCGCCATGCTCGATTCGTATTCTTCCATCTCCATCGAGCGCTACAACATGGAGACGGTTTCGCTGCTGAGTGAGAGCTTCGCGCGTTGGGCCGACGAAATTCGCAAGGGTCGCTGCGGCGCCAACCCCATCTCCAGGGAGCCCGGTGCGTGCGGGGACATCGAGTTCTACCTGATCCAGGTGCGTTTTGACGCCTTGAACGACGATGCCGAGCGAGAGGCCCTCAAACGACTGCCGACCTCGTTTGTGCTGAAGCCCGAGGAGGTGGACCACCTGAGGGACGCCGCACGCCGGATCCTCAACGAGTCCAGGGAGTTTCAGCGGTTCCTTCGCGACCTGCAGCAGAGCCAGCTTTAGTGCAGCGTCGCCATCGTTTCGCCGGGTACCCCCCTCTTCGAATGCCCCCTTGGAGTCAGGGGGCGCGGCTTACCTGGCGAGACATAGTGGACAGAGCACCAGGACAGTGTGGCAGAAGTCTTCCCTCCGCGTGCTGGATCACGGGGGTTCCACAACCTTCCAGAAAGGACATTTCAATGCTCAGAGGTCAAGCAAATGCAACGTGGCTCAAAGGTTTTCTGGTGCTCAGCGTGCTGGCTGCCGCCCTGTTTCAGGGGCCATGCGTTTCCAGTGCCCAGGTCAAGTTCGAAGGACCGACCAATCAGAAGGCATCCGACATCCTGCCCCCACAGCTCCTTTCCGGACCGCACTTCCGCGTTCGGGACAAGGTGGTGTCCTACGGGTACATGCACCACTTCGTGGTGGATTCGGATTACGGGGTGTTCGAGGTGACGGGGGACTTCGCCCTTCGGAAGCTCATTCGGGAAATCGGGGCCATCGCGGTCCTGAGTGACATCAAGCGAAGCCAGGCGTACCTGGACGGCCTCAAGAACGCCGCCGTGCAGCCGCTTCAGTTCGGGGCGAACCTCCTGACGGACCCCGTGGACACCATCTCGGGAGTCCCCAAGGGCATCACCCGGCTGTTCGAGAATGTGGCGACCGGGCTCACGACCAAGGCCGACCCGAGCCAGGACAACAAGGTCAAACAGATGCTGGCCGTTTCGGCCAACAAGCGGGAGCTGGCCCATCGCCTGGGAGTTGACGTCTATTCGAGCAACAGCGTGCTCCAAAAAGAGCTCAACAGCGTCGCCTGGGCCACCGCCCTGGGCTCCCTCACCCTTTCCGCCGCCCTCGCTCCCGTCGGCGGGCCGGCGGTGATGGCCGTCTCCGCCACCCGTGCGGCCCAGCAGGTCACGGAGCTCAACAAGGAGTACCCGCCCGAGCGGCTCCGCCAGATCAACGAGCAGAAGCTGCTCGCCATGGGGATTCCCTCCTACACGGTGTCCCTCTTCCTGGACCACCCCTCCTTCACCACGACGCACGATTCGGTCATCACGAATTCCCTGGAAGCCCTCCAGGGGGCCAAGGGGCGGGACATGTTCCTGCAGCAGGCCACCACCGCCGACGACGAGGAAACGGCCAACTTTTACATGTACGTTGCGGAGACCCTGAGGGGGTTGCAGCAGAAGGGAGCCAAGATCCAGGACATCTGGGTGTTCGGGCCCCTCGTTTTCGCGAGGGCCGCCAACGGGACGGTGCTAGTGCCCCTGCCCCTGGACCAGGCTTTCTGGACGGAGCGGGCCAGTCAGCGGGTCCCCGACGGGATCACCGCCTACAAGGCCCAGAATCCCAATGCCAGAAAGTTTGAATTCTGGGTCACCGGAACCGTGACCAAGCTCGCCAAGGACCAACTGGCCAAGCTCGGCGCAAGCGTGGTCGAGCGCTGCGACAAGCAGATCGAATACATTTACTAACTGAATAAGTCGCGGAAGTGT
>CAZGQL010000042.1:7391-32916 GCA_964527905.1 uncultured Syntrophobacteraceae bacterium
CAGAGGAGATTCGCTTATGAAACGACTGACCGTTGCGAACGCCCTCGGCCGTCCCCACGGATCCAAAGGGAGGGCCGCTGTCCTGGCCGCGCTCGTGATCCTTCTCCTCTGGCCGCTTGCAGGCCGGACGCCCGGCCCCTTCGCAGCCCCGGAAGCATCGGAGGCTGAAGATCATGAGGGCTCCCTGAACGAGATCAACAAGAAGCTCACCAACCCGGTGAGCAGCATCTGGTCTTTGTCGTTTCAGCAGAACAACTATTATCTCGACGTGCCCGGGCGCTGGCAGTCGAACCTTCAATTTCAGCCCGTCCTGCCGATCGCCCTCACCCGGGAGTGGAACCTCATCACTCGGCCGGTCCTGCAGCTTTTCAGTTCGACGCCCTACCCGGCGATCGGGGTCAACCGCCAAACCGGTCAACCGGAAGTGGAAATCCGACGGACGACCGGGTTTGGCGACACCATCCTGATGGAAATGCTCTCTCCCGGCCCTGAGCTGGTCGGAAACTGGCTCCTCGGACTGGGACCGACCTTCATTTTTCCAACCGGCTCGACGGACTGGACCGGCCAGGGGAAATGGCAGGTGGGGCCCGCAGCCCTGGTGGGCTACCTTTCGAAACACTGGATCCTCGGGGCCTTCGTCCAGAACTGGACGTCCTTCGCGGGCGAGAGCGATCGGCCGGACACCAACCAGATGAACCTTCAGCCCATCGCGGCGGTCTTTTTCGGCGAGGGCTGGAGCATCGGGTACTCGGGAAACATCCTGGCCGACTGGGAGGCCCCGTCGAGCCAGATGTGGACGGTTCCCATCGGACTGGGCATCAACAAGGTGTTGAGGCTTGGAAAGCTCCCGGTCAAGATCAGCGTGGCCGGCCAGTACATGCCGATTCACCCGGACGCGTTCGGGCAGGAATGGAACATCCAGGTCTCGCTGACCCCCGTGATCCCGAAGCTGGTTCATGGGGCGGTTTTCGGTGACTGAAGGCGCCCCTTAACAGGAAATGCCTCCCCGCTCGTCGAGCCGAGAAAGGCGGTTGAGGAACCACACAGGGAAACAATCAACCAGCGCCGCGCACTCATTGGGGGCCTTCCGAAGGGGAAGCAGGCTTCATCAGTGGCCGCGGACGATCTCCGGGGTCCAGGACCGGTTTGGGTCGTGGATCCTTTTTCCATGAACATTTAAGATTACTTTGAAGGGGAACATCATGAGGAATGCAGTGCAACGGGTTTTGCTGGGGTGCCTCCTGCTGATGGCCTTTGCTCTGACGGGATGTCAGACGGTGGAGTCCAAGATGAAGGCGGAGCCGTCCAAGGGGGCCGGCTTCGTGCCCATGGACGACATGCAGCATCGGGCGGACCTGCCGTTCAACAAGGTCTGGGTGAAGGCGGGGACGGATTGGAGCGTTTATAAGGCGATCTACATCAAGGAAGTGAACACTCGGTACCTGATGGAAGCCAACTGGTGGCAGAAGAATTTCCGCAAGGAGGACTATGAGAAGGACGTCCGGACGGTCGCTCAATACATGCGGGACAAGTTCATCCAGGCTTTCCGGGAAGACCCCAACAAGCGGTTCCAGGTCCTTCAATCCCCGGCGCCCGGCTCCATCACCCTTGAGCTCGCGCTGACGGAGCTCGTCCCCAGCGATCCGCTGCTCGAGGCCATCGCCCTGGCCCCCCCCTACGGGAGCGGTGTCGCGGTCGAGGCCGGTGCCCGCAAATCAGGGGCCGTGGGGACGGCGGCCTTCGAGGCCCGCATCGTGGATTCGGGCAGCGGCGCGGTTCTGGCCATGGCGGCCGACCGCGAGGAGGAGCAGGTTGCTCCCCTCAATCTGAGGGCCTTCACCTGGTACGGGGTGGCCCACAAGATCATCGACGACTGGGCCAAACAGTTCGTCGAAATCGCGAACAAGCGTCCGGGGCAGATCGTGAAGGACACGAGCCCCTTCACCCTGAAACCTTGGTAATCCGCGGGGGAGCGACCCACTGGAGGCGCCCATGATCCGACGCGCCGCGCGGCGCTTTCCGGCCGTCATCGTCGCCGTTCTGGTCAGCCTGTGGCCCGTCTGTGACGCCCTTGCGGCGGCGCAGGGGCCCGCGGCGCCCCAGTCGGCTCCCGCTTCCCCCGCCGCTTCTCCCATTCCCGTCCCGGAGATCGCGACGCGTGCCGCCGAGCTGAGCAACACGCTGCAGACCCTCCAGGGCAAGCTGGCCCAGAGTCCAGCCATCCGGGACATCGAGGCGAAGCTCCCGGAGGTTCGGGGGGACATCGAGCGCGAGCTCCCGGCAACCACGGCGATCCTGCGCTCGCCTGCCACCCTGGAGGCGATCCAGGCCAGCCAGAAGTCATGGGAGGAACGCGAGCGCCAGCTCACGCGATGGCTGAAGATCCTGACGGCCCGGACCGTTCAGCTTCGGGAAGCACTGAACCAGATCCATCAACAGCGCACCATCTGGACAGCCACCCGCGAAACCGCACAGGCTTCGAATTCCCCGGCCCTCGTTCTCCAGCAGGTCGACGCCGCCATCGCGTCCCTGGATGCGGCCAAGCCCCCCTTGGAGGCGGTGCACGGCAGCGTGCTCGATCTTCAGACGGCGGTCGCCGGCGAAGTCGCGCGGTGCGAATCGGTGCTCGACGAGGTGGCCCGGGTACAGGAAAAGGCCGTCGGGAGTCTGCTCATCCCCGATGCCCCCCCGATCTGGAGCCCCGCGTTGTGGAGCGAAGCCGGAAAATCCCTGCCGGACAGCCTCACGCGCGCCCTGGCTTCGAGCTGGGAAGAGGTCCGCCAGTTTCTCCGGAGCCACTATCGGTTGGTGCTGCTGGTCGGTGTGCTGTTCCTTGCCACGGGATGGGGGTTCGAGCGCATCGGAAGCGATCTCCGTCGTCGGGATGGGATGGAAGCGAGCCTCTTGTCCCCGATGAGGGTCTTCGAGGATCCCTGGTCCGCGGCCTACATCGTGCTGCTTCTATTCGTCACGGGCCCCCTTTCCCCTTCGCCGCTTCTGGTTCAGCGCGCGTTTTCCCTGGTGGGCTTCCTGCCGATGATCCGCCTGATCGCCCCCCTGGGCCCGGAGATCGTCCGCCTCGGGACCATCGCCGGGGTGCTTTTCGCCCTCGAATTCATCCGGAAGCTCCTTGCCGGGGTCCCGCTGGTCGAACAGGCTTTCCTGATGTTGGAGGTCCTTTCGACGGCTGCGATTCTGGCCTGGGCCCATGCCCGGGGCCACCTGGAGCCCCTTCTCAAGAGCGCCGAGCGTTCGGCGCGCGAGCGTTGGACAAGGCCTCTGGGCGTGCTCATCCCGGTCGGTCTGGCCTTGGGACTGATCGCCGCGTCCGTCGGGTGCCTCCGCCTGGCCCGCCTGCTGGCCTCCTCCGCGCTCGGCATCGGCTTTCTAGTCCTGTTGCTCCATGCCTGCCTGCAAATCCTCATCGGTCTGGTAGGCTTCGCTTTGAGCGTCTGGCCCTTTCGCTGCCTGCACATGGTGGAGCACCACTGTGACTTGCTGGTGCATCGAGCGCAACGGCTGCTGGTCTTCATGGCCATCGCGGTCGGGGTGTCACGGTCACTGGAGCATATGGGTCTGCTCCAGCCGACCCTCGCTTTCGCCGAGGCCGTTCTGACCACGAAGATCGAGCGCGGCGCCCTCAGCCTGTCTCTCGGGGATGTCCTCCTGTTTTTCTTGACGGTTTGGGCGGCCTATCTGCTGTCGGCCTTCCTCCGGTTCGCCCTGGGCGAGGACGTCTACCCGCGGCTGCAGGTCCCAACGGGCCTCTCCTACGCGGTCTCGAGTCTTCTCAATTACGTCATCCTGGCCTTGGGGGTGGTCGCGGGCATGGCCGTGGTCGGGGTGAATCTCACCCGAGTGACCGTCATGGCCGGCGCCCTGGGGGTCGGCATCGGCTTCGGTTTGCAGAGCGTGGTCAACAACTTCGTTTCCGGACTGATCCTGCTGTTCGAGCGGCCCATCCACGTGGGGGACAACATCGCGGTGGGCGACCTCACGGGCGAGGTGAAACGCATCGGCATTCGAGCGAGCACCATCCGCACGCGGCAGGGGGCGGAAATCATCGTCCCCAACGCGCAGCTCGTGACCGACAAGGTGACCAACTGGACCCTGAGCGACCAGCTCAGGCGCATCGACATCCCGGTGGGAGTGAACTACGGGGCCGACGCGAAAGACGTGATCGCGGTGCTGGTGCAGGTGGCCCGCAATCACCCGCACGTGCTGAAAACCCCGCCCCCCTATTGCCTCTTCACCGGTCTTGGCGACAGCACCATCAACTTCGAGCTCCGGGCCTGGACGGATGCTTACACCGACTGGAACCACATCCGAAGCGATCTGACGGCGGCCATTTACGAAGCCATCCCTGAGGCGGGCATGTCCTTCCCCTTCCCCCAACGAGAGGTACGGCTGATCGGAAGGCCGGGATCCGACGATCCGCCGGACGACCCCGCGCCGCCGACCGATCAACGGGGCTGAGCCCAGGGCGCCAGCCCCCCGTCAACGGCCGTGGAACACAACGGGCGGCTCCTTGGCCCAGGGGTAGCCCGCCTCGCCCATTCGATAGCCCACGTCAAACAGCTTCCACATGTAACCCGTGTCGAAATCCTCCTTGTGGGGCTCGTTGAAGGACTCCGGGATGAAGGCCAGGTTGTAGTCCAGGCCGTCCCTTCGCGCCGAGTTTAACATCCGGTAGAGGTCGCCGATGCCCTGATATTCGAGCAGGCTCGCGATGGACCGGGAGGCGATCGACAGGGTCCGGCGCTCGGTTTCCGCCCAATCGGGGTCCAGTCGGGCGTTCCGGATGATGTAGAGCTTGCGCCGCCGCTCGGCGTGATGCTCCTTGGAGAGCTCACCGAGCTTCATCCCCGGAGGATAGATGAAAACCTGGGTCACGGCCCCTCCGTCAACATGCATTTCCTGGTATGGCTTTCCATTCACGGTGACGTCGATCATGACCGGTGGAAAGGCGGCTGGGATGGCCGCCGAGGCGATCAGGAGCGTCTGGAACAGCTCCAGGGCCCGGGGGCTTCCGCTGGCCGCGATCTTTGTGAGGTTCCAGATGACCGGCCGTCGGGCATCCAGGTTGGTCGTTCCCACCAGCAGCATCCGCCCCTTGGCATGCTCGGCGGCAATCGCGGCGAGCATCTCCTGGTTGATGTGCTTCTTGACCAGATTCCACAAGGGACTGTTGTCGGCCAGGGCGTCCTTGAAGAGTCCCGTCAGGAGGGTGCGTTTCTTGAGAATGTCGCGGGGCGAGACGGTGGTGTAGAATTCCTTCAGCTGGGCGTCGTACGATGGTCCGAGAAAGGCAAAGGGAGCGATGAGCGCTCCGGTGCTCACCCCGGTCACCAGCTTGAAGACGGGCCGGGTGCCTGCCGCCGTCCACCCGTTCAGCAACCCCGCGCCGAACGCCCCGTTGTCGCCTCCACCGGAAATGGCGAGAAACGACGCTTCGCCCAGATGGCTGAGATCCCCCGCGTGGCCTTGACACGCCGCCTCCCGCTCCAGGCATCCCAGGAAATCCCGCTCGAAAAGCTCCAGATCGTGGGCGTCTCGAGGGAGGTAACGAATCGAGTCGGTGAACCCGGGCACCTCCGCCTGGTTTTCCAGTTCCAGCGGCACGGCGGCGTTGCGCGTCATGGCGCAACCCTGGGAAAGCGCCACGAAAACTAACGCAAGCAGGAGGCTCACCATGCTGAAAGGTGCGCGTTTGGGTCGGGCCAGGCTGCGGTCTCCATTCATCGTGAAAGCTCCTCGTTTGCTTGCCTGTGGCGGCGTTCGGCGGGCGCCCTCCCGGATGGCCCGGCTCACGCGAGCGGTGGTTTTTCGAATTCCCGGATGACCGTGTCGTCGGCGGCCTGGCGGGGCACCAGAGGTCCGGGAAGCAGCTGCTGGGGCTCGCCGAGCAAGAACGTGCCCTTTTGGATGGCATCCTTGAGGATGAGGGCGATCTCCTTGGCACGCACATAGCTGGAAAGCGGCACCGTAGGAACTTCCTTGCCCTCCACGGTGATGCTGCCGCTTTTCAATTGGGCGTAATTGACTTCACAAAGCGGCTCGGCCCGGGAGAAACTGTAGTCTTTGACCTGGGTCACGATGTCCTCGTCCGCGACCCCCGTGTATATGGCCATCTGCTCGTCCAGGATGGGAATGGGAATCCCCAGCCCCAGGGAGAGGGAGCAGCCGTAGCCCTGCAGGCTCACGCCCAATAGCCACCGGGGGTGCATCTGCTTGAGGTCCCCCAGAACCATGAGGGTCCCGGCCGGGGCGCGGGGCACGCCGTTTTCGAGCCGCGGCACGTTGGGGTTGTGCTGGGAGCCGTGCCAGACGATGTAGCCCTGGGCGCCACCGAGGAAAATCCGCGTCCCGAGGCCGAGCGTCCGGTAGAGGGGGTCGTTTAGAAGCGGGCTGAGCTGTCCGGACGTGGAGTAGTTGGCGTTGCCCATGCGCGGCTTGAGGGTCCCCATGTAGGTGAAGATGGTCTTGTTGGAGAGGTTCACCGCGCAGTTGTAATTCTGGTAGGCGTTGCGCGGGTTGCACAGGACGGCGTAAGGGAGATCGTCCAGGGTGACGGTCATTTCCACGTAGCGGCTGGGGTAACAGTCGGTTCCGTAGGCCTCGGCCCGGAGTCGCACGGGCTTGCCCGCCACGAGATCGTGGATGACGTGGCCCCCGCCGTAGTCGAACGAGCCCGGCCGGACTTTGTTCAGGGGATCGTCGTGGGTGGGCTCCGTGGCCCCGACGTAAATGTCCACGGCGGCGAGACCCGCGTAGACAGGCACGTCGTTGAGCCAGACCTTCGCCGCCTTGATGGGCGGCTGGGTGTGGCCGAAGTTGATAAAGGCTCCGGATGAGCACATGGGAGCAAAGGTTCCCGTCGTCACCACGTCCACTTCCTTCGCGGCACGGGCCGGCCCCTTCTGGCGCACGATCCCGACCATTTCCTCCGCGGTGACGACGACGGCCTGGCCTTTCTTGATCTTCTCGTTGATTTCCTGGTAAGTTTTTTGGACTACTCCCATGATGCTTTCAAACCTTTCTCGATGAAGCGGCGCGGCCGGTCGACCGCGGCGAAAAGGTGAATCCGGACCCGTTCTTGCGTGAAGCACCGGCACCCGAGCACCTCGTCCCCAAGGACCTTATGTTGCCCGAGGCAATCAGGCGGCGGCCGTCTTGGGACCGTCACGATCCATGCTCGGGCGGCATGTACGGGGCGATGGCCTCCTTGACCCGCTCCGGCAAGGGCCGGGACTGCCATTGGCGGTCGATGGCCACAATGGTGGCCTGCCCCCGCGCCAGGAGCTCCTCTCCGGTCTCCCGATAAAAATGGAACCCGAACGTAACGAGCTTGCTGCGGGCGTTCACGATGAACACCTTCAGGCGCAGCGTCTCACCATACCAAACGGGCTTGAGGAAGTCACAGGCGGCCCCCACCACCGGAAGACCAAAGCCTTCCTCGGCATTTCGGAGCACGTCGCGGGGTGGGAGACCCACATGACGCAGGAACTCCTCAATCCCATGGTGACAATAGCGGAAATAGGACGCAAAATACACGACGCCATAGGGATCGGTGTCCCCGAAGCGCACGACGACGGGCACCTCCACGAACTTGGCTGGAACTGTCATGTTCGGATCAACCATGGCGCTCGCCTCCTTGTCATGGGGTCCACGGTGGGGAGGGCACGGGGCCCTGCATTCGTCGGATCATAATAGAAAAGCGCAGCCCTTCCTACAAGCCTTTAGCAGAGGAGTCCGGTCGTCGTGAAGATGCTCGATGCGGAGCCACGGATCCTTGAGGAGTTGAGCCGACGGAGAGACCAAGCGCTCGAATCGGCGCTGCTCGTGATCTCCGGGTGCACCACGACGCAAGGGATGACGGCCTGCCGGGGCAAGATCGACGCCATCTTCCGTCGTTTCGCTGAAAAATGTACCGCCTTGGGCCAGTCAGGTACGTCCGTTCCCCCCGTCTACCGGCACGCCGACATCGCGCGGGATCTTTTCGAGTACCTCTGGACCAGCAAGCCCAGACGATTCGGAAAGGCCTTTCTCCTCGCCGAGGTGGTCGACGCCCACCTGGACCCGGACCCGCATCGCCCCGTGGGCAACTGCGTGGGACTCACGTCTCTGTTTTCGGTTCTGGCGTTGCGAGCCGGATTGAAGCTTTCCGCCCTCGTCTCGCCGGATCACTTGCTCAGCCGGCTTCATGCGGGGGAGGACGCCATCGATTTGGACCATACGGACCCTCAGGGCTTCGACTGTCGTGCTACGGGCGATTTCCACGAATTCCCCCTGTGGACGCTGGTCGCCAACGTGCTCAACTGCCGGGGGCTGGCCCACGAATGTGCGGGGAACGCCTCAGCTGCCCGGTCCGATTATGAACGCGCCATTCAAATCAACCCGAGTTACGCCAACGCCTGGAACAACAGGGGCAACACACGAGCGGCCCTCGGGGATCTTTCCGGGGCCGTGGAAGACTACTCGGAGGCCATCCGGATCCGGCCCGGTTTTTTCGAGGCTTACTGCAATCGGGGCATGGCCCGCCAACGCCTCGGACGGCTCGAGCTGGCGTGCGAGGACTACCGCGCGAGTCTGGAGCTGCGCCCCGACTACGGGGACGCCCTCACCTGCCTCAGCGGACTGGAGCAGACGCCAGTTGGGAAAACGATCACAAAATGCGTTTCCCCCTTGACACGAAAGCGATGTTAGGTATTCTGAGCACGCTTAAGTCGTGCGAAACGATCGCTTCACGCGGAACTCCAGGATTCGACTTCCCCTCGACATCGCTTCACGCCACTGATTTCGTTGCTCGCTGTTCAGGAACAGGCTGGAATAGGCGGCAGATCGACCATGTGGTCAATGCCCTTCTAAGCAGTCAGTGCATGCTCGTTCCATGCAGATTCATGGACCTCTGCCATCGTTGGTGCAGGCCGGCGGGGCGGGCTCGTGGTTTCTCGGTCGAAGGAAGGCCGGTTCGGGCCCGTGACCGCTCAACCAGGACCCTGGCCTGGAAAGGAGGTGAGAGGCGAACGGCCCCGGGGAAAGAAGGCCCCCCGGAAGCCAGAAACGCGATCAGACAGACAACTCCCATGCGAGCTCCCTCTGCCCAATCGATCTCATTGTTCAGCGCTCCGGAACGCGAAGGAACCGCAGGCGGCTTGACAATGCTCACGATGCCCCACTCCGTGGTCTAACGTACTTTAGACACAACGTACCACCCGTTTCCATTTTGCAGGTTGCGTCAAACTCGGAGATGGTCTGGATCCCCCGAGGAGGGCTTTCAGACCCTGGATACCTCAATGCCAAGCCGACGTTAGAAGGCGGGAAAGGAGGTGAGACGCGCCGGTTGGGGAGGACCGCACGTTCCTCTAAGCGAGGCCACTTCATCAACACTTGAGTCGGGTTCTAACCAGTGGAGGTAAGATATGCCGGAGAAGCGAGAGATCGAAATCAACAGCAGGGCCGACACCATCGGCCTGATGGATATGGATGTCAGGCCATATCCGGTCACCCCGCCGCCTTCCTACGACCAGGTGAAGCCGGTGTACGAGCGCAGGAAGGCGCTGGAGTTCTGTGATTGGGCTGAAGACAACCTGCGGTTCGAGAAACGCTACGCGAAAGATGAGGCCCTCAGTGGGTTGAGGGTTCTGGATATCGGCCTCTGGCGGCTGGGCCACAAGTTCTGCGCATCGCTCTTCGGCGAAGCGGGGGCCGAAGTCGTCGCCATCGAGCCACCGAGCGGGGACCCCTTGCGGAAGCTGACTCCGTTCGGCCGCGAGGAGTACATGCTGACCAACAAATTCACGGGCGAAAAGTGCGGCATGGAGTTCGTGAACGAGATGGTCAACAAGTACGCCGTCACCTTGGACGTGGAGACCGAGGACGGCCGGGAGATCTTCAAGAAGATGGCCAAGAACGTGGACGTCCTCATCGACGGGATGCCCCCCGGCTACCTGGACGGCCTGGGCATCGGCTATCGCCAGCTCAAGGAAATCAACCCGAGGATGGTCTATGTCTGGGTCGGCATGATGGGCCAATGGGGACCTTGGAAAGACAAGCAGTCCAAGTTCGGCCAGTGGGAGCTCGAACCCTTCGCCAGCTGCGCCAACTCCTGGGTCCACAACACCGGTCTCGCCCAGGACCTGCTGCCGCGCGGCCGCGGCGGTGACCCGACCCGGTCGGGCATCTGGCTGGCCGACTATGTGGCTGGTGGACAGGGGTTCGTGAACGCTCTAGCGGCCCTCTATTGGAGGGACGAATTGGGCGGCACGGGCCAGATGATCGAGGTGACCGGCGCCGAGACGCTCTTGGACATCCTGGACTTCGACATCACCTGGTACGGTTTCAACGCCAGCATCAAGGGCCGTTCGGGCGGCTGGGACCCCAACCTGAACCAGTACGCCTGGAACCCGTGTAAAGACGGCTACATGATGATCGGCGGCCAGACCGACAAGCTCTGGTATAACATCGGCTTTTGCCTGGAGCGGGAGTTCACCCAGTTCGGCCGATTGATCCACGAAGACCCGTTCCTGAAAGAAATGGGCGCCCGCAACGCGCTGCACGCCCTCATCAAAACCTACTCCCTGACCGCGCGCTGGCTCCGGGATACCAACCGGGTCGAGGCCGAAACCAAGCTCCTCGAGTACCAGCTGGCGGCCGGGCCGGTCATGTTCATCGATGAGGTCTGCGAGTTCCCCCACTTCAAGTATCGTCCCTGGATCTACGTCCACGAGACCGATTACGGCCCACTGTTGATCGCATCCAGCCCGTCGTCCTACCAGCTCCGCGCGCCCTTCCGCTGCAAGTGGATGGGCCGTGACCTCGGCCAGGACAACTACGAAATTTACCTGAAATGGGTCGGAATGGGTCAGAACAAAGTGAATGAGATGAAACAGAAGGGGGTGATCTAATGGCAAAAGATCCAAGAATCACGAATATCGAAGATTTGCCGGGCCCCAAGAGCAAAGGTGAGATGGAAGAGTGGAAAATGCCTTACGAAGAGTATTGTAAGAAGCTCTTCGACGTGGGCAACGAGCACACCAAGCCCACCGCCCTCAAGGGGATCAAGTGGCTGAGCTGTACCATGTACATCTTCACGCCGCACTCGGTGGCCAACCTGGCGGAGCTGGGGGCCGAGGTCGTGAAGATCGAGATGCCGCGCATGGGCGACGCCATGCGGCATACCTCCCCCTTCAATGAGTGCTACCTCTACCCGCTGCACGACACCCGTCCCATGACGGGAACGGGCCTGGGGTTCACCAACGCCAATCCCAACAAGTACTTCATCACCATGGACTACCACATCCCGGAGATGGTGGAAATTTTCTACGGGCTCGTCAAGAAATTCGACGGCCTCACCGAGCTCTACCGGCCGGGGACCCTGGATAAGTGGAAAATGAGCTATCGGTACCTGAGCGAGATCAACCCCCGGTTCATCTATGTCTGGGGCGGCGGCTTCGGGTACGGTCCCAAGATTTTCGGTGGCTCGTATGACATTCTGGGTCAGGCCCACGCGGGGCTCGCTTCCGTGACCGGCATGCACGAGTTCATGGGCGGCCACTGCACCAAGCATTCCAACTGGGTCATCGACTGGCAGTCGGGCAACCTGATCACCGCCTCGATCCTGGCGGCCATCCATCATCGCCGCAAAACGAACCTCGGGACGATGATCGAATTTTCCCAAGTGCAAGTGCCCACCCGCATGCTGGGCTACACCACCACCATGTACGGCAAGTTCGGCATCGTGCGGCAGCGCTGGGGCAACTGGGATACGCAGCTGGCGGTCCACGGCATCATCCTGTGCGGCAAATCCGATTTCCCGGATGCCGAAAACCCGCAGGATAAGTTCTGCGCCCGTTACGTCATGGTGAGCGCCTTCCAGGATGCGGACTTCAAGGAGCTGTGCGCCATCACGGGCATGCAGCACCTCTACGAGAAGTACAAGTATCACAAGGACCGGGTCGAGGGCGAAGCCCAGGTGGAAATCTACGCCGCCCTTGAAAAATGGGCCGCAGACAAGTCCCGGTCCCAGGTCGCCAAGATCCTCCAGGATGCGGGACTTCTGGCCGAGCCCGTCCGGAACGACCGCGAGGTCTACGAGAGCCCCCACTACCGCGAGCGCGGCACGGTCCACTGGCTCGACGATCCTCTCTTTGGGGACATGCTGCTCCATGCCGGCTACAGCTGTGGTCTCATGGAAAAGACCCCGAGACGGATCAACTGGCATTGGCGTCCCGTCGGGGCCGACAACAAGAAGATCTACCATGACATGCTCGGCATCCCGCTCTCCAAGATCCAAGAGTGGTATGACAAGGCCTACATCTAATAGGAGGCGACCGTGTGTGATATCATTTGGTGCAAGAAGGAAGTCGGCGGAAAGCCGTGCGACACCATCAATTACCTGGATCCCTACTGCTTCTGGAACTGGGAGGGAACGATCAACTGCGCCGAGTGCGGGACGGTCTATTACATCCACATGATCCAGGGCTTCATGTACAAGGGACCCGAGGAGAGGCCCGGCGAGAAGCCGGATATCATGCCCCTTTACGCGGACAAGCCCTATGACGGCTACTCCAACTACCGGCCCGGCACCGAGGGTCGCACCCGGCCCTATGAGTGCAAGCCCAGGGCCCAGCTCAAGGGTGTCGCCGACATGGTCAAGTTCAGTATCCGGGGCAGGCCCGTCCGTGGATGGCGCCCGCAACCCCCTTCAGCCGGCCTGGCCGGAAGCTTCGGCTTCAACTGGGACATTCAGAAGCTGTCGCCCGAGGTCTGGGAGGAATATCAGAAGAAGCTCGCTGCAGGCGAAGTCAAGGACTGGTAGCTGACGAAAGGAGTGTTGCATGACAACGGACCTGACGCCGGAAGAATTCCTGGATACTGTATTGATCCCGGAAAAACAGACTTCCCATATATGCTGGAATTGTAAGCACTTGAAGCCGGTCCTCAAGGACTCCAAATTCCCGCCTGCGGACATCATCGGCTGGTGCAAGAAGATCCACTGGCCCCATTACTGGTGCGTCGCGGATTTCAACGTGATCAAAAAGTGCTACGCCTTTGACGCGAGGAAGAAAGCCTAACCATGGAAGAAAACACTCGCAAAGAGCTCGAGTCCCTCAAGGGGATGTTGAACAACTGGAAAACCGGATTCCTCAGCTGGGCATCCCCCGATGGGGACAATGAATACGTCCTGCTGGAGTTCCGGGAGGAAATCCAGACGAATCTGTATCCCTACGTCAGGCGTTTGCATGAAACCAATTACCTGACGACCGCCGAGGCGACCGAATTCATGATGTATTGCTTCGGTCAGGTTGAGGTGCTTCGCGCCCAGTTGAGGCAGGTGGAGACCAGCTTAAGCTAGAAGGAGGTCTGATATGCCAGAGAAATGCCGTGTGGTGGTCTGCGGCTTTGACCCCATGCTCGTGAAGGCGTACACGGCTGCCAACGCCAGAGCCTGTTGGTGGCACATATCCGATGAGCTGTACGCCGAATTCGGGATGAAGCCCAGAATGAAGGTGGAAGGCAAGGTGCTCAAGATCTACTCGGGCAAGACCGGCCAGGAAGTGGCGGCTCCCAACGAGGACTTCGAGTGGGAGTGCGCCAAGGAGACCGGGCTTGTGGTGCTCCTGCCGGCCGACTTCATCCGCAAGTACAACATCACGGAATTCCACTTCCTGGAGCTGTTGATCACCAGGATTGACGGTAAGGAAGTTTACCCGGGCCAAGAAAAGATCAGCAAGAAGTGGTGGCCCACGGAAAAGATGAAACTCGCCTACACGCTGGACTACATCGGGTAGCCCATGGCCCCCTCCAAGCCAAGCCTGGCGGGGGCGTCAGCCAACCCTCGAATCCCCCTTCCCGGCCTCCCCGGGAAGGGGGATTTTTGTCGCCCCTCAGACCCGCCCAGTGCCGGCAAACGACCTTGTTATTTGAACCCTTCCATATTATGGTGAACGCATCCGGACATGAGACGAACCCAACCCAATCGCTCCAGACGTTGATCGAGGGCACGAGATGACACAGCAGCGCAAGGATGAGGACGAACACGCGAACCGGCAGGAGTTCAAGGTCATGGTGGAAGACGAGGTCTATCCCGAGCAGGAGCCGGACCACCCGGGGTGGCTCTCGATCGGCGAGATCCTCAAGGAGACCCACCCCGTCTTCGACAACAGTCGATTTCTCATCGGGTACCACCATTCCAGCAACGTGTATGTCCTGGCGGGCCAGTACCTGACCCTCGTGGATCCCGGGAATGACTACACCATTTTCGCTGAGCTCGAAAAGCTTGGCTACAGCCCCCTCGACATCCGGAAGATCGTTCTCACCCACGGCCATCGAGACCACTGCATGGGGGTGTTCGAAATGCTGCGGTTCCCGCCCATCATGGAACGCAAGCAGGTCGAAATCATCATGCACGCCGCCGGCCCCCAGGAATTCAAGCAACTCGTGACCGAGGCCGGTTTTCCACCCACCGAGCTCAAAGGCGGCGAAACGTTGGATCTCGGCGGACACTCATGGGAGGTGATCCACACTCCGGGGCATACGATGGACGGCATTTGCCTGTATCATGAGCCCACCCGGACCCTGATCTCCGGAGACACGGTTTTGCCCGACGCCATGGGGGATGTCGACAAGAGCGCCGGAGGACGCCTGGACCATTATCTCTACGGCCTCAAGCAGCTCCTGAGGCGCGACATCGCCCACTTGCTGCCGGGGCATGGCGTTCCGGTCGCGGTGACGGGCAAGCACGAGGTGGAGCAGACCTATGTCGGAGTGATGATGAAGATCCTGGACGTTCCCCCCGACGGGAAGATCACTTGGATGGACGGGGCGCGAAAGCTCGCCGAAAAGGGGCTCCTCGAGGAGGCGGTGTACTGCTGTGACAAGGAACTCCTGTTGCGCCCGGAAAACGCCCAGGCCATGCACCTCAAGGCGTTTGCGCTCAACGACATGGGCCGCTGCGAGGAAGCCATCCAGATCCTCGACCGCATCCTCATCCAGCAGCCCGACAATGCCCACATCCTGACCGCCAGGGGCCACGCCCTGCTCGGCATGGCCAAGTATGCAGAGAGCATCCCATACTTCGATCAGGCTTTGGCAAGAAATCCCGACATCACCGAGGCCCACGTGTTCAAGGGCATGGCCCTGTATTTCCTGGGACGGGTTGACGAGGCCATGGCCATTGAGCCGTTCAAATCGGAGTTTCTCGCGCGCTTCAAGCACGAGATCGATCAGGGCATGAAGGCACGCCAGTCCGACGGCGCCGGCGCAAACGCCTGAGTTGCGCGTGCCGCGGACGGGGGTGCAACCTCCGCGGCTCAGTCCTCGATAGCTTCCCAGATCGTAAGGAGTTATGTTCATGATGGATCACGTCAAGCGCCTGTACGAGGCATCCAAGGCTCTCGTCGCCTACATCGATAAGGAGGATGTGTTTGACAAGGTGGGCAGCATGGGCTGCGGCGGCGTCGACCACCACCAGTCCGAAGCCTTCTACAACCTGATCGCCGACGCCCGAAACGCAATCCGCGACTACGAACTGCACGTCAAGACAGCCGACTGACGTCGTGGCGCCCTGCAAACGCGCATCGAAATCGGCATCCCTTCCGGCATGCGGGGGCTCCCCTGGTCCGATGATGTCCCTTGGGGATCGATTGGTCCGTTTCCCCCCGAGCGGGCTCCAGCCGCGACGGAGACCTTCCAGGAGTTGGAAACCGCACCGGAGGCGAACGGACCCAACGCGAGCAGGTCGGCGGCACCCCTACACGTCAGGCGACGCGCTCGGCGCATGACGCAGGAGGGGCTCTGCACCTTGGGCGGCTTTCCCGGAGGACGAATGGCCATCGAAGAGATCACCTACGAGGAATATATGAAGATCCTGGATCGGATCGAATTGCGCTATCGATCCGAGGAGGAAGGCTTCCCCGAGGGGGCTCGGGAGAAGGGGCTGCAGATCTGTATGAAGTTTCGAAGAGAGATTGCGGAGCTGGGCCCCGAAAACTGCCTTTACTACGTGGACACGCTCTACGGCCTGCCCATGCACAAACCCAAGGATCCCGAGCGTCCCGTGGGACCCTCGGAATGATCAGCCACGGCGCGACCTCGAGCCATCCCCCGGGCTGTTCATGACGGCGCCCGGGTAAGGATCAAGTTGGCCATTGGCGCTTTTTGCCACGCGTCCGCGCGATCAGGGGTTCCAAGAAGAGACTCTTCGAGAGCCATGGAGACTTGTCCAGGGTGATGGCCGCGCAGTTCTTCATGGACACCCTCAATCGCCTGATCCCCGCAGGAGCACGAAAGCATCATCCGTTCCGCTCGTGGGTTGCTCTTGATCCTCACGCCGTAACGAGACCCGATTGGCTTTGAACCCAACCTTGTTGCTGGGCGCAATCAGGTGCTCAAGCGATTGTTCATTCCTGACCTCAGCGCAAGCACAGCCGTTTCTTCGGGCTGGCCTCCAAACCTGAATACGGCCCCCGGTTGACTGATCTGATCAGCCTGTCCTAAACTCACAGCAAGGAATTCGACACAAACATGGTCCCTGCTCCCAGCTCTGGGAATTGTTGGTCCCCGACCAAGAGTGTGTGCCGCACAGAAAGAGGACGGGCATGTGTGCGCTTGCAAAGAAAAAAGCCACCTATGAGGATCTTTACAACCTTCCGGAAAACGCGACGGGAGAAATCATCGACGGAGAGCTGGTCGTTACTCCAAGGCCGTCCAGAAAGCACACTTTGGCCGCCTCCGTCTTGGGAAGTACAGTCATCCCCCCTTATTACCTTGGGCAAGGCGGAGGACCGGGCGGGTGGATCATCATCGTCGAACCGGAGATCGGCCTAGGCGAGCATATCCTGGTTCCAGATGTGGCGCGATGGAAGAGAGAGAGGTTTCCACTCGAGGAAGATCACAACTGGATTTCGGCGCCCCCGGATTGGGTGTGCGAAATCCTGTCGCCAACCACGGTTCGCACTGACAAAATCAAGAAAATGCCAATCTACGCTCACCACGGCGTCGGTCATTTGTGGCTGATCGACCCCGTCGCCATGACCATGGACGCCTTCAGACTTGAATCCGGCAGATGGTCCCTACTGGCAAGCTTTTCTGAAAACGACACAGCGCGCGTAGAGCCATTTCAAGAGACCGAAATCCATCTTGGAGATCTCTGGCTCACCTTCCAGCCGCCAACTCCGGGAGTGGGAGTATCAACCTGAAGCCTTTGATTACGAAACACGTGGCGTGGGCAAAGACCGCAGTTTTCGGTTCGAATGCCCCGCTGGTCCTGGTTGAGCGGCAGGGCCCCTTCACTGTATGCACAACATGCATTCCGAATGTAAGAGTGCAATGCAGAATTTCGACCGCACGGCTCGGCAAGTTACAAATGAGACCAGCTCCATCCTGTGTCTGCATGGGCACCGTGCTAAGCGATCCGAAAATCAGAGGTCTCCTCGGAAAAGGCCGCCTCACCCTGGCTACGGCGCAAGGGTTCCTTAGACACCTGACCCAAGGTTCAATGGTGATCGCGAACCGGGCAGAGGTCGATGCCTCAAGGGACGCTCCACTCGGACAAAATGCTCCGCCCCTGCGCCGTTAAAGGGCAAGCCGATTTGATCTTCTCCGGCGACTGCAACATGAAGAAGTTGAGCGAGTCTCAGGGAATCCGAATGGTGGGTCCGGCCACGTTCCTCGGCCTGTTTGCGCGCAACTGACGGTGGAGCCGAACGGATCCGGATTTGATCATTGATATTCGCATCAGTCCATACGGTTGCTGTGAGGTCAGCTAGCATGGAAGAAAAACCCGAAAGATACGTCGCCTGTGCCCACTGCGGAGTCGAGCTTCGCATCGAGGACGCCGTCCGCTACGAGCACCGACTCCTCTACGGGGAACATTTTCACTGCAGAGAGTGCGATCCCCAGGGTGTGTGGGACTGCATGAGCCACGACACGGACATGGAAGTGCACTGAGGCATCGATCGGTTCCCGCGTCGCCGGGAGGCGTCTACGGAACATCCTCCATGAGAACGATGTCGCTGCCCACGATCGCCAGCAGCACCCCCTTCGCGTGACGCTGTTTTGCGACCCTCATCCAGTTCTCGCCGCTTAGGCCGCGCTCCACGGTCGTCAGGAGCAATCCCCCCTCGAGATTCCGGCTTTCCTTGAGCAAAACCAGTTGCCGGTGGTTGCTGAAGGCGAAGAGGACCCAACCGTTGGTGAGCAAATAGTTGTACGAACCCGGGTATTCCTCGACCAGGCGGCCGGAGGTCTCCATCAAGGCCGCAAAGAGACTGGGAGCACCGCGGCAGGCCTGGTAGTGGGCATCGATCCCGTCGATCAGGTACTCGAACGTCCGGGCCGAATCACTGACGGCCTCGTCGAGCTGGATGGTTCGCCCCCGGTAGGATTCGATCACGGGCGCCTTGCCGTTGTGGGCGAAAATCCAGTCCTCCCCGCGCCATCTGGCGACGAACGGGTGGGCGTGGCACTCGTCGATGGGGCCGCTCGTGCGGAGCCGAACGTGAGCAATGATGAACTTGCTCGCGATGACGCGGGCGAGCCGCTGAAACCCGTCGTGAAATCGCCCTTCGTAGTAGGCCCGGGCGGCCGATTTCTCGACATAAGCCCGGCCTTTCTTGAAATAGCCGATCCCCCATCCGTCCATGTTCCGCCCGGCTTTGGCCGCGAAAATGGGCAGGGACTTGGGCGCGGAATAATTCGTTGCAGCGGACAGAGCAAATAAGTCGCACATGAGCGTCGGTTTTCACCCGATGGATGGTGGTGGGAAGCGAATCGACCGTCTTATCCACGCATTGGGGAGGTCCGGACGGCCTTCGTCGCGAAGGTCGGAGGCTCGAGGCACCTTCAGATAAGCGACGTCTCGGGCACATCTCCAAGATACAGGATGTCGGGTCCGGCCACGGCGATGAGCTTCCCCAGGGTATTTTGCTCGGGCTTGATAGGCGTCCATTCTTTGTCGCTCAATCCTTCCTTGATGGACGTCAGAACCAGGCTGTTCCCGAAACTCTCCAGCTCCCGAAGCAACATCAGTTGACGAAAGTTGGAAAACCCGAAAAGCATGGATTCATTGGCCAGAAAGAACGCATAACGGCCCGGGTATTCCCCAATCATGGTTCGGATGCTCTTGACCAGCGATCGGCCCAGGCTGGCATAAGGGGTATAGCGTAGATAGGAGACCAGCTGGTCCCTCAGGTATTCGAAGATCCTTGCCGGATAGGCCTGGACGTCGATCCGGGGCTCATGACGGGTCTGGTAGTTCTCAATCCCCTCCACGATTCCCACATGGACGAACAACCAGTCGTGATCCAGGAAGTTGAGCGAAAATGGGTGATTGAACCCGCCGTGACTGCCGCCGCTCAAGGGGCAGGCGATGTGGGAGACGATGATGCGACTGTCCACCACTCGCGCGAGCCGCTGGAAGCTCTCATGCACCTGGTCCCCATCGTAAACCTTCTCCGAAGAACGCTCCACGAGGGCGTGGTTGTCACGATAGAAACCAATTCCCCAGCCGCTCATGTTCTTCCGGCCTTTCTCGGCGAAAATGGGCAAATACTGTTGGGCCGTGTAGTTCACGCCGGCCGAAAGCGCAAAAATGTCGCACATTCGCTCTTGTTCTCCTCGTGGTCCGTCCGGAATCCCTCCACACAACCCCATGGGCTTTCGCCCACATCACCCGTTGAGATGCCCCGCTCGATGCATCGACCTCCCATTCCTTCTCCCCCTATAACCCCTTCGGGCCTTCGAGACCCTCTGATACAACAGCTCTGGCCCGATGCCAACCACTGATTCGGTTCAGGTACCCGAAAGCCAGGTAGATCTTGCAGATGGTCTTCATCCACTTGTTTCCCTCGGGCTGGCAATCGATGTCGGGGATATTGCCCTCACTGAACTCAATCAAAAACTGCGTGAAAATGATCCATTGCATGGCCTCATCGATCTTATCCAAGACCGCACAATGATAGCGAAACTCCACGGTGTTTCGATACCAATACGAATGCAGGTTCAATCCGTGATATCGCGTCATGTCATACCGCTCGGATCGGTTACAATCCGGATCATATCGGTTGTCGCGTGAATACCACAATCGCTTGATCTTGCACCCGTTGACAAGGCAATCCTCATTACACTTACCGACCTGAAGCAGGTCAATGACGTTCAGATCCATGGGCCGGCAGGTATCCTTACTCATACGGCCTCCACCGATGAGGAGGTATACATAGTCTTCAATGGCATACACAATGCGGATCAGCTTTCTCAATTCATCGCACGTGAAGCTTTCGGGATTCACGCCGTGATGGACGTGAAACCCGCAGGAATCGTCGATTTGGACCCCACGGATTTCTCCCAAGAGCTGGAAGAAGCGATAGGCTTCGATCAATCCGTCCAGCCCCCGGAGGATGGGGCTGACCAGCTCCACCCCTCCCCGATGCACGATGGACGAGTCCTCTTCCAGATGCCAGGAATCTTTGTCGCCGCCGAGACTCAAACGGTAATCCCGAAGCAACTGGTCGAAGTCCCTGCCGTCCCGGGCGGTCGAATGGATGTTATGGGGTTTGATGACGCCGTTGTCGGGAGGCAGCAAGTAGTACTTTAGGCCGTAGAACTCGATTTCGATTCCAAACGGACGGTCCGTGAAGTAGTGCAGCATGGGGTATCGGTTCTTGAGGGCCGAGGCCAGCTTCTGGTACTTCTCCATGTCTCCCTCCTCGTGAGATCCAGGTCAGCGAGCGTGGCGGGCAAGCCGAAGTCATCGTGAATCCCGTAAATCGATGGTGATACGCGGCCATTCGGGCATGGCGCCTTCCAGGGCCGGCTCCCATTGATGGAAGCCTCGCCTGCGGGCGTGCCGGCCCCTCCGATCCGAATCCCGCGCGAGGGAGGAATCGGCGGGTCGGGGCCTTGAGACCGGGGCGAGGGAATGACCTCGCTGGGCGCGGATGCTGGCGGCCAGGCATCAAGCGAATCCCCGTGGTCGAGGGACCGACTCGGTTTGGAGAGGAGGCGATGTCACGAGGTCGGAGCGTGCGGGCGACGGAGCGCGAAGTGGATCAGGAGATCGAATCCCGGACCCATGAGGTCGGTCGCAGTTACGAAACGCGTTGCGATAAGACGTTGCCGGAAACGGAACCTCTGACGTTCCTAATTGAACCACAGACGCAGACGGAGGTCCAGCCCGATGCCATAGGCGCTGTTCGCGCAGGGGCACCCCCCTGCATGTCGGCCCTTGGCTCAAAGGAGCAGGGGAGTGTGAGTCACCTGAAAAACACAACCTATCGTGAGGCAACCACTTGGGCAGCCTCGGTTTCAGTCACTTGGAGGTCACGACGGCAACTCAGAGGCGCTCCGGATAGTTTGAGGTGATCCAGTGCGGTCGATACTCCAGTTCACCTCCAACGCACACCCAACAGTTCCCGAAGCTGATCTCGTCGCCACAAACCTCCGAGCCGTCGGCATAACAGCGCCCCAGAAAGGCGCAGCATTTAGATTCCGATTCCATGGTTCTGTCCTCCATTCATCCATCGGATCATCAGGGAGTCGAGAGACGCCGACTGCACCACGCTGTCTCTGCATTCTCGCCTGTCATGCTTCATTATAGGTACGATCCAAACGCTTCACAACGATCGCGCTCAGACGGCCGAGAGCCGTCCCGAAGGACATTCGGCCTTTCACATCCTTTCCATCATCTCGATGGGAGGGTTGCTGTTGGGCCGGATCTTGGCGGCCACTTCCTCCCGCAAGGCATCCCGGTCGTATGCGGTCACGGTCCTGTCCGTGTCCACGAGGGTCAGTTCGGCCTCCACCCGGTTCATCTGGACCCTGCCCGTGAGGACGCCGGCCTCGCGGGTGTGGATTTCCTGCTCATGCCAGCCCCCGTCCCCCACGACCACAGCGTAACAGAAGCTCCCGTAGACGGTTTCCAAGATCGTGGCCTCCCGGACGGGAACATCCGTGATGAGGGAGACGCTGCCCCGGACCAGGTCCTCTTGGGCGAATCCCCCCTTGACCAGGAAACTCAGCTCCTCGACGGCGACCTCCCGCTTTGCCAGCGGGATGCGAAGGCCGGCGGCGACAAAATCCATGACCACCTGGTGATTGCGTTCATCGACGTGAGAAAACTGCTTGACGAGGAGCGACCCGTGGGAATGAATCCAACCATTGATGACCGTAGTTTTCGACAGGGTCTCGCGGAAAGCGGCGATGCGCTCCGGGCTCAGGGATGTATAGACCTTGAGGTTCAAGTCGTTGTGCGGCAGCCCGATGTCCGTGATCAACTCCGGCTCGTCGATGGTCCCCAGGGTGAACCCGTACCATTCCAGGCTGTCCCCGTGCAGCTCACGCACCAATTCATTGATCCGGAGCGCCTTCTCCGAGGCATAGCGCGCCATCGAAATGCTCCGAGGAAGACTCCCGAGGCGGATTTCCATCCCCTCGGGCCGCCTCAGGGCGGAGAGGCTCTTGAACCTCATTGAAGCCGCTCCTTCACATAGGCCCCATCCACCACGAACCGACCCCGGTAATTCCCGGGGAGGCGATACATGTCCTCAAGAAGGACCCGATGGATGACGCTGATGAGGCCCCTCGCTCCGGTCCCCTCCATTTCCGCCCGCCGCGCCACCTCCGTCAGAGCGTCGTCGCTGAATTCCAGGTCGATCCCCCAGGCCTTGAGATCATTCGCGTAGGCCAGCAGGACACTGTCGGCGCTCCGCGTGAGGATCTCCTTGAGGTCCCGCGTCGTCAGCCGATCGTACACCACCTTGACCGGAAACCGCCCCATGAGCTGCCGTTCCATGCCGAAGGCCACCAAGTCATCCGTGAGGAGATGGTCCTTCCAATCCCCTTGAAACCCCTGACGCGCCATCCGTTGCCGCACCAAGATTTCCAAGTTCTCAAAGGCACCGCCCGCGATGAAGAGCACGTTCTGGGTCGTGAGCGAGATGCGTTCCTTGCCGATGTACACGGTGTTCTCCGTGCCGTCGACCAGGTGCAGCAGACCCTTTTGGACGCCTCGCCCGGAAACGTCCTTATAGGCGACGATCTCGGAGGCGATCTTGTCGATCTCGTCCAGATAGACGATCCCCATCTGGGCCAGGGTCGGGTTGCCTCCGGCTGCGAAAATGAGGTCGATCAGGATGTCCGTGGCGTCCTGCCCCACATAGCCGACCTCGCTGAAGCGGGTCATATCCTCATGGACGAAGGCGACTCCCGCGAGGCGCGAGGTGGTTTCACTGGTGTAGGTCTTGCCGCACCCGCTCGGGCCGATCATCAGGATGTTGGCCCGGGGGCCCCGGATGTTGCGGAGGGCGATGTCGATGTCCCCGTCGTTTTCCTTGAGGGCTTCCCTGAGGGCTCCGCCAAGCCTCCGGTAATGAAAGGCGATGGCCGTGGCCATGATCTTCTTGCCGCGCTCCTGCCCGATGATGAACGCATCCATCTCTGCCTTGAGGTCGGCCGGGGTCTTGTCGAATTCGATGATCTCGGCCACCGCCCGGGCAGTCTGCTCCTCCCGGAGCTGCTCGATCTTGTCCCCGATCCGCCGGCGGCTGCGACCGGATATGCCTTCCTGAGGGCTTGTCATTCCGTGGGGACCTCCATGGTCTCGACGTCGCGAATAAAGGCGCGAAGCTGCTGGATGCGGCCCTGGCAATCCATCGGCTGGGACCCTTCCCCGCAGAGCCCGTCTCCTTCCCCACACTCCGCCTTGGGACACAACTCCCCCGCGGCTTCCAGCAGCGCCAACTCGCGCCTGGCCAGCGCCACCCGGATCAGGGTTTCAAAATCGGCCCGCAGCAGGTCACGGGGCGTCAGCATGGGGCTGAGCGCAAACAGGGCGGTGGCCAGCAGGATCTCCTCGGGCGAATGCGCATAAGCCAGATACGGGTTGGGGCACCGCTCGACAATGGCCTCGGCGAGGCGATAATCCGCCTCGGAGAACAGCGCGAACGGCGGGACGTCCAGGGGCCGCTTCGCCTTCACCCCAACGGGGTCCACCCTCAAATCCCCCGAAGGATCCCTCGATGAGTCCAGCCGGTCCAGGAAGGTTCCATCCAGATGGTATTTACGGATCACACAGCCGACGGTGTTGATGGAACGCCTTGCATGCGGCTGTCTTCTGCCCTGACGCGCACGATCGGACCGGATGGTCTTGAGGAGACTCATGGGAACAGATTCCCCTTCCGCATTCTGAACCGGTCCATGGAACCGGATGGGAGCGATCATATCCGGTAGTCCACAAACTCGATGGTCTTGACGTAGTAAAGCGTCGGATCGAGGCTGTGATAGCCGTTTCGGCGCCGGGCGTCATAGCCGAACAGCAACGCGTTGATCCCATCCTCCAACACCTGTATGACATTCTCCGCCGAAAATTCCGCGGGCCAATCGTAACCCCTCATGCAGATTTCCTGATTCGACGTATGCCCGAAAAGAAACGGATGCTTGTACCGCTCGATGACCAGAGGTCTCAACGGCCCCTGTGTCGACACCGCGACCCGGCAGTCCGGGAAGCGGTAGCGCCGAGCGTAGTAATCCTCCAGGACATACTCCCCGGTGCGCTTGTAGATGAGATATTCGTCCCGTGTTCCGATTCGCAGAAAGCCGAACCCGTCCAGCTCGAAGGATCCCCGATCCGCGAGGAACAGTAGAGCGGCCAGGTGCCTCGTCTGGGTCTCCCCGAGCTCACCCCGGCGGCGAAGCTCCCGCTGGAGACGGTCCCGCTCCCGCATGACGATTCGCGCTTTCAATCCATCCACGATCCACTGTCGCAGCGCAGGGCCGGACAGCGACCCCTCGGGCGGAGGTCCCGGAGCCGAGGCCACGGCCTCCAATCGCGCCAGCGCCTGCGTCAGGGGCCTGGGATCGAGGACTTCCCGCGCCTGCTTCCGGTACGCTTGCGGGATGTCCAGGTGGTCACAAAGAAAGTCGAGCACGTCCTCGTCGCTGAAACGTTTCCGTTGGGCTCCCCGATTCTTCCTGACGAAATGGGGCAGGATCTTGAGGAGGATGATCTGGAGCTTGCCGCCGGGCAAAACGGCCTTCAGGCTCGAATCGACCTCCGTCTTCCCCAACAGGGCTTCCCTCAGGTTCTCGTAACCCGCCCGATCGAGGGCTTCATAGTTGTCGACGATCGTTTGCAGCGTTACGGTCTTGACGTAGAATCGGCGCCCCACCTGGATCAGGATGGGGGAAGCGGTACAGGTGGACCGATCGCCTGGAGACGGCCCGCTGGAGGTTCGGCGGACATCGCGGTCGATGTCCGGGTCGAACAGGAGCGGCAGATAGAGAACCCCTGATTGGACCATCATCGGGTGATCGGATTCAAAGAACCAGGGCACGGCTGTTTGCTCCCGACAGCAAGCGAAGGAGCCCCCCTTCCTGGGGCTTGATGGCGCGAACGGGCACGTAGAGATACTTTTCGCCCGCCTCTGTTTTTTCCGCCACCGCGTACTCCAACGCCGACCCTTCGATTTCCTTTCCCCGGCACAGCAACTTGCCTCCCTCGAGTTGCCGCAGGATGTCCTCGATGATC
>CAZGQL010000043.1:0-1077 GCA_964527905.1 uncultured Syntrophobacteraceae bacterium
ATCTCGCACGGGTGGTTCCGGATTTCGCCGACCGCAATTGCCCCATCGAGCGGAACATTGTCGAATCGCGTGTCTGGGTTGTCTCCCGGGACGGCGGCTACAGCGTGAGCTATCGCGACCGGGCCTTCGAGGCTGGTGCGCGCTACAACGCCATGACCGTGGGACGGGCCAAGTTCGACCGCTGGTTCGCCGACCAGGCTCGTGCCCGGGGAGCGCTGCTCGTCTGTTCGACCGTCGTGACGGACCTGCTGCGGGACGGCTCGGGACGCGTCGTCGGGGTCCGGACCGACCGGCCGGACGGCGACCTCAGGGCGCGGGTGGTCCTTCTGGCCGACGGGGTCAATTCCCCGCTGGCGCGCAAGACGGGATTCCGGGCCGAGCCCGACCCCGGGCAGGTGGCCCTGGCGGTGAAAGAGCTCATCGCGCTTCCCGAGGAGGTCGTCAACGAGCGCTTCGGCGTGGAATCCGGCGACGGCGTGACGGTGGAGATCCTGGGGGACATCACCCGGGGCATGAACGGGATCGGGTTCCTGTACACCAACAAGGCCTCCATCTCGCTCGGCATCGGGGCGAGCCTCGCCGATTTCGCCCGGCACCGGGTCAAGCCCTACGAGCTCATCGAAGAGTTGAAGGCCCACCCCATGGTCGCCCCGCTCATCAAGGGCGGCAAGCCCCGGGAGTACCTGGCGCATTGGCTCGCCGAGGGCGGGTACGACAGCATTCCCCAGCTGTGCGGCGACGGGTTCCTCATCGCGGGCGATTCGGCCATGCTCTTCAACGCCCTGCACCGGGAGGGCTCGAATCTCGCCATGACCTCCGGGAGACTGGCCGCGGAAACGATTCTCGACGCGCTCGAGCGCGGGGATTTCTCCAAGCAGGGCCTCGAGGGCTACCGGTCGCGCTTGGAATCCTCGTACGTCCTCCAAGACCTGCGCAAATACCGGCGGTTTCCATCCCTTTTCGAGCGGCACAAGGAGCTCTTTTCGACGCTCCCGCCGCTGGCCGGTATGGCCGCCCGGGAAATGCTCCGCGTGGACGGCGTTCCCAAGAAGGCGAAACAGCGGGAAATCTGGAAGC
>CAZGQL010000043.1:1101-28329 GCA_964527905.1 uncultured Syntrophobacteraceae bacterium
CCCCCCCTGGAAAATGCTGCGGCTGGCCTGGGATGCCTGGAGGAGTGTGCGATGAGCGTGCGCGTGGAAGACAAACTCTTTCTCAACCGCTACCGGGTGGACGAGGAGTCGCACCTGCGGCTCATCGACCCGGACGTGTGCCTCGACCGATGCCGGGAGCAACCCTGCCTGTTCCTGTGCCCCGCCAACGTCTACCGGCTTGAGAAAGACCGGATCAGCGTCCTGCACGAGGGTTGCCTGGAATGCGGATCCTGCCGCATCGGGTGCCCCCACTTCAACATCGAATGGCGGTTCCCCAAGGGGGGCTACGGAATCCGCCACAAGTTCGGGTGATCGCGACCCCGGTCATGATGGCGGATTATCGGTGGGCAGTCTGAACCACAGACCCATGGCAGGTCCGAGGAGCAGCCCGGCAGCGGCCAGCAGCAGCGCACGTTCCATCCCGATCTCGTGGGCGACCGCTCCCCAGATGCAGCTCCCGAGTGCCATCCCGCCGAAAAACACGAGCAAATAAACCGCCATGGCCCGCCCCCGTACCCACGTCGGCACCACCAGTTGCACGCTGGCGTTGAAGCTCGAGAGCAACATGAGCCAGCCGACCCCGCCCACGAAGAGCCCAGCCACCGCTGACGGGAGCCAGGCAACGATCCCCATCCCCGCCAGGTTCACCGCAAAGGCCAGTGTCGCCGTCCGGGCAAGGTTTTCCAGCGACATCCAACGCCTTACGGGAGGCAGCACCAGCGCCCCCGCCACCGCACCCAGACCGAAGACCCCCACCAGCAATCCGTATCCCGTGGAATCGACCCCGAGCGCCTCTTTCGCCCATAGGGGAAGCAGGGCCATCTGAGCACTGGCGCACAGCACAAAACATGCGGCCCGGAGCAGGATCGCACGCAGGGGCTCCGAGAGAAACACATAGCGCAGACCGCTTTCGATCCCTCTCAGAAGGCGGGATTCTTGGGTGGAGGGATCGTGGGGCGCAGCGTGCCAGGAAAGCACCACGTAGATGACGCCGAGGTAGGAAAGTGCGTTGCAGAGGTAGGCCGCGCCGGCTCCGGCCAGGCCGACCACGAGGCCCCCGACGGCGGGCCCGATGAAGCGGGCCAGGTTGAAGCCGGCACTGTTCAGCGCGACGGCGGCATGAATCTCGGACGGGTGAACCATTTCAGGGATGACCGCCTGCCAGGCGGGGGCGTTCATGGCCATGCCCAAAGCAAGCATCAGGGTCAGGGCCAGCAAGACCCAGGGGGTGGTGTGCCCCGTCAGGGTCAGGGCGGCCAGGGCCGTGGCGGCCAGGAGCATCCACAACTGGGTGAGCAGGATGAGCCGCCTTCGGTCCATGCTGTCGGCCAAGGCTCCCGCGGGCAGCGCGAGCAGGAATATGGGAAGACTCGTCGCCGTCTGGACCAGAGACACCATGACCGCCGAAGGCGCCAGCGTGGTCATGAGCCAAGCCGTCGCGGTGCTTTGCATCCAGGTCCCGATATTCGAAATGACACTGGCGATCCACAGGGCTCGAAAGACCCTCTGGCGCAGGGGGCTCCAAGCCGTCAACTTGCCGGGATGGGTGAGCTCGAGGGGATCGGATCCGCCGTTCAGGGGCATCGTTAGAATCGTCTTTCGTCCAGCGGGGTGCAGCCGACAGAGTGCGGAGGCGCTTCCGATTCGCCTGCCGTCAGGCATTGAATCAATCCAAACGAGGATAACACGCGGGCGAGGGCCAGGCCAATGCCGAATCTCCCCAGATGGACGCGGATCCGATGGGGTTTTCCTCGCACTGGAGTGCTGAAGGTCTCGCGGGCCCGCCTTGACACATCCCGACGCGGCTGGTAGGGAATCGAAACTTCATGCTGACATTGGCTCGACGGTCCAACGGAAGGGAGCCTCAACGCATTGGGGAGCTCCCATGGAGGCGAGAATGGATTTTCAACATCTGCGACTTGAAATCCGGGGCAAGGTTGCCGTCCTCACGCTGAATCGCCCGGACATTCGGAACGCCTTTTCGGACCAGCCCATCGTCGAAGAGATGGTCGTCGCCCTCGAAAGGGTCCAGGCCGACCAGTCGATCGGCGCGATGGTCCTGACCGGGGCCGGGCCGGCTTTTTCAGCGGGCGGCAACGTGAAGGACATGGCCTCCCGCGAGGGGATGTTTTCGGGCGATCCCAACCAAGTTCGCGAGAACTACCGTCGGGGCATCCAGAGAATTCCGCTGGCGATGGAACGACTCGACGTGCCCACCATCGCGGCCGTGAACGGTCCCGCCATCGGCGCGGGTTGTGATCTCGCCTGTATGTGCGACCTTCGGATCGCGAGTGAAAAAGCGCGGTTCGGAGAGACCTTCGTCTCACTCGGGATCATCCCGGGGGACGGCGGAGCTTACTTCCTGCCCCGCGCCGTCGGGTTTTCCAAGGCACTGGAGCTCGCCTTCACGTGCCGGGTGATCGATGCCGCCGAGGCCCTGCGCATCGGGCTGGTGAGCGAGGTGGTACCCGAGGACCGGCTCCTGGACCGTGCGCTGGAGCTGGCCGGTGAGATCACTCGACATCCGGCCAGAAGCTTGCGCATCGCCAAGCGGCTCTTCCATTCGGCCCGGGGGATGAGCCTGGAGGGGGTGCTGGAGCTGTCCGCCGCCTACCAGGCCTTGTGCCACCATACGCCGGAGCACATGGAGGCTTTGGAAGCCTTTCTAGCGAAACAGCGGGATCGGGGCGGCAAGACGAGCTAATTACAGTGCCAGAAATAAGACTATGCTTGGCATCCGTCATCCCCGCATGTCCCGCGCCTGAGACATCCGGGGACAAGCTGTGGCGGGGATCCAGTCGTTTGCAGGCATCTGGATTCCCGCCTTCACGGGAAGGACGTCTCCAGTTTGGGCACTTGATTTTGCAGAGCTGTCCCACGCGATCGTCCAGGGACCGCCGTGGCGTGCTTGACGGCGAAAACCCCGTTCCCACCGAAACCCTTGGCCGGAATCGTAGAGGCGGAATCTATCCCCGCCTCAGCACGGCGTTTTCAGCCGGCCTTTCTTCGTGGGCGGATCCTAATCGAGCGTTTCGAAATGGGCCTGGTCGACACCGTCGAGCAGGAGGAGAGCCTTGACGTGCACGGCCAGCACTCGGGCGTCCGCGTTCGACGTGATCGCGGACGTGTGGGGGTGCACGGCCGCGATGCGCTCGAGCAGGTGCCTTCGGGTCGACTCGTCGGTGACCGTTGTGCCCTCCCCCAGAACCGTCAGGGCCTGGACACGCCCCCGCTCGGATGAGGCGTGGAGCGAACGTGTATCGATGAGCAGGCTCACGTTCGGGTTGCGTGTGAGGTTCCGGTATTTCTTGGAATCGCCCAAGGTGACCATGTAAACGGTTCGACCCGACTCATCCGTGATGTAGGCCATGAGGGAGCAATAGGGCTTGTCCGCCTCACAGGTCGCCAGGACGCACATGTTCTGCTCTTTGAGGAGCGCCAGCATGCGGTCGATCATCGTCACGATCGCCCCCCGCGTCAGTCGCGCTCTACGCGCTCGAGTTGCCGTTGTTTGGTCATGAGCCGAACGAGGTCCGACATCTTTTCCGAAACGTATTCCAGCACCTCGTCAACCGCCACGATGCCCTCGAGGCCCCCGTCCCGGTTGACCACCGGGATGCGCCGGATGCCTCGCGCGCACATGCGCTTCAAGACGCTGTGGAGCGTTTCATCCTCCCGAGCCGTCAGCAACTCGAAGGTCATGACGTCCCCGACGACCAGAGACTTCAGCCGGTCCGGGTCCTTGGCGATGATCGAGACCACGATGTTCCTGCCCGCGGTCCTCGACCACCACGACGTTGCCCACATGATACTCGCGCATGCGCTTGGCCGCTTCGATGACGGAGTCGTTCTTGCGCACGATCGCCACTTCGCGAACACAGATTTCACCGACGGTCATCTGCCTCCTCCTTTACTCGGTGGATGGTCCACCAAAGTGTGGGCGTGGTCCAGCCAGGCCGTGGGACTCACTCCGGAATGTCCTGCCCGAGGCAGTCCTTCACGGCCTTCCTGAGGGCTGCGCTGTGGACATCCCCCGCGAAATGCACGGGGCTCTTGCCGTACATGGGGTCCCAGCCGGACGGGTCAGCGGCACAGAAAAACTGGGTTTCCAGGCCGATGCGGATCACAGCCTCCTCGGCGGGAAGGCCCACGATACGGGCCGCCGCATCCCAGGTGGCCCCGCACGGCGCCCCGCGCAGCACCGCCACCCGGACCACTTTTCCATCCTGGATCTCCACCTCGAACTCCGGGGCGCCGAATTGCTCCCCGTAACACCCCAAGGCAGCCTGCCTTGAAAGGCCGCATCAAGTCGGTGGGGTAAAGACGCGCTCCCCACGCCACTTCTTCCCGGTGGCCACCACGGGAACCCCGAGGTGCTCGCACAGACGCGCGAGATCCTGGGACAGATCGGGATGGCGAAGGAAATCCAGCACCAGGTCCGTGTCGAGCTCCTGGGGCAGATGCTCCGTGTCGTCATCCAGGATGGCCGGAAGGGGTTCGTCGATGGAGCGTGTGTCCAGGACGACGCTCCGGCCGTGCTCTCGGATCCCCTTGATTTTCTTCTCGCCGGAGCCGTGCTGCTGAAAAACCAGAATGCGTTGGACCACGGGGCGGTCCCTGTCTTCGCGCTCCGATGCCGCACAGGGGGATTTTGCGCCGCAATTCGTCATGGGAATCCTTGCCGTTCAACGATCGGTGATCCCCCAACGGTCGGGGGGCAATGAATGGATTCAACGTTTTCAGTATAACCGATATCGTTCCCGGAGCCGCTCGGAAAGCGCTCGAATAGCCCCAAAGGCCTTTTCGACGGTCCGTTCCCCGTCCGGATTGACCAGGCAGCACGTGGCGGGAGACAACATGCTCCGGGAGAGCAGATGGGCCTCGTCGATGCCGCTTCGATCCAGGGCCGTCCAGAGCTCCTCCAGGCGTTTATCGAGTGAGTCGATGCTTTCCTTCTCGAAGGGCTCGAAATTGGTCGGGACGATTCCCCAGATGAGGATGCCGCCGCGGTCGAGGAATCTTCTTATGGACGGCACGTAGGAGACGAAGCGCTCTCCGTTCGTGTACATGTCGAGCGAAAGGACATCCAGGTCGAGGCTCAACAGGAAATCCCAGTCGGGATTCCCGCACAGGTGCACACCGCGTGGACGGTCGATGAGGGAAAAGAAAAAGTCCATGTCCGTGCGTGCCACCACGTCGCCATAGCCTGAGAGGCCGCTGAAAATGAACTGCAAGCCCGGTTCGTCCACGAACATGAAGGCATTCGGGTTGATGGCCTTCAGCCGGGCGAGCTGCACGTTCACGCGCTTTGCCATGAATTCCAGCATGAACGGGCGGACTGCGTCGTTGAAAATGAGGGGCCGGTCGTCCTGGTCGTGCACGTTCAGCCCGAAGCTGACGGGGCCCTCCAGCTGTCCCCGGATGGCCGGCCGCCCCGCCAGGTCGCCCATCTTCAGGAATCGGTGATAGACCACGGAAAAGGTCGGGCTGATGTCGAAGAATTCAGGGTCCTCGAACCGGGCCAAAGCCTGCTCGAGCTCAAGGGCGAACTTGTCCATGGAGAAGCGGAGGGTCCGCTGCTCGAGGTCCAGCACGATCCCGGGGAAGTTTTCGGACGCCTGAACGTACATGTCCTCGTAATAGCTGACCAGTGGCAGCTGCGGCCAGAACGGCACATCGAGCGACAACGCGCACTCCATCGCCCGGTCCACGTCCCGATGCGGCATCACCGCCATGGCGGTCGTCAACAGGTTACCCGGTATCGGCATGGATCTCCTTCCTTTCGTCCCGAAAGCCGTGAGTGCCTATACCATGACCGGCGGATCGGATCAAATCCAAGGCATTCGCACCTGAGATCCGCTCGAACGTCCACGTACGGGAGAGCGGGCGGCTCATGAACCCGTCGACGAGCGGCTGATCGGGGCGGACAAGGTCGTTCTACCTGTGTTTGTCGAGATCGAGACCGAATTTCTTCATCCGTTTCCACAGCGCGACGCGGCTTATGCCCAGAATCCGGGCGGCTTCCGTCCGGTTGCCGCGCGCCGTGGCGAGGGCGCGTTGCAGTTCCAGCAATCCGTTGGGAGGCGGCGTGCTCTCCCGTGCAGCCGCCCCGCGGCCCCCCTCGATCCCCAGGTGAGCCAGACAGGTCTGGAATCGCGTGGGCAGACGGGTTGCGAGGTGTTCAGGTCGGATGAGCTTTTCGTGGCACACCACGAAGGCATATTCGATCATGTTGCGCAGTTCCCGGACGTTTCCGGGCCAATCGTGATGCATCAAGAGGTCCACGGCATCCGACGTCAAGCCTGAAATGGGCTTGCCGCTGCGCCGAGCGATCCGCTCGATGAAACATTGCGCAAGGAGAGGTATGTCTTCCTTTCGCTCCCTCAAGGGCGGAACCCGGATGGGCACCACATTGATGCGATAGAATAGATCCGCCCGGAAAGCGCCGGCGTTGACGAGCTCCTCCAGATCGCGGTTGGTGGCCGTGATGATGCGCACATCCACCGGGATCGACCGATGGTCCCCCACCCGCTCGATCTCGCGGGTCTCCAGGACCCTCAACAGTTTCACCTGGATGGGTGCCGAAATGTCCCCGATCTCATCCAGAAAAATGGTTCCTCCCGAAGCGGCCTCAAATCGGCCGATTCGGTCCCGGATCGCCCCCGTGAACGCCCCCTTCACGTGGCCGAAGAGCTCGCTTTCCAAAAGATTTTCGTTGAGGGAGGCGCAGCTGACCTTGATGAAGCTGCCTCCGGAACGGCGTCCGAGGTCATGGAGCGCCCAGGCCACGAGCTCCTTTCCGACACCGGATTCCCCCTGGATCAGAACCGGGGCGTCCGAGCCGGCAACGTTTTCAACGAGCTTCAACAGGCTGCGCATGGGGGCGCTGCCACCCACCATCCTGCAGCGGACGCCATCTTCAAAGAGGCTCAGCCGCAGCGACGCAATCGCTTCCTCCTGCTTGACGAGTTCGGTGATGTCCTGGAGCGTCTCGACGGCTCCGGTCGTGGCCCCGTTGCCGTCATGCAGCACCGTCGCCGACTTGGCCACATGAATGATCGATCCGTCGCGGCGGCTGAGCTGACAGCGCCGATGGCGCACCGAGCCCTTCTCGAACAGGGCGCAAAACGGTTCCCCGGCCCCGCCACCCAGGATCGTACACCCCGTGCAGTTCAAGACCGTGCACGGACGCCCCACCAGATCGGCGCTGGAGTAGCCCGTCATCTCGAGAAAGGCCGGATTGACGGAAAGGATCAGGCCCCGGGTGTCGACCACGAGCAGACCGTCCTGCATCGTCTCGATCACCGCCTCGTAAAGCAATGGATCCATGCGTTAACCTTCATCAAGGTTTACGTTATCGGTTAGCAAGATGTTAACCTTCACGGTATCCGTTCGCCAAGCTGAAATCTTAAAACCATAATACAATCCATGAGTTATCCGCAATCTCCGCGCTGCCTCCGAATGGCACTCGGGTTGCTTAGGTGCGAAACGCTGGAAGAGAGACCGGAGACCTGCACCGTGGAACGCAGGACGAAGCGAGGGAGGTGGATCGATGCGAACGTGGCGGATAGGGATCGGTGGGATGTTGTTCGTGGTTTTGGGAAGTGTCGCGATGGCGGCGGGCGCGGTCGGTCAGGGGAAGGCCCCGCCGCGCTGGGAGTTCGGCAATCCGCATTCTCCGAACAACACCGCGGACCATACCAAGTTCAAAGAGCTCCAGGCGGATTTCAAGAGCGGCCCAGAGGTGACACGGGCGTGTCTCACCTGCCACACGGAGGCGGCGACTCAGTTTCACAAAACCATCCACTGGAGCTGGCTGACTCCCGATGCGGCTCCGGAAGCACGACTCGGAAAGGCGGGGAACGTCGTCAACAACTTCTGCATCAGTCTCGTCAACAACGAGCCGCGCTGTACCTCATGCCATGCGGGTTACGGCTGGAAAGACAAGCATTTCGATTTCAGCTCCCAGGAAAAGGTGGATTGCTTGGTCTGCCATGAGCAGACGGGGACGTATGAAAAATTCCCGGCGGGCGCGGGCCATCCCGTGAGTGAGCCCAAGAAGATGGGCGACAAGACGTTCGAGCCGCCCGATTGGAAGAAGGTGGCCCAGTCGGTGGCCCTGCCGACCCGCAAGAACTGCGGGACTTGCCACTTCTATGGGGGGGGCGGGGAAGGGGTGAAGCATGGTGATCTCGATGCCAGCATGTTCAACCCCGACAAGGAACTGGATGTCCACATGGATGCCGCGGGTCTCAACTTCAGCTGCACCCGCTGCCACACCACGGAGCAGCATGACATCGCGGGGCGTTCGTACAAGCTGACGGAACAGACGGACCGCCGAAGTCTCCTGGACAACGACGAGATCAAGCGCATCACGTGCTATGCCTGCCACTCGGAGCAGCCGCACAAACGGGATGCCAGACTCAACGATCACACCGACAAGGTGGCCTGCCAGACCTGCCACATCCCAACCTTCGCCCGCAAGAACTCCACCAAGATGTTCTGGGACTGGTCCGTTGCAGGAAAGCGGGACGAGGCGGGCAAGCCCATTGTGGAAAAAAAGGACGGCCGCGCCGTCTACGACGGCATGAAAGGGGCCTTCATCTGGGAAAAGAACGTTGTTCCGACCTACCTATGGTACAACGGCAAGCTCAATTATCTGACGCTCACGGACCCCATCGATCCGTCCAAGACGATCCGGATCAACTCGCCCACTGCGACGCCCGACGATCCCAACGCACGCATTTTCCCCTTCAAGGTGCACCAGGGCAGACAGCCCTATGACGTCCAACGGAAGACGTTTATTGCGCCGCACTTGTTCGGCAGCGACGACACGGCCTATTGGAAGAACTACGACTGGGTCAAGGCGAGCCAATCGGGCATGGAGTACCTCGGGCTGCCTTTCAGTGGAGAGGTCGGTTTTGTGAGCACCGAATACCTGTTCCAGACCACGCACATGGTGGCCCCCAAGGACAGGGCGCTTTCCTGCGAGGACTGCCACAGCCGCAACGGCAGGATGAAGGACATCCCTGGCATTTACATGCCGGGTCGGGACCGGAGCGCGCCGATGGACGCCGTCGGCTGGAGCGGAGTGCTGTTGGCGACCCTGGGTGTGATGGGGCATGGGGCGGCCCGCTACGCTCGGCGCAAGACGGTGAAAGGAGATTCGGATGAACACCTGTGAGATGGAACGGCTTTACCTGTATACGCGTTTCGAACGTTTCTGGCACTGGGCTCAGGCGGCACTCATCATCTTCCTCGCCATGACGGGGCTCGAAATCCACGGCACATATCGCTTCCTGGGCTTCGACCTGGCCTCGCGGCTTCACAACACCGCCGGAGTCGGGTGGTTTGTGCTCTACGTGTTCATCATCTTTTGGAACCTCACCACCGGCGAGTGGAAGCACTACATTCCGACGACCCGGAAGCTGCTTGCCGTCGCAAGCTATTACGTGTATGGGATCTTCCGCGGCGATCCGCATCCGGTGCCCAAGAGCGAGCGCAACAAGCACAATCCCCTGCAGCGGCTGACCTATTTGGGGATTTCGATCGTGTTGATCCCCGTTCAGGTTTTGACAGGCCTCCTCTATTACACGTATAATTCTTGGCCCCGATGGGGTCTCACCTGGAAGCTGGGAACGGTCGCCACCGTGCACACCGCCGCCGCGTTCGCCCTGCTGATGTTTCTGGTGGTCCATGTGTACATGACGACCACCGGCCACAGCGTCTGCGCACACCTGAAGGCCATGTGCACGGGATGGGAAGAAGTGCCCAGAGCCTCCCCGGGGCCCAGGGCATTGGACCGAGCGGCGTGATCGGCATGATTTCCTGACCGGATCTCTATGTGGCAGCACCCTTGCATGGTCCGGAGGGCTGTGTTAGTTTCAAAGCTACAAGGGCCGGCAGAGGGCCAGCCACATTCGACCGAAAGGGGAGATCATTCGTATGGTTCACATTTCTGAAAGCGCTGACAAGGTTTTGAACGAGTACTTCAAGGGGAGGGAGATCTCTCCGATCCGGATCTTCTTGCAGTCTGGTGGGTGAGGTGGGCCGTCGCTGGCCATGGTTCTGGACGAACCGAAGGACACGGATGAGGTCTTCAAGATCAACGGGTTCACGATGGTCATGGACAAGGAATTGCACAGCATGACCAAGGACGTAACGGTTGACTATGTCAACTACGGCATTGGATCGGGATTCAAGGTTTCCTGCGAGGTGCCCATCGCGGGGGGCGGCAACAGCTGTGGGTCCTGCCGATGCTGATGCATGATCGGGTGCGCGAGGGGCATCCCCGCGCGTGATGGCCCTTCGGTGCGCAGGGGGCCATAAAATCGATGTCATGAATCGATGGATTCAGTCAATGGTCCGGCAAGAACGGGGAGCTTCTCCCCGTTTTTGCTGTTTCGGAGGAGGTTCGGCCATTCCACTTTCGGGGCCGGCGCAAGCTTCGGGATGCAACAGCCGATCATGGGTGGGTCCATGAGTGCCGGCTGTCGTTGGCGTCACATCCTTGTCCTGTGCTTGGCGTCGTGGGTGTGGATGGGAGTCGTCCAGCCGGTTTGCGGCGCCGGGCTCACCGAAGGGCAACCGGCCCCCGCTTTCGTATTGGAGGACGTTCGGGGTCAGGCCCATGATGTGGGAAAGGTTCAGGCCCCCTTACTCTTGCTCTATTTTTGTGATCTCGAATCCAAGCCAAGCCGCGACGGCCTGGTGTGGCTGAACCGCTTCGCCGCGTCCCACGGAAGTGCCGTGCTGCAGGTCTGGGCTGTGACCCTCGCCTCAAAGGAGCGGGCCCGGGAAGTCGGATCGCGGCTGGGTCTGGGTTTCCCGGTTCTCCCTGACACCCGGGGGGTCAGTGAGCTCTACGATGCCCAGGTGGTTCTCCCCATGCTCTACGTCATCGAAAACGGCAAGCGGATCCTGCGCGTTTTGACGGGAACGGGGAAGACCACCGAGGAGCGGTTGCGGCAACTGGTTGACGCCCGGGTGGAGACCATGCGGGCGGCCGCGGTCAAGCAATTCGAGGAGCTCAAGGTCCGTGGCATTCAGGCTTACGAGGACCGGCGTCTGGAGGCGGCGTCGCGCGACCTGGAAAAGGCTCTCTCGATTCAACCCGACCGGGATTGTTACCGCTATCTTGCCTTTACTTGGTTTGAGCTCAACGAAGATGCCAAGGTGGAACAGACCCTCGAGGCGGCGATTGCGGCCTTTCCCCGCGACCCGCAGTTCCACGAGGACAGCGTCCAATTCCACCTGAAGCGGGACGATCCCAAGCGGGCCCGCGACGCGCTCGAGCGCGGTCTGTCGCGGTTTCCCAGGGATTCCCGCCTCGTGGCCCTCAAGGCCCGGGTGGATGAAGCACTTAAAGAGCTGTCCGCGGCTTCGCGCGTTCGGACCCTCCCTGAATCCCCCATCAAGAAAACCGTCGAGACCCCGGAACAGAAGGCGAAAAACCTCTTCAAGCTGGCCAAGCAGGAAAACGGGAAGCTCACCTGGGATGACTGCCTCGCCCGAAAGGCCCTGCAGCGGGCGGAGTCGCTGGTCCGCATGGGGACCTTCGATCACAAGGATCCCGCCACGGGCAAGAATCCTTCCTGGGATCTCGTCAAGACCTGTCACAAGGCCGCCTATGCCGGGGAGAATCTGTCCAGGGGGGAAGGACAGACCTCCCGAGCCATCCACACGGCATTCATGCAGAGCAGCTCCCACCGAAAGAACATCCTGGACAAGCGGTTTACGCTCATGGGGGTGGGCTGTCACGAGAACATCTGCGTGGAGCTGTTTGCCGGCTTTTGAGTCCGGCTTCCATTCATATTAGGCCTTGACAGGATCACGTGGGCTTGATACGAAACTCCAATTTTGTCATTAGGTTGGCCACGCTTGGATCCCTACAGGACTGAGACGGAAACCCGCGGTGCCCACAAGAGCGAACCGATCGAGCCTTTTGGGGCGGCAACGAAAGAGCCTTTGGGGCATGGAACCTGAAGGCTTTTGATGTTTCTGCGCCGCGCGGCCTGGCCGTTCGCACCCATTGGGGATGCGAGCAGCTGGGCGAAGAAGGCTGATCCGTTCTGCCGGGGCCGATGACCGGTCGGCACGGGCTCGAGGGGGGGTGGCTTCGCTGCTGAACCACAGGAAAGAAGGAAAACCACATGCGCATCATCGAACGAACGTCCGAGATGCAGCGCCAGGCGGACGACTGGAGGAGACAGGGGAAACGAATCGCCTTCGTGCCCACCATGGGCTATCTGCACGCGGGGCATCTGAGCCTCATGGAGGTGGCTCGCCGGCACGGAGACGTGGTCGTCGCCAGCATCTTCGTGAACCCGACCCAGTTCGGCCCCAACGAGGATTTCACTCAGTATCCCAGGGACACCGAGCGCGACCTGAGGCTTTGCCGTGAAGTGGGCGTGGACGCGGTATTTCTGCCTGGGGTGGAGGACATTTACCCGCGCGGATATCAAACGTATGTGGACGTCACGGGCCTGACGGCGCCGCTGTGCGGCCGAAGTCGTCCCGGCCACTTTCGCGGCGTGGCCACGGTTGTCGTCAAGTTGTTCAATATTGTGAAACCGCATGCGGCGGTATTCGGAGAGAAGGATTACCAGCAACTGATGACCATCAGGCGCATGGTCTTGGATCTCAACCTGGACATCGAGGTGGTGGGCCATCCCATCGTTCGGGAGGACGACGGGTTGGCGATGAGCAGCCGTAACAGCTATCTCGATCCGGGGCAACGTCGGACGGCTTTGCGTTTGAACCGGTCTCTGGCGGTGGCCCAGCAACTGGTCGAAGAAGGAGAACATCGGGGGGAAATCATCCTGGAGAGAGTCCGGGGCGTGTTGGAGGGGGACAATGGGATTCGGGTGGATTATGCCGAGTTGTGCCATCCCGAAACCCTGGACCCGGTTTCGTTCGTCGATGGACCGGTTTTACTCGCCCTGGCGGCGTACGTCGGCAGGACAAGGCTCATCGACAACCGGGTGCTGGACCCCGGCTCATCCCGATAGCCCGTCGGACTGGCTTCCCCATCTCCAGGAGATTCCCATGCAGCGCATCATGATGAAGTCGAAGATCCACCGCGTTCGGGTCACGGATTCCAATCTTGACTACGAAGGCAGTCTCACGATAGACGAAACGCTCATGAAGGCAGCGGACATCCTGCCTTATGAACAGATCAAGGTTTACAACGTTTTCAATGGCGCTCGATTCGACACATACGCCATTCCCGGGCCGCCCGACAGCGGCGTCATCTGTCTCAACGGTGCCGCGGCGCGCATGGGGGCCCGAGGGGACCTCCTCATTGTCGTGACCTACGCCCACTATGAGGACGCTGAAATCCGGGGATATCAGCCCAGGGTCGTGCTGGTCGATGCGCACAACCGAAGAGTTGGTGCGACGTAAACACCCATAGGAGGAATGATCCACCATGTCGATGCAGAATTTTTTGTTCACTTCGGAGTCCGTTACCGAAGGCCATCCGGATAAGGTGGCGGACCAAATATCTGACGCGGTGCTCGACGCCATCCTCAAGGAGGACAAGGCGGCACGCGTGGCTTGCGAAACCCTGGTGACCACCGGGCTCGTCTCCGTGGCCGGCGAGATCACGACTTCCGCTTGGGTGGACATTCCCGAGATCGTGCGGCAGACGATTCGCGACATCGGGTACAACGACTCTTCCATGGGTTTCGACTGGGAAACCTGTGGAGTTCTCACCAGCATCGACAAACAGTCCCCGGACATTGCCATCGGCGTGAATCCCGGCGAGGGGCTTTTCGAGGAGCAGGGGGCCGGTGACCAGGGGCTGATGTTTGGCTTTGCGAGCAACGAGACGCCGGTGCTTATGCCCATGCCCATTTACTACGCTCACCGTCTCGGTCGCAAGCTGGCCGAGGTTCGAAAGAGCGGGGTCCTGGATTTCCTGCGCCCGGACGGCAAGACCCAGGTGACGGTCGAATACGCCGACCACAAGCCCAAGCGGGTCGACACGGTGGTCATCGCGGCACAACACACGCCCAACGTGTCGTACAAGACGATCTGCGAGGGAATCATCGAGGAGGTCATCAAGAAGACCATCCCCGCGGAGCTCATGGACGAAAAGACCAAGTATTACATCAATTCCACCGGGCGGTTCGTCATCGGGGGACCCATGGGCGACTGCGGCATGACGGGGCGCAAGATCATTGCAGACACCTACGGCGGTCAAGGGAGCCATGGCGGTGGCGCGTTCTCCGGCAAGGATCCTTCGAAGGTGGACCGGACTGCCTCCTATATGGCCCGCTACGTCGCCAAGAACATCGTCGCCGCCGGGCTGGCTGACCGGGTGGAGGTCCAGGTCGCCTACAGCATCGGCGTGGCCGAACCGGTCTCCCTCATGGTGGACACCTTCGGGACCGGCAGGATCTCTCCAGACCGCATCGCTGAAATCGTTCGGGAAACGTTTTCCTTCAAGCCCGCCAACATGATCAGCCAACTGCGTCTGCTCAGGCCCATTTTCAAGAAAACCGCCACGGGCGGACATTTCGGTCGGAACGACCCGGATTTCACCTGGGAGAAGACCGACATGGTTGACGTCCTCAGGGAAAAAGCCGGTCTTTAGAAATCACCCCAGAGCCGGCATGCGGGTATCGGGCGGGGTTGAACCCCGCCCCTATGGCATCCCGGGCTGTGTGGCTTGGAAAGACCCGCCGAAGCGACCGCCGGCGGGGTGCGCTCCCCCTTTTCGAAGGGAACGGGGGAGCGGCGATCCAATCGAAAGTACCCTTAGGCCGGCATCCGGCATGCGGGGAAACAACGTGGTGAGGAGCATGCATGAAATTTGACGTCAAGGATCTGGGGCTAGCGGAAAAGGGAAGGCTTCGCATCGAATGGGCCTCTCAATCCATGCCCGTTCTGAAATCCATTCAGGAACGCTTTGCGAAGGAAAGACCGCTGGCCGGCGTACGTCTCTCGGCCTGCCTGCACGTGACGACGGAAACGGCGGCCCTGGCAAAAACACTCAAGGCCGGAGGCGCCGAGCTGTGTGTCTGCGCGTCCAACCCCCTGAGCACCCAGGACGATGTGGCGGCTTCCCTGGTCAAACACGACGAAATCCCCGTGTTCGCCATCAAGGGGGAAGACAAGGAGACGTACTACCGCCATATCCACGCAGCCCTGGAGCACAAACCGACGGTCACGATGGATGACGGGGCCGACTTGGTCGGGATCCTCCATTCCGAACGTCGTGAACTGCTCTCCCACGTGCTGGGCGGCACCGAGGAAACCACCACGGGGGTCATCCGGTTGCGCAGCATGGCGGACAGCGGCGTGTTGCAGTACCCGATCATCGCCGTCAACGATGCCGACACCAAGCATCTGTTCGACAATCGCTACGGTACGGGCCAGAGCACCATCGACGGCATCGTGCGCGCTACGAACCGCCTGCTGGCCGGATCGAACTTCGTCGTGAGCGGGTACGGCTGGTGCGGGCGCGGCGTGGCGATGCGGGCGTCGGGCATGGGTGCCAAGGTCATCATCACCGAAATCGATCCCTTGCGGGCCCTCGAAGCGGTTATGGACGGCTATCAGGTCATGCCCATGATCGATGCCGCCCGCATCGGAGACTTCTTCTGCACGTTGACCGGAGACATCCACGTGTTGCGTCGGGAACACTTCGAGGTCATGAAGGATGGAGCCATTGTCTCCAACTCCGGCCATTTCAACGTGGAGATCGACCTCGAGGCCCTGGCGGAAATGGCGACTTCCCGCCGTGAAATCCGGGACTTCGTGGAAGAATTCTCCCTATCGGACGGTCGCAGGATCTATGTGCTCGGGGAAGGGCGACTCATCAACCTGGCCGCGGCGGAGGGACATCCCTCGAGCGTCATGGACATGAGCTTTGCCAACCAGGCCCTGTGTACCGAGTACATGGTCCGAAACGCGGCCACCCTCAAGAAACAGGTCTACCGGGTTCCCGTTGAAATCGACCGGGACATCGCCCGGTTGAAGCTTGCCAGCATGGGGGTTGCCATCGACACGCTCACTGCGGAACAGGAAAAATATCTCAATTCCTGGGAAATGGGGACCTGAGGCTGTCCTAGGTTGCGGCAGTTGCACCATTCCGGAGCTGGAAAGGGCATCCATGATGCCGTGGGGGCCGGCTCCGGAACCGAACCCCTGGATCCCCGCCAGGGCGGGGATGATGGGTTGCGGCGCAGAGGCGACCGTTGCAGCGGTCTCGATAGTAGGTGTTTTCCAGGCGAGTGTGGCAGGACGTCCCGTGCCGGCAAGCCCTCGGAATCGAGTTGGGCTTTCCCGGAATCGGGGCGGCCGGGATGCCAGGGGGAACCGATGAGAGAAACGGACGGCCATCGGCGCCCACGGCCGCCTCGGATACCGCCGCGATGTCGCGGGAACCGACCCTGGGCTCCCACGTTGTGGGTCCTGGGGTGTTTGATGAGTTTGTGCGCGGGATGCGAGCGGCCTCCGGCGCCGGTTGTCACCGAACCGGTCGACCGCTTCGAGAGGGTTCAGGACGCCGAGCTTCCCGGGTTTTCGGACGATCTTGATGAGGCGTCCCTTCGAGCCGCCATCGCACAAAGCCTGCGCTACTACGATCGTATTCCCGGAGACCGACTCCAGCCGCTGGGCGAGCACCAGTTTAGCTCCGCGCGGATGAAGGCTTCCCTGCTCGAGTTTTTGAGACTGCTGGATGCGGGAATGCTGAGTGCGGAGGCCATCCGGGAGCGCTTCGATGTTTTTCGCGCTCGCACCGCCGGGGCCCAGCTCGTGACGGGATACTACGAGCCGATCCTCGATGGTCGCCTCAAGCCGGACGCTCACCATCGGTATCCGCTCTACGGCCTCCCGTCGGACCTCGTGAGCGTGGATCTGTCGCTTTTCAATGCCGCCAAATTCGGCGGCGAGGGAATCGTCGGCAGGGTCCAGTCCGGCAGGTTGGTGCCGTATTACACGCGGGCGGAAATCGACGGGCAGAACCGCCTGAAAGATTCAGCTCCAGCGCTGGTCTGGATCAGCGACCCGGTGGATGGATTTTTCCTTCACATCCAGGGCTCAGGCATGATCCGTTTCCCCAACGGTCAGTTCCGTCGCCTTGGCTATGCTGGGTCGAACGGGCGTCCGTATCGGAGTGTCGGGAAAGTGCTCCTGGATCAGGGTGCGATGAGCGCGGAGGCGATGTCGCTTCAGGCCATACGGGCTTACCTGCGTGTGCATGCCGACCGGAGGGATGAGCTGCTTTGGCAAAACGAGAGTTACGTCTTTTTCCGGTGGGTCCAGGAGGGCCCCTTGGGGAGTCTGAATGTTCCGCTAACGGCGGGTCGTTCCATTGCCACGGATCCAAAAGTGCAGCCCCGAGGGGCGCTGGCCTTCCTCGAGGGTCGGAAACCGGTCCTGGATGAACGGGGCGAGATGGTGGGAACCCAGCCGTTCCAGCGGTGGGTGCTCAACCAGGACGCGGGCGGGGCCATCAAGGGGATTGGGCGCGTGGACCTCTTTTGCGGCACCGGGGAGCCTGCGGAAGCCTTGGCTGGGCGCATGAAGCATCCAGGAACACTCTATTTTATCGTTAAGAAGGACCTGGATTGATCCGATGACCAAGGCACGCAGACCACGCGTCATTGGCGGCATTCGGATTGGGTGGATGGGGTTTCCAGCAAGAGCTGAAAGACGATCCGCATGTCGTCAAAGGACCGAAACAGGGTGATCAACGACGCTTCGTAACCTGTTCCATGCGCATCCGCAGCTCCGGCGGCCATTTTGGAGAGCAGGTCCATCTGTGCCGATCGAAACCGGTCCGTGGCGAGCTCCGCGCGCATCTTGAGCTGACGGGGCAGGGCACCGGGGTCGGCGTCGCGCAGGGCGGCCGCAAGCTGGTTATATTTTTCTTGGTACTCCTGCGCGAGACGGGCCAGCAAGGTGAGTGGATCTTCCATGGGTTCCTCCACGTGTGGGAATTGGGCATCCGGGCGCTCCCGAATGGGCCCTGTTCATTAATCATCCGAATTGGGTTATAAAATCAACGTATGGGATTCCTGAAGGACCTGTCAATCCATTTGTACTGTGTTGCGTGTAGGCGCTTCCTGCTTCAACCCCTTGCCAATCGCCGCTCTGCCGCCCCGATTCAAGCTTGGAGAGGTGGACCCTCATGATCGCCAAACCGCTCAACGTCATCCTGGCTGAATGGCTCAAGGTACCGATCGAGGGAATCGCTCCGCTTCTGGAACGCAAGATCCACGAACGCCTGGTCTTCACCAACCCGGATTACGAGGCACGCCATAATCGAGGCGAGTGGATCGGCAACATCCCATCGCAGATCAGCTGCATCCGGCAGAAGGGCCGAAACTACCTTTTGCCGCGAGGATTCCTGGATCAGTTCATCGAACTGTGCAAGCGTTTTCAGCCGTCGTATCGTCTCATCGACCGGAGGCGCTCCCTGGATCCCCTGCCCATCGAGTTCCACGGACAACTCAAGAGCTATCAGCAAGATGCGGCAGAGGCGGTACTGGACCACGATTTCGCGACCCTGGTCGGAGGACACAAGAGCGGCAAGACAGTGATCGCGCTCTACACCATCGCTCAGAGGCGGCAGCCCACACTGGTGCTGATTCCCAAGCAGGAACTGCTTGCCAACTGGCTCACCAAGATCGAGAACTTTCTTCAAATTCCCAAATCCGAGGTCGGGATCATCGCCAACGGGGTGCAACAGGTGGGCAAGGCCATCACCATCGCACACACGGGGGAGGCCATGAGGCACTGGCGCAAGGTCCACGATCAGGTCGGCTACCTCATCCTGGACGATTGTCAGCGGTGCCCGCCCAAGGTCCTGACCCACTTGATCCCGAACTTCGACACCAAGTATGTACTGGGCCTTTGCCACAGCACCCAGCGCAAGGATCGCCTGGCGAAGCTGGTGTACTTTTACCTTGGCGATGTGGCGTATACCATCAACGAACGGGATGCCAAGGAGGGGCGGGGCATCATTCCCGCCCATGTCGTGGCGCGCGCCACCCAGTTTGAGTATGCGTATCGGTCGCGAAGCGACTACGGTCCCATGATTCAGGCCCTCGTGCGAGACCGGGAGCGCACCCGCATGATCGTCGACGATATCGAGAACGAGATCAAACAGGGAACGTCGCTCATCACCGTTCTAACGGAGGGGGAGCATCAGGCGAACATCCTGAAAAAGGAGCTCCTCAGGCGGGGCATCGAGCCCGCCTCGCTCAGCGCTCTCGACACCGACCGACCGGTGGAGCAGGTCGGGTCGGAGGCTGAAGGTGAGTCGGGAGCGGGCGAAAACGTCGAGGGGCCCAAGGAGTCCGTCCTGCTGGTGGACGACAAGGCTATGATTCGGTGCGGCCATCAGTTGCGTTCCAAGGTGCTCTTCCTGGCGGCTCCGACGTACTTCCACCAGGCACTCTCGAACGCCATCCGCGACCTTTCGCCCAACGGCGGCCTCAATGACGGGCGGCGAATCAAGATCTACGATTACGTGGACCAGCGCGTCGGCCTGTTGGAAAACTATTTCCGGATGCGCAGCTACAATTATGGGGTGCACCCAGATGTCCTTCTGGGGTCGGGCTTGAATTGAGATTCGTTCCAGGGTCTCCGGGCCGCGCGCCGAGGCGAAAGGCCCGGAGACGCGGGCGCACAGCTGAACCGTACTGTCGTTCCGTCCCGCACGCATCCGAATCATCCTTCCTTCCCCCGGCTCCATTCCCCAATCTTATTGACATTTCCCTGTTCCTGTCGTTTTCTGTCGGGGAGGATCTGCTTCGATGAAGACTGCGTATCTCAACTTGGGAGAATTCGTTTCGGCGCTCGAGGCTGCGGGTGAATTGCTGCGCATCCGGGCGCCCGTATCCAGGGACCTGGAAATCACTCAAATCGCGGACCTCGCTTCCAAGAGCCCGGGAGGCGGCAAGGCTCTGCTGTTCGAGCACGTCGAGGAATCGCCGTTTCCGGTGTTGATCAACGCGTTCGGGAGCGACCGGCGCATCTGCATGGCTCTCGGGGTGGATCATCTGGATTCCCTGGCCTCCCGCCTCAAGGGATTCATCCAGATGGAACCCCCGAAGTCCTTCCTGGATGCGATTCGCCTGCTCCCCCTGGGGGCCGAAATCCTTCGATTCTTGCCCAAGCGCGTGACGAAGGCGCCCTGCCAGGAAATCGTTCTAACCGGGGACGCCATCGACCTTGGCCGCCTCCCGGTGCTCAAATGCTGGCCCCAGGACGGTGGTCCCTTCATCACCCTCCCCGTCGTCATCACGAGAAGCCTCGAGACGCGCCGACGCAACGCAGGCATGTACCGACTGCAGGTCTATGACCGGCGCACCACCGGGATGCACTGGCACATTCACAAGGACGGTTCGCACTATTTTCAGGAATATCGGAGAGCAGGAAAACGGATGCCCGTCGCGGTGGCCATCGGTACGGACCCGGCCACCACATACGCGGCAACGGCCCCGCTGCCCCGGGGCATCGACGAGATGATCCTCGCGGGCTTCATCCGGCGCAGGCCCGTTCCCATGGTGAGGTGCGTGACGATTGATCTCGAGGTTCCGGCGGAGGCGGAATTCGTGCTGGAAGGCTACGTGGACCCGGAAGAACTGCGCCTGGAGGGGCCTTTTGGGGACCACACGGGGTATTATTCATTAGTGGGGGAATACCCGGTCTTTCATCTCACGGCCATCACGCACCGTCGTAAACCCATTTACGCCGCCACGATCGTGGGGCGACCTCCGATGGAGGACTGCTACCTGGCCAAGGCGACCGAGCGCATTTTCCTGCCGCTTCTGAACGCCGTCCTGCCGGAAGTCAAGGATTTTTGGATGCCCTGGGAAGGGGTCTTCCACAACATCACGGTGATTTCCATCGCCAAGGAATATCCCGGTCATGCCCGACGTCTGATGAGCGCCGTCTGGGGGCAGGGGCAGATGAGCTTTTGCAAGGCGGTTGTGGTGGTGGACGCCTCCGTCGATCTCAAAAACCCGGAACGGATTCTCCGAACCATCCTCGATGAAGTGGATCCGGCAACAGATCTTTATCTTTCCGAAGGCATCCTGGACGTGCTCGACCACAGCGCGCCGGAGCCGCTCTTCGGCGGCAAGCTCGGCATTGACGCAACCCGCCGGATGGAGGGGGAAAAGCCGCGTTCCGTTCCCCAAAGCTCCGAACCGCTCCCGTCTCCGGAAGCGCTCCAGCGGGCGGCCGCTGACCTTTCACCTCTACTGACGAACTGCCACGCCCCCGATCTACCGGTGAGGAACCGAATCTTGCTCCTGAACTTTCGCAAGGACGGTCGGGAAACGGGCCGGGAGCTGGCCGGACGCCTTCTGCAACATCCTGCATTCGCCGCGTTTTCGATCCTGGCCCTCTTCGACGAGGCCATTGACCTCCGGGACGGTTCCCTGGTCCTCTGGAAGGTGTTCAACAACGTGGATCCCAAGCGCGATCTGATCCGAGCCGGTGGGCGCATCGTCATCGATGCGACGAAAAAAGGACCGGAGGACGGACACTTGCGGGAATGGCCGGACGATATCGTCATGGATCCCACCGTGGTGGAGCGGGTCCGGCGCCGGGCCGATGAGCTGGGAATCGACTTCGCGTGAACGAGCACGGAACTGCGTGTCTCGATGCGGTGCGCGGGACGGCTCCCTTCCCGGCCCTCCTTCGCGATGGATTGCCCCTTACGAACCTTGTTGTTTGATCTCCGCTTCCGAAGGGCGCACGTAAAGGGGGGCGCACGCCTTCGCGTCCTGAACGTCACCCTCTTGGAAACGACGACGGGCCAACTGGCCGACATGGCCCGCCCGGATCCCGTGGCAAACGGGCGGGGCCCCGAGAGCCTTTTCCGCCAGAGCCTCTTCGATCACGTCCCGATAAGCCAGCCAGCCATCCCCGCAAAACAGGACGGGCTGATCCACGGTTGCGACCACGCGGTCAACGGCCGAAACGGCATACGGGCCCACACGGCGCAAACTTCCCCGGCCGTCCGGGACGTAATGAGCCCAAAACACCTCCTGGCGATGGGCGTCGATGAGTGGGATGACGGGAAGGGATGCATAACCGAGGGGTTCGGCGAGGGCGTCGGGCGATGGGACTCCCACCAGGGGTTTTCGGAGCGCCCAGGCCAGGGTTTTGAGGGTGGTGAGTCCGATGCGCAGCCCGGTAAAGCTACCCGGGCCCAGGGTCACCGCGAAGAGATCAATCTGCTCAACGTTCCATCCGACGTCCCGGAGGCAATCGTCTATGGTCTGGAGCAGGCGTCGGTTGTGGGTTTGAACCGCCAGCCGGGTCCGTTCACAGACCAGACGGTCCTCCTCCAGCAGAGCCACGCTCCCCGACTGCGTCGACGTGTCGGCGGCGAGAATCCTCATGGGCCCCCCGTCGCCCCGCTCACGGGAGCGAGGGTTTGTGTCCCGGCAACAACCGCGCGATATCGTTGTAAAACACCAGGACCATGAGGGCTAGGAGCAAGATCATGCCCACCTTCTGGGCGATTTCCATTTTCCGCACACTGATGGAACGTCCCAGGAGCAGCTCGATGAGGTAAAACAGAATGTGCCCGCCGTCCAGAACGGGGACGGGCAGCAGATTCAACACCGCCAGGTTCACACTGATCGCTCCCGTGAACAGAACCAGGTCCGCAAAGCCTTTGCTGGCTTCGCGTCCAGCCAGCTGAGCGATCATGATGGGACCGCCGAGCATGTCCAACGGAAGCACCCGTTGGATGAGCTTCACGATGCTGATCAGGAAGAGCTTACACAGGTAGATGGTATAGGACACGCAGTGGGAGAGCGCGTCGAGAAGGCTCACCTTCTCGAAGAACTTCTCCTCCGACGGCATGACGCCAATCACGCGGCGCTGGATCGTCTCACCGAAGATGGTCTTGATCTCGCTCACCCTCGGCGAAACCGTGATGGTGAACGTCGTGTTCTCACGCTCGACCAACAGGGTCAGTTTCTCGTTCTGGGTCTCCTCGATCGTCTGTGGGATATCCCCCCAGCTCGTCAGCTGCTTGCCATCGATGGCCAGGACCTTATCACCCGCCAGGAGTCCGGCCTCCTCCGCCGGCGATCCGGCCGTGACTTCCCCGATGCGCGTCGTCACCTGAGGAATGCCCACGAGGGCGAAAACCAGTGCAAACAAGACCAAAGCCATGAGGAAGTTCGACAGGGGCCCCGCGAGGACGATGGCGATCCGTTTCAATACGGGCTGCGAGGCGAAGCTCGTCGCCCGCTGGTCCTCGGTCAGTTCCTCCCCGGACTCCTCCCCCAACATCTTCACGTAGCCCCCGAGCGGGATGAGGGACAGCCGGTACTCGGTTTCGCCGCGCTGCACGCCGACCAGTTTGGGGCCGAAGCCGAGGGAAAAACGGAGCACTGTGACCCCGGCCCACTTAGCCACCAGGAAATGCCCCAGCTCGTGGACGAAGATCAACACGCCCAACACGACGATGGTTGAAAAAATCATGGTGAACAAGGTCGATTCCTCATTTCTTCGGACTTTGGACTCTGCGTCGTGCTTCGTCCCGTGCCCAGGCGTCCGCCGAAAGCACCGCGTCCAACGTCAGTTCTCCGGCTGTGTCATGGGAGTGCATCACGGATTCGATCAGCTCCGGAATCTCCAGAAAACCGATGCGCCGATCCAGGAAGGCCTCCACGGCGATTTCATTGGCCGCGTTCAGCACGGCCGGCATGGTCGACCCGGTCTTGCAAGCCTCGAAGGCCAGTCGCAGGCAGGGAAACTTCTCCACGTCGGGCGGAAAGAACGTCAGTTTCTGCAACGCGAACAAGTCCAACCGAGGTCCGGCGACCGGAAGCCGATCCGGATAAGAGAGGGCGTAAGCGATCGGGATCTTCATATCCGGGATCCCCAACTGGGCGATGACGGACCCGTCCACATACTCTACCATGGAATGGATGATGCTCTCCGGGTGAATGTGGACCGTGACCTGTTCCACGGGAACCCCAAACAACCAGCAGGCCTCGATCACCTCCAGTCCTTTGTTCATGAGGGTTGCCGAATCGATCGTGATCTTGCGCCCCATGCTCCAGTTGGGATGTCTTAAAGCCTCCTCTGGGGTGACCTTTTCGAGCTCCGCCCGACTCCGTTTGAAAATCGTGTCTCCGGAGGCCGTCAGCAGGATGCGGCGCAGGCTCTCCCGGTGATTTCCCTGGAGCGACTGAAAGATGGCGCTGTGCTCGGAGTCGACCGGAAGGATCGTCACGTTTCGATCCCGTGCGGCCCGCATGACGATCTCTCCGCCGACCACCAACGTCTCCTTGTTGGCCAGCGCAATGGTCTTTCCCGCCTCGATGGCCGCGAGTGTCGGAAGCAGGCCGGCCGCTCCCACCATGGCGGACACCAAAATGTCGCTGCCGGAAGCGACCGCTGCCTCCCGGTACCCCGCATCTCCCACCCAGATCCGCGGGCTGCAGGCTTCCCCAGCCAGGCTTTCCCGGAGTTTCTCGGCGACCGATTCGTTGAGCACCGCGACGACTTCCGGCTGGAATTCCAGAATCTGCTCCTTGAGGAGCGGATAGTTGGTCGCGCAGGCGAGGGCCACCACACGAAACCGGTCCGGAAACTGCCGAGCCACCTCCAGTGTGCTGATCCCGATCGAGCCTGTGCACCCCAAGATGCTGATTGATCGTTTCACGCCACCCCTCTGACCGGGCAGGTTGTGCCTTCTCCTGCAGGTGCGTCAAAAATAAGAAGACCGCCGGGCAGAAACCCGCGGTTGCGACCCGTCCCGCTCATGGCCCGCTCGACCCTCAATGGAGGAAAAACCAAGCCACAGGAAACGCGAACAGGAGGCTGTCGAGCCGATCCAGGATTCCCCCGTGGCCTGGGAGATAATGTGCGGAATCCTTGATACCGCTGGTACGTTTCATCATGGATTCGAACAGGTCCCCCATGGGCCCGACGACGGCCAGCGTTGCGCAAAAAGCCAGGATCTTCCCCATCGAATGGCCCGGCAGCAAGATCCAACCCCACACCAGGCCTGCAAGCAAGCTGCATGCCGTGCCGCCCAGAGAACCTTCGATGGTCTTCTTGGGACTCACCCGCTCGTAGAGCTTGTGACGGCCGAATTGCCTTCCGGTGTAATAAGCGCCGGCGTCGTTGGCGATCATGACAACCAGGAGGAAAAAAATGGAGGCACGCCCACTCTCAGCCTGTCCCATGAGCAATACATATGACAGAAGATAAGGAATGTAAAGCCAGCCCAGGGTCATGCGTGACAGGCGATGCAGCGCATCGGGCGCAAGGGGAGCGGCCACCAGAACGAGTGCGAATCCTGCAAAAACGCTCGCGGTCAATGCGCCGTGCAACCCGGCGCTTCCGGCGGTCCACGCTCCCAATGGGAGCACGATGCCGGCTGCCCAATACAGGGCGCGCCATCCGGCCTCCATCCCCTCAAGCCCGATCATACGCTCCAGTTCTGTCAAGCCAAGGCAGGACACGGCGGCGACGGCCAAAAACCATGTCCAGGAGGGACCAAGCCCGATGAGCAGCGACAGGGGGACCAGAACCAAAACCGCCGTCACCAGACGTTGCGTGTGCGAGCTCCATTGGCGCCAGTCGAGGAGTGGCGGATGGGAACCTTTGGGGTCGAGCATGTTGTCTCCATTGGCTCATCAAGCAGGTGGAAAGCGCAACGGACCGTGGTGCCCGGTTACCGCGCGCGATCGCACGGACCGACGACACAGCGGCCGGTGCCGAAACGGGATGGGGGGATCGGAAAAGACGGGCATGGTGGGAGGTCACGGGGCGCAGCGGGGGAAGTGAAACGCTTGGCCCGTTCCAGGGTGATCAATGGCGAGCGTCGGCCGCGACGGGCCCGAGCCCGTGGATCTGCTCGCTCGTCTTCCCAAACCGCCGTTCCCTGCCCTGATAATCCCGCAGGGCCTCCATGAAGTCGCTTTCCCTGAAATCGGGCCAAAGCGTGTCGGTGACGTACAGTTCCGCATAAGCGAGTTGCCACAGGAGGAAATTGCTGATCCGGTGTTCCCCGCCGGTGCGGATGACCAAATCCGGGTCCGGGATTCGATCGGTGAACAGGTAGGACGAAAACCGATCCACGTCGAGGTCCTCGAGGGTCGTCTTCCCGGCGAGGACATCGGCGGCAAAATGTTTGGCCGCCCGCGTGATTTCCTGCCTGCCGCCGTAATTGAGCGCCAGGCAGACCAGCAGCTTGTCAAAGGACGCGGTCCGCTCCATCGCCTGATGGAGGTCCTCCAGAACGTCGGTGGGAATGCCCTCGGAATCCCCCAGGTGAAGCAGCCGAATTTCCTGTTCGATCAGTTCCGGAAGTTCGGATTTCATGAATCGCTTCAGCAAGTTCCACAGGCCCACCACCTCCGCCTCCGGGCGCTGCCAATTCTCCTTGGAAAAGGAATACAACGTCAGGTAAGGGATTTCGAGCTTCCGGCAACAGCGCACCACTTCCCTCACGGACTTGGCGCCTTCCTCATGGCCGACGATGCGGTTCAGCAGCCTTTTCTGAGCCCAACGCCCATTGCCGTCCATGATGATGGCGACATGGCGCGGGAGCCGGTTCTCTTGCATGGGCAGCATCCCTAGATTTCCAGGATTTCTTTTTCCTTGGCGCTGTAGACGCTGTCGACCTTCTTGATGAAATCGTCGGTGATCTTTTGGGTCTCGTCCTGAGCCTTGAACTGCTCGTCCTCGGAAATTTCCTTTTCTTTCTTGAGGTCCTTGAGCATTTCGTTGGTGTCGCGTCGGATGTTGCGCATGGCCACCTTGGTCTCCTCGGCCATCTTCTTGATGACCTTGACCAGTTCCTTTCGGCGCTCCTGGGTGAGCGTCGGGATGCTGATGCGAATGACCTTGCCGTCGTTCATGGGCGTTAGGCCCAGCTCGGACTTGAGGATGGCCTTTTCCACCTCGTTGATGATGCTCGTGTCCCACGGCTGGATCATGATCGTACGGGGCTCGGGGATTGTCAAGGTCGCCAATTGATTGAGGGCGGTCGAATTACCGTAGTATTCCACGCGAATCCCGTCCACCAGCGAGACGGACGCGCGGCCCGTCCTCAAACGCTTGTATTCGCGCTCCAGGGTCTCAAGGGCCTTTTGCATCCGATCACGGGCATCAGCATAGATGTCGTTGAGCATTATCGCACCCCTCCGTCGACCAACGTCCCAACCTTGTCGCCCAGCACGACCCGCTTGATGTTGCCGG
>CAZGQL010000043.1:28353-32908 GCA_964527905.1 uncultured Syntrophobacteraceae bacterium
AGACCACGATTTTCTTATTCTGGTCCCGCGCCAGGGAAATGGCGGTGGCGTCCATGACCTTGAGATCTTTCCGCAGGACTTCGTCGAAGCTGATCCGTTCGTATTGCTTGGCGTCCGGGTCCTTTTCCGGGTCGCTGGCGAAGACGCCGTCCACTTTGGTCGCCTTCATGATCACCTCGGCCCCGACCTCGATGGCCCGGAGCGCGGCCGTGGTATCCGTAGTGAAGAACGGCAGGCCCGTTCCGGCGGCAAAAATGACGACACGCCCCTTCTCCAAATGTCGAAGGGCTCGACGCCGGATGTAGGGCTCGGCGACCTCCTTCATGTCAATGGCCGACAGGACGCGCGTCGGCACGCCGCTGCGCTCCAGCGCCTGCTGGAGCGCCAGCGCGTTCATCACGGTCGCCAGCATGCCCATGTAGTCGGCCGTGGACCGGTCCATGCCCCGGGAGGCCCCGGATACGCCCCGGAAAATGTTGCCGCCCCCAATCACGAGGGCCACTTCGACCCCGAGCCGGTGAACCTCCCCGACTTCCCGGGCCACTTCGTTCAACACTTCGGAATCGATGCCATAGGGCTCCTTCCCCATGAGGGCTTCGCCGCTCAGTTTGAGAAGGATACGTCGGTATACGGGACGGTCGGATGCTTCCATGGGATGCGGGCCCACTTTCGTTGCCGGCGGATCACCGAGCGTTTCGGGTTCGGGTTCGGGTTCGATGCGGTCTTATTCCCCACCCAGCTGGTAGCGGACGAACCGACGGATGAAGATCTTTTCCCCGATCTTGGCGATGAGTTCGTTGAGGTAATCCTGGATCTTCTTGTCGGGATCCTTGACGTAGGCCTGCTCCATCAAGACCACTTCCTCGTAGAACTTGCGGATCTTGCCCTCCACCATCTTCTCGAGAATGTTCTCGGGCTTTCCGGACTCCCGGGCCTGGGCGAGATAAATGGCCCGCTCCCGTTCGATGACCTCCTGGGGAATGTCCTCCCTCTGGACCCCGAGGGGGCTCGAGGCGGCGATGTGCATGGCCACGTTCTTCACGAATTCGACAAAATCCTCGCTCTTGGCGGCGAAATCCGTTTCGCAGTTGACTTCAACCAGCACTCCGATTCGGCCGGCGCCGTGGATGTAGGCATGCACCATGCCTTCGGTGGCCTCCCGGCCCGAGCGCTTCATGGCCTTGGCCAGACCCTTCTGCCGCAGCAGGTCCAGGGCCTTGTCCATGTTTCCATCCGTATCCTGCAACGCCTTCTTGCAGTCCATCATTCCCGCGCCGGTCTTCTCGCGCAGGTCACGCACCATTGCAGCTGAAATTTCCAAGGTTTGCCTCCTCCGTACGCACCTGTGTGGGGCGATTTGAATGCAACGATCAGTCCGCCTGGCCTTCGCCTTCGGGCTGGGCCACCGGATTGACGATCTCAACGGCGGGTCCGCTTTGTTCCTGGCTCAGCAACTGGCCGGCCGGGACTTCCTCGAGGATGGGGACTTCCTTGTCCTTCGAGGCCACCTGACCTTCGAGGTAGCGCTGACGCCCCTCGATGCAGGCGTCGGCGATCCGGGAGGCGACGAGCCGAATGGAGCGGATGGCATCGTCGTTGCCGGGAATGGGGTAGTCGATCTTGTCGGGATCACAATTGGTGTCCACCACGGCCACTACGGGGATGCCCAGCCGGTTTGCCTCCGCCACCGCGATGTCTTCCCGGGAGGTGTCCACAACGAACAAAACGCCCGGAAGTCGCGTCATGTCCTTGATGCCGCCCAGGTTCCGCAGCAGCTTGTCCTTCTCGTTTTGCAGTTGCAGGATTTCCTTCTTGGGGAACCGGTTGATGCTGCCGTCCTGGATCATGGCCTCCAGTTCCTTGAGCCGGTCAATCCTGAGCTTGATGGTCTTGAAATTGGTCAGCATGCCGCCCAACCAGCGATAGTCCACGTAGTACATCCCGCACCGCTCGGCTTCTTCGCGGATGGTGTCCCGGGCCTGCTGCTTCGTTCCCACGAACAGGACGCTCTCCCCCGAGGCGGTGCTCTCCTGAACGAACTGGTAGGCGACGTTGAATAGCCTGACCGTTTTCTGTAAATCTATGATATAGATCCCGTTGCGTGCTCCGAAGATGAACGGCTTCATCTTGGGGTTCCAGCGGCGGGTCTGGTGACCGAAGTGGACGCCGGCCTCCAGCAATTGCTTCATACTGACGACTGCCATGATTGAACCTCCTTCTGGTTTGTGCCTCCATCCCAGCCTGTCACCCGGAAAGGATTTCCGGGCACCAAAAGGGTTCCCTGGGATGTGCGGTTTGTTAAAATCGCAACCATCTAGCATGACCGAATGAACGATGGCAACAGAAAAGTTCCCCTCTTCTCCGACCGGCGCCGCCCCCCGACGACTTCCTCCCCACGGCGCGGGAGTCCTCGTCAAGGGCCTGCTGCCCCTGTTGGTTTTCGCGGCCTTCGCGGCAGCCTGGAAATGGACGCCCCTCCAGACCCATTGTGAACTGGACAACCTGGCTCGCCTGGCCGCCGGTCTGCGGGAAAACCCCTTTGCGGTCCCCATCGTGATCGGGGTCTACGTGGTCGGCGGCCTGGTGATGTTTCCGCTCATGGCACTGGTGCTTGCGACAATCTTTACGTTCGATCCCCTGACGGCCTTCGGGATCTCTCTGGCCGGATGCCTCGCGAACGCCGTTGCCTTGTTCGCCGTCGGATACGGGCTTGGACGCGAGACCGTCCGGCGACTTGCGGGAAAGCGCTTCGACAGGCTCAGCGCCCGTCTCGAGCGTCAGGGGTTCTTGGTGGTGACGACCCTTCGTCTGTTTCCCATCGCCCCCTATACCATCGTGAACTTCGTAGCCGGCGCGGCCGACATCCGCTTTCGGGACTACGTCCTTGGAACCGTCTTGGGGCTGGTTCCATGGCTTGCCCTCATTTGCTCCCTCTCCGAGCCGATCGCCCGCGCGGTGCGCCATCCGACGCCGTTGAGCACCGGGCTTTTTGCCCTGCTGGTGGTGGTCGTCTACGTGGCGAATTACACCGCGAACCGATGGCTTGCGAAAAAGGATGCTCAGGCCGCCTCATCGGCTTGAGCCGTTTCAGAAATCCCTCCTCGCGCCCGCCGGGTCTGTGCCGGACGGCATTAGGCCTTGTGCGGGTCCCCCTTTTTGATTAACTTGAAAAGTTGTTGCAAAACCTTCGAATCCTGTCATCCCTTCTGAAGCGGGGGGCCGGAAATCATCGGAACACGGGATTCCCGCCGGAGCGGCGATGACGCGGGTGGGAGACACGCACGTTTTGCAACAGCCTCTTGTGCCCGCTTTGCAAGCCCTTTCGGGGGGGCCGAGTGTTGTCCCATGCGCGGGCCGCCGTCGGCCCGTGGCGCACGGGTCCTCCGCTGGGAAATTTTCCATCATGAGGAGCTGCTGCATGAAAGCCAAGACCACGTGGACGATCCAGTCCCTCTTCACCTGTTTTCTGATCAACGCCGCTCTGGTCGCCGCCTTTGTCTACCTCGCACAACAGGTTCTCTTGGGCTTTCGGCAGTGGATCGATCCATTCCTGCAGCAAGGGGCCGCCTCCCTGCCCGAAGACGTCCTCGCGGCGTTCACCGCCATGTCCAAGATTGCGGAGGAATGTCAGCGCCAGTTGCTGCCGGTTGGGGTGGGGGTTGGGGCGGCCGTCACGTTCTTTCTCTGGCTGGTTCTTTGGGTCCAGGGACGTTCCGTTGCCCGACGGGCGGCCCGGGAAGCTCTATCGACGACACCGGAGCGCGCGGAGGAACCTGCGGTGGCTTCTCGGAGCCCCGGTGCCCCCGATGCGGCGACCGCACCGAAGTCCTCAGCGGTGGGAGCGGAGCCCTCCCCTCTGGGGGCCGTCCAGGTCCTTTCGATTCTCCAGCGCGAGGGGCGTTTCGTGGATTTCCTCCAGGAGGACCTCAGCCTGTATGACGACTCGCAGATCGGCGCCGCGGTCCGCGGCATCCACGAAGGCTGCCGCCGGATTCTGACGGATTACATTCAGCTCAAGCCCGTGCTCGAGGAAACCGAGGGGAGCACCGTGACGGTCCCGACGGGGTTTGACGCCAATGCCGTCCGGCTGACCGGCAGCGTGACGGGGGACCCGCCCTTTACGGGGGTTTTGCGACACCGGGGCTGGAAGGTGATCCGAGTGGATCTTCCCCGGCTGACCGCCGAGCGGAAGGACGAGTGGGTCCTGGCTCCCGCGGAGGTGGAGATTGAGACTTGACGAGCAACCAGGAGGCGCTCTTGGCTGATTCGCCTTATATTATCGGAATAGACTTGGGGACGACCCATTGTGTGCTGGCTTATGCCCGGACGCCCGGGGAGGATACGGAGTCACCCGAGGTCCGGACCTTCGAGATCCCTCAGGTGGTTGGGCCGGGAGACGTGAAGGCCCAGCCCCTGCTCCCGTCGTTTCTCTTTCTGCCTGGGGCCCACGATCTCCCCGAGGGCAGTCTGGCGCTTCCATGGGCATCGGAGATCGATTTTGCGGTCGGGGAGCTTGCCCGCAAACGGGGTGCCGAAATCCCCGCGCGTCTGATTG
>CAZGQL010000044.1:0-19798 GCA_964527905.1 uncultured Syntrophobacteraceae bacterium
GAGTGGGGTTTGAACCGCCTGGAGTGTCCTTACTGTGAAAACAGGGACCACGACTCCCTCGGCTACCTTTACGTGGAGGATGAGCCCCAACACCGCATTCAGTATTGCGGCAAGTGCCGCCACTATTTCAAGCAGATCGACCTGCGCGAACGGCTTTATGCGCCCTTCCTGCCTCTCGAGGAGTGGACGACCCTCCATCTGGATCTGATCACCCAGCGGGCCGGTTGGCTCCAGCCGCCGTCGGTCTTCCCCCGGCTTCAGGGGTGAGCTCAAAACTTGCCTAGCCCATCGGGATGATGTTTCTTCCCGCTCCCTTCTTTGGGCCTCAACCGGATCGCCCCTCCGGGTCTTGTCCCATGGGGCGGTGGACAGTGGCCCGATGGGGTATTGTCTTCATCGACGGTTGGTTCCAAGGACCATGCGGATTTCTGCGGCCATGCGTTCGAGGGTGAACGGTTTCTGGATGAACGGTGTGCCCGGTTCCAGCACGCCGTGGTGCACGATGGCGTTGTCCGTGTACCCTGACATGTAGAGAACCTTGAGATGCGGATGAATTCGGCTGAGCCGGTCGATCAGTTGCTTGCCGCTCATGTTCGGCATGACCACGTCCGTGATCACGAGGTCGGGCCTCAGACCCTGTTCCTCCACCAGCAGGAGGGCTTCGCCGCCATTGGCGGCCAGGCTCACCTTGTAACCCAGTCGAGAAAGCAGATTTCCCATCAATTTGCGCAGCGCCTCCTCGTCTTCGACCACGAGCACATGCTCGCTCCCTCCATCGGGACGGATCCCCTCGGGCTTGGCGACCGTCGGCTCCAGACTGGTCTTGGTTTGCGGGAGGTAAACCTTGAAGGTTGTGCCCCGGCCCGGTTCGGAGTAGACCCAGATGTTGCCGCCGGACTGTTTCACGATGCCGTAGACCGTCGAGAGCCCCAGGCCGGTTCCCCGCCCTTTCTCTTTGGTGGTGAAAAAGGGATCGAAGATCTGGGCCAGAATCTCCTTGCTCATGCCGCAGCCGCTGTCCGTCACGGCAAGCAGCACATAGTCTCCCGGTTGGACCCCGGGATGCCTTGACGCGTAGAGCTCGTCCAGTTGCGTCGCGGCGGTCTCGATGAGGAGTCTCCCGCCGGACGGCATGGCGTCCCGAGCATTGACCGCCAAATTCAGGATGACTTGCTCGATCTGCCCCGGATCGACCAATACCCGACCGATATCGTGTCCGAGGGACAGTTCCAGATCGATGTCTTCTCCGATCAGCCGACGGAGCATTTTCTCCAGGTTGAGGACCAGATGATTGAGATCGAGCACCTCCAGTTGCAGGGTCTGTTTGCGGCTGAAGGCCAAGAGCTGCCGAGTCAAGGCTGCCGAGCGCCGGGCCGCCTTCACGATCTCCTCCAGGCTCTCCCGCAGTGGATCTCCCTGGTGAAGATGGCCCAGGGCGATTTCTCCATAGCCGAGGATGATCCCGAGCATGTTGTTGAAATCATGGGCCACGCCACCGGCCAACCGGCCGACGGATTCCAGTTTCTGGGCTTGCCGCAGCTGTTCCTGGAGCCTGGCCTGCTCTTCTTCGGCCCGCAGATGTTCAGAGATATCCCGTTTGACCGCTACGAAGTTGAGGATCCGTCCGGCGCTATCCATGACCGGCGAAATGGTGGCGGTTTCCGTGTAGAGTCCCCCGTCCTTTCGCTTGTTGACCATGCGGCCCTGCCAGACTCGCCCGCTGGTGATCGTTCCCCACAGGTTTTGATAAAAGCCTCGGTCCTGCTGACCGCTCTTGAGCAGGCTGGGTTTCCGGCCGATGGCCTCCTCGCGGCTGTAGCCGGTCACGGCGGTGAAGGCCGGATTGACGTATTGGATCGTACCGTCGGGATCGGTGATCAAGATGACCTCACCGGCTTGTTCGATGGCGGTGAACAGGCGCGCCCGTTCCGCCTCCACCCGCTTGCGCTCGGTGATGTCGTGGATGATCGAGTGGAGGAGGTCCCTGCCCGCGGATTCGATCTTGGAACTGTAGACCGCCACATCCCGGATCGCCCCGTCCGCGCGGCGGTGCTTGAATTCAAAGTAGACCCTCTCCTGCGCCCGTACCCGTTCCATCTCGATCTTCACTTGCGCGGGCGGCAGCGTATTGATGTCCGATATCTTCATCCGGCGCAGTTCTTCTCGGCTCCAGCCGTAAAACCTCGAGGCAGCCTCGTTGGCATCCACGATGCGACCGTCGACCGGATCGATCACCAACTTCACGGCGGCATGCTTCTCAAACAGGTTACGAAACAGGGATTCACTCTCCCGGAGCGCCTTTTCCGTTCGACGTTGCCGTTCCGTCACCTCTTCAAGCTCGGCGATATGGCGTTGGTTCGCCTCAAGAAGGCCCGCTCCCTCGATTTCCAGCGACACTTGGCTGGCCAAGGCGCGGAAAAGGGTGATCTCCTCCTCGGAAAAGCGGTGGAGGGCGTCCACGCTGCCTGCGATCAGCACGCCGAGTGGCCGACCTTGGTGAGCGAGGGGCGAGTACAGAACGGAGCGGAGCCCCCGTAGACCACAAATCTGCTGCTCGGCGGGGCTCAGAGTGCTTCGAGCGGTGTCGTCCAGGATGACCGGCGAGCCCATGGAAATCGCCCGGAGGACATGGGGATGGTCGGTCAGGCGCACCTTACGGAGCGCATCCGGAAAGTCCGGCGGCAACTCGGGTGAAGTGGCTGTGAGGTGAAGGAAGTCGTCCTGCAACCGATAGACCGCCGCCGATCCTGCCGGCAACAGCCGCATCGCCCCATCCACGACGGCCTGGAACAGCTCGCGTGTCGAGTGGGACTTGGCCAGCATGGTACCAATCTCGAGCAGGATGGCCAGCCGTTCATTTTGGCGGCGAAGCTGCTCCTGCGCCTGCACGCGCTCGGTGATGTCCAGGATGGAGACGATGCTTTCGGTCGTTCCTGGAATCATGCTCACGTGGAGAAGCGCATCTCGTACCTGCTGCGCTCGGTTGATCAGCTTGACCTCATACTTCGTGGGTGTATGAGCCGATCCTCGTCGTCTCATGCTGTGGTGCTGCATCATTTCCCGCAGGCTCTCGGGAGCGGCGAATCGGGTCCATTTCTGGCCGATCAATTCCTCCGGGGCATAACCCGTGACCGAATGGCACTCCTGATTGGCCATGAGGATGGTGGTGTCTTCCGCAACAAGTAGGGTGGCTGTCCCGGTGGATTCGAAGATGGACCGATATCGGGTCGTGCTCTCCTCCAGTGACGCTTCCCCTCGCTTGCGCTCGGTGATGTCGCTGATGATGTGCACGGCGCCGGTGAGATGCTTTTCCGCATCGAGGATGGGATCTACTGTCACCTCGAACCAGCGCTCCCCGACCTGCATGTCCATGCGCTCGCGCTGAAGACTGCGGCGCATCCTCAAAATCGGACACTCGGCGATCGGCTCCGTGGTGCCGTGGACGATGTCCCAGCAGTGCTTGCCGATCATGGACTCGATCGGACGTTGGAAATGCCTCTCCGCCGCCCTGTTGGAGCGCAGCACGCGCTGATCGGCGTCTAAAATCCAGGCCGCGTCCTTGAGCGCGTCGAAGGTGGTTGGCCAGGCGCTCGTTTTCCTCCACCAAGGATTTGAGGCGCACCACCATCGGGGCGGCCGCGCCGATCAGCAGGTCCACTTCGCCCCGGCGCAGGGCCTCCAGGGTGGCTTCGGCCCTGGCCAGTCTCTCTTGGAGCTCGTCGTAGGAAGGTCTGGGCTCGCTCATGAGCGCGCTCCAAAATCGGAAAGGCCGAGGGCTTCCCGGAGTGCGCCTTCATCACTCAAGGAGCCGACGATGGTCCGCACCGGTGGCGGCGCCTCCACGATCAAGGTGGGCACCACCATCACCTGGCGGTCCAGTGCGGCCTGGTAGTCTCGCAGCACATCCACGACCACCACCTCGCAGCGGTCGCGAAGGATGTTCTCGCACAGACGGGTGAGAACGGCCCTTGCCCTGAGGGAATTGGGCTCATCTCCAGCCACGAAGAGGCGCAGCCGATAATATGGCCTCTCGCCTTCGGGTCGAGTGATCCGGGGATGGTCCCCATCGGGGCTCACGGCTCCTCCTCCCTCGTATGCCCGCCCGGCGTGGGGCGCGACCGTCCGGAAGACATGTCCCGGCCCAAAGCGGCCGCCCGGCGGGCGACAGCCTGCTCGGCTTCGTCGCGGGCGAGGCGCAACCGCCTGAGCTCCAGTTCCCTGGCCTCGATTTCGAAGGCCAGATGCTGGGCTTCGAGCCGATCCTTGAGTTCCTGGCGCTGCCGAAGGGAGCCGGTGAGCACATCCCCGTCACCGAGGTACGCATCCAGGATGTGGATCCCCTCGTCGGTGATGACAAACTCGTGTTTCAGGTTGGAGTGACTGGAGCCTCGGGCCTTGAGCACCTGCAAGACGCGGTTGGTCTCCCCCGGGCACTGTTGGTAGCCCAACACCGTGTCCACCATGGAGGAAATGCCGTTTCCGGAAAGCTCCAGAAAGTTGGTGGTGCCGGAGAGTTGGTTGATGAAAAGCACGGTGATGCCCTGCTCCTTGCACGCATTGAGCAGGCGCATCAGGTATTCGAAGGCGGCCTGTTTGCCCCCCATGCGCTCGCAGGCCGAAATGGCGTCCACCACCACGTGTCGGGGCGAAAGGGCTTCGATCCGTTCCAAAGCACGGAAATAGTGCTCCTCCACCCCCATGGCCTCAGGAAAACTGGTCAGGAAGGAAAGCCGCCCCGAGTCCATGTGCGGCTTAAGGGCCAAGCCGGCGCTCAGCACGTTCTCAACCATCGCCGCCTCGGATTCCTCAAACCCGATGTACAATAAGCCCTCCCCTTGCGCGCACACGTGGGCGACAAAAGTGGATGCCAGAATGGTCTTTCCGGCACCGGGTAAGCCGGCCAACAAGATACAGGCTCCCCTTCGATAGCCGCCGCCCAGGATCTCATCCAGCCTCGGAATGCCGGTGGAAAGCCGCTTGCCCAGGGGCTTGTGCCGGAGGCCCACCGTGGAAACGGGTGCCAGGCGCAGACCGCCCGGGGTGATGGCATAAGGGTATTCATTGCGGCCGCAGTTGGACCCTCGGTACTTCACGACCCGCAGTCGACGGGTGGTGATCTGGTCGTCAACCCTGGCGTCCATCCGGAGGAGGCAATCCCCCATCGAATCAAAGAATTCCTCATACACCGACGGACCGCCATGGCTGGGCCGCCGGACGGTGAGAACGGTCGTCAGGGAGGCGGCTTGCAGCCAGTCATTCAGAACATGCAGTTCGTTTCGTACGTGCCGAGGTGTGTCGAACAGGCGCAGGGCGACTTCCAGGGCATCGATCACGATCCGACGGGCGTTCATTTCCCGGCACTTGCCGGACGCGGCGGCCAGCAACCCCTTGAGGCTGAAATCCCCGCTGACCCGTGTGTTGATCCGGCCATCCAGTAGGAAAAGACGGTTCTCCCGCTCCAACGCCGTCAAGTCCCATCCCAGCGTGGCGGCGTTCTGCCGGAGATGTTCGACGGACTCCTCGAAGCCGATGAAGATCCCCGCCTCGCCCTTCAACGCACCACGGTACAGGAACTCCAGTCCTATCAGGGTCTTGCCGGCACCTACCCCGCCGTTGACGACCGTGGTGCGGCCCCTGGGGACTCCCCCCTCCAGGATGTCATCCAGCCCGGCGATGTAAGTCGGAGCTTTTTCCAGCGCCGTGACCGACGGCGTCCCGGTTCCCTCGAGATCGATTCCCATGAGGTTTTCTTCCATTCCTTTCCAGATCCATGACCAGGGGCCACCCACTGAGGGGCGGAAGGAGTCGTGGGCCAATCGGGCGAGCCGCCCAATTCTCGGCCTTGTTTCGAGGCGCGTCTCAGAGCGACGCGCTCGGGGTTCAACGATGCAAACGGTTCCCTGAGGGCGAACGGGATTACGAGTCCTCCACGGCCTATTGCGGCACTTGGCCATCGGAACGAACGAAAACCTGGCCGCATCTCATGCCATCCAGGTCAGCATAAACCCAGCCGTCTGTGCGGTTCAAGGCATATTTGACCGGCGCTCGCCTGCATTCGGACATGCATCCCCCACCCTCTTGGTGCGGCGTCGAAGGGGCGAGAGGAGATTCCGCCAGGCGCATCCCAGATCCTGACATCGCCCTTCCCGCTCTCCGAGCAGCCTCCCCCCTTGCACAGGAACCAGTGCAGTTGCACACGCCGGTGTGCAGGTGGGACGGATCCTGGATGGCTGCTGCTTTGTGAGGATTTGCATGGGGATTTGCAACCATTCTTGTGCACCTGTTGCCGGCGAGCCGGAGGTCCCTCGCCAGCGAGCCGGTTTTCTCTCGGGGGCATTGAAAGAATAATCGAGTGATTACGGGAGGTTTGTTGAGGGTGGCGGTGTCTCCTCAGGGGGATGGTACATCCTTTGCCAATCTTCAGGACAGAACCGGAGGAGACGGGGATTGGCCCCGAGATGCTATTGAGCTTCAAGCCATGGGGAGATGGAAGATGAAGAAACTGGCCGTTCAGCTGTTTGTGTTGGGGATGCTTCTGGGTGCCTATGTGCTGCCGGTGTTGGCGGAGGGGGGAGCGGGTCCCTAGCCGCGTCATGGGCATGGATGGGATCCTCATCTGCTTGGGCAGGTGAGAGAAAAGCGCGGGCCGGTCGGCTCGCGCTTTTTCATTTTCAAATAGAGGGGAGGAAGCGATAAAATATGACACATTAAGATTACTTGAATCGGTCGGTATACCAACCGACCGGACCCGGGGGGAACGGGATGAAGAGGCTCCGGATTTGCGTTGTTGCCGCCACAGTTGGCCTTTCCTTCTGGCTGGGAATGAACGGCTGCCTTGCAGGGGGAGCGGAGAGTTCCGACGGGCGGCAGGTGGGACAAGGGAAAGGTCGTCAAGGCGGCATCTATCGTGTGCCCTTGCTCAACAACCCCGCGACCCTCGATCCGGCGCGCGTGCACGACATCTATTCCGCCGCCGTCGTTAACCAGCTCTTCGATGGCTTGGTCCAGTTCAGCAGCGATTTGCTCGTGATCCCGGCGATAGCCGAAAACTGGCGCGTGGAGGACGCAGGCAAGACCTACCGGTTCTTCCTTCGAAAGAGCGCCCGGTTTCACGACGGAACCCCCATCACGTCTCGGGATGTGCTCTTCTCGTTTCAGAGGCTCCTGCGGGCTTCTCCGTCCCCTACCATTTTGCCCCATCTCTTGAAGATCCAGGGGGCCGGTGCCTACCATGAGGGCGGAGCGGATAAGGTGAGCGGACTCGAGGCGCCCGATCCCTCCATCTTCGTCGTCCGGCTCGACCAGCCTTATGTTCCGATCTTGGCGGCCATGGGGATGGCTCAGGCATCCATCGTGCCGGCCGCGGAAGCGGTTCGTCCCGAGGAGTTCAGCCAACGCCCAATCGGCAGCGGTCCTTTCCGCTTCGAGTCATGGGAGCCCAACCGACTGGTGCGGGTGAAGCGTTACGATCAGTATTACGGAGGGCCGTCCCTGTTGGACGGCATCGACTTTCTGATCTACCCGGGTGTGGGAATCGAGGGGGTTTGGGCCGATTTCCGGGACGGGAAGCTCGAGGAGATGCCTGTTTACCCTCAGGTACTTCAAAATCTGAAAACGATTCCGAACTTGAAATGGCTGCACCGGCCGTCACTCAGTCTTCTGTTCTACGGGATCAACGGGGCGAGATCGGAGCTGAAGGATCCGGCCCTGCGACGCGCGATGTCGGCGGCGATCGATCGGGAAGCGCTGAACCGGCAGGTTTACAATGGGCAGTACAATCCCGCCTTCTCGCTGCTGCCCCCTGGGATGCCGGGGTATCGACCGCCGGTCGATGGATCCATTGGGGGCGGAGATGCCGCGGCGGCTCCGGGCGGGACCGGAGGGATCCTCGGGAGTTCCCAACCCCTCAAACGGGTGGAGCTTGTCAGTGCGAGCCGTTCCCCCTTGGCACAGGCTGAGCTTGCGTTTGTGGGGGAGGTCTGGAGGCGGGTCGGGATCGAACTCGTGCCCCGCTACATTCCCGACTGGTCCGAATTCGAGCGGTACATCAAGTCGGATTCCTTTCAACTCTATCGGTATGCCTGGTTCGCGGAAATTCCCGATCCGGACGGATTTCTTCGCATTCTCTTCGGGTCTCAGTCTCCCATCAACTATTCGCGTTTCTCGGATCCTGAGGTCGATGCCCTGTTCCTCCGGGCCGTCGGGGAAAGCGATGTCCAGGAGCGTGCCAGGCTGTACCAGAAGGCCGAGGCGCGGATTCTCGATGCGTGCCCCGTGATTCCGCTTCTCTACCTTAGCGTGGATCATGTCTACCAACCTACGGTTCACGGGATCGAGCTGAGCGTGTTGGGAGCCCACGCCACCTCGTACCGAAGCGTCTGGCTGGATGATGCCCAATCGAAATGACGCCTTCCAAGGAAAACCACGCGTTCCGGACAGCTCTCCGGAGACCCGCCCGTTCGGATCGCCGCGCTACATCCCCCTGAAGTATCGGTTCATCGTTTGGAGCTGCATCGTGCTGGTCCTCCTGCTGGGGACCCTGGCCGGGCTGCTCGGGGTTCAGCAAAGCCGTACGTTCCGCACACAATTGGAGAAACGCGGCCTGGCCATGGCGGAAAGCCTGGGAGCCCTCTCCAGGGGGGCTCTGGTCACCTACAACTATGTGCTCCTGGAGCAGGCGGCCAATCAGGCCGGGCAGAACCCCGAGGTTCTGTACGTGATTCTGCATGACAAGGAAGGGCGGGTGGCGGGCTACAGTGGACGCCCGGACCTACAGGGCAGGGAGCTCGAGGATCTCGTCACGGAACGCGCCCTGGCCGCGAGAACGACTCTGGTGCACGAAAGCCTGCCGGGCCCCGACGGCAAGCCTGGAATGGAGGTGGCTTTTCCGGTCACCATCACCGGGTCCGAACTGCGCTGGGGACTCATCCGGGTGGGACTTTCCTTGGAGCCCATGTACACGCAGCTTGGCCAAATGCGGACAACCATCGCCTCAATCGGGCTCCTGGCGTTGCTGGTGGGCGTCGCCGGGGCAACCCTCACCGCGAGGCGCATCACGAAGCCGCTGGCGCGCTTGGTTGAGGCGACCGTCGAGGCCGCTCACGGAAATCTCGAGCCCGAGATCCGCGTTGACACGGGCGATGAGGTCGGGGTTTTGGCGAGGAATTTCAGGATCATGATCCAAGAAATCCTCCGGCAACGGCAGCGCCTCGAAAAACAACTGGTCGAGATTCGACGCCTTCAAGACTACAACGAGCGGCTGCTTACGACCATGAGCGATGGCCTTCTGGCCGTAGAGCGGGACGGGAGGGTGGCCACCATCAATCCAGCGGCCTGCAGGCTTCTGGGATTGACCGATGAGGATCACCGGGGCAAGGCGGTCGAATGCCTGCTCGAAGGGAACCCGGAGTTGGTCGAGTATCTTCGGAGTGCTGTCGAGACGCGGGCCGTTCAGCCCCAAAGGGAATTGCGCGCACGGAGATCATCCGACGACAGGGTGGTGCTGGCAAGCTCGAGCCTGTTGCTGGACCAAGCGGGCAACCTCGTAGAAGTCATCACGAACCTGCATGATGTCACGGAAATGAAAAAACTCGAGGCGCGTATCCGTCAAACGGATCGGCTGGCTGCGCTCGGCACCCTGGCGGCTGGCATGGCGCACGAAATTCGAAATCCTCTCTCGGCGATCAAGACCTTCGTGCAGCTGCTGCCCCGCAAGCTCGAAAAACCCGGTTTTCTCGACAAATTCAATCGCACGGTACCCAGGGAGCTGGACCGCATCAACCGTCTGATCGAAGACCTGCTGGAGCTGGCGAGGACCCCTCGGTATCGGTTGCAGGAACTGGCCCTTGGCCCTCTCTTGGAGCAGAATTTGGATGTGCTCGATGAGGAAATTCGCATGTCCAATGTGATCCTGAAACGAACGATTCCGCACAATCTCCCGCGGATTTGGGCGGATCCGGACTTGGCAAAGGCGTTTCACAACCTGGTTCGCAACGCGCTGCAGGCGATGCCATCAGGAGGCATCCTGTGCGTCGAAGCCCACGCCGTGGCGGAACCGGTTGATTCCGGCGGGGCATCGCGTGGAGGAGAGGGCTGGTGTGCCGTGAGGTTTTCAGACACAGGCTCTGGCATCGATCCGCAGGTTCTCCCGAACATCTTCAATCCGTTTTTTTCCACGAAGGATTCTGGCACCGGTCTTGGACTCGCCATCACTCACAAGGTCATCTCAGAACATGGAGGAAAGATCGACGTGGTGAGCGAGCCGGGGCGTGGCAGCGCCTTCACGGTTTATCTCCCGCGCATGAGCTCTTCGGAGGGTCAAGCAACCTTGGGCGTTCTCGTGGCCGACGGGCGGGCTTCTTCCACCTGACCCCCCTTGATCCGTCCCTTCCGCATCCGTTCCATCCTGGCACCGTTCTTGATAATCCGATCGCCAGCAGGAGTCATCCCTCGGGCCAGCGAAGGTCCGAGACACCTGAGTCAACCTTCCCGTCCCGTCCCGTTGGAGGGTCGAAGCCCGAATCGAGATGGAAATGAGGAGAGAAACATGGAAGCTGGAGTTTCCGAGGCGGTTTTTGTGCTCGACGATGATCAGGGGATCCTCGATTCATTCGAAGCCATGTTAGGGGACGATTACCCGCTGACCACGCTCAATGACGGAATCCATGCGCTGAGACTGATCAGCGAGAGCAATCCAAGATTGTTGTTTCTCGACATCAAGATGCCCGGAATGAGCGGCCTTGAGCTCCTGAAGGAAATCAGGGAGCGAAGGCTCGACACGAAGGTGGTCATCGTTACGGCTCTTCCCCAGGATCATTACGAGCAGAAGGCCATGGAATACGGCGTTTATCGGTACCTGAGAAAACCCCTGGACGTGGATGAGGTCGAGGACATCGCCCGTGCCGCCCTCCACTGAGGCGGAATCCGCCGCAAGCATCTTCGTTGCAAAGGGAAGGCTCCCGGGCTATGCTTTATGTGGTATCCGGGTCGATCACGTCACGGTGGGTCGGCGGTGCCCGGCCTTGCCACTCGGGGACCGATCGGTCGGAGTGCCGTACGGGATTTGTGTTCGCTCGGGGAGAGGAGCGTGAGGAGGCGAAGATGACGCGCACGTCCATTCTGATCGTGGACGATGAGGTGGCCCTGGTGGACGGGTTGACCGAATTCCTCGAGGATGAGGGTTTTTCGGTTTATCAAGCGCACGAGGGGAGAACCGGACTCGGGCTGTTCAAGTCCCTTCGCCCCGAGATGGTGCTCACGGATCTCAAGATGCCCGGCCTCACTGGACTGAGCTTGATCCGCGAGATCCGACAGATCGACAAGCACGTGCCGATCATCGTGATCACGGGATACGGAACCATGGAAGCCGCCATCGACGCCATCCGGCTGGATGTGTTCGACTTCATCAACAAGCCCATCGAACTGGAGTATCTTAAGACGAAGCTGGATGCCGCCCGGGCGTCCATGGCAGCAGCACAGGAAATCCAGCGGAACATGGCTGCGCTGCAGGAGCAGCTGGCCTTGGTGCAGCTCGAATGGAGGGAACAGCTCGCCAAGCTCACCGAGGTGGAGCCGCTCATCCACACGGGTCGGCTTCTGGCCGCCGTGCTCCATAACCTGAACAGCCCCCTGACGTACATCATGGGTCAATCGGAGCTACTCTACACCGCCCATCCGGAGCTGGAAAATCTCCGGCTCATTCAGGATCAGGCGGTGCGGATGAGACAGATCATCGGAACCATTGCCAAACGGATCCGAGTCTCTCAGCAGCGGGACCAGGAATGGCTGCAGCTCAATCACGTGATTCAAGAGGAGCTGTACTTCCTGGAGTCGCACCCACACTTGAAGCAGGACGTGGAAAAGGAATGGGGCCTGGATCCGGGTCTGCCACTTGTGCGCGGTGTCGCCATCGATTTCTGTCAGGTATTTGGAAACCTGTTGCGCAACGCCATCGAGGCCATGCACAACCGGACCGTGAAAAAGATCACCCTTCGATCCTGGCACGATCCGGAAGGCATACATGTCAGCATCGAGGACACGGGCCACGGGATTCCCGAACAATTGATGCCAAGAATTTTTCAGCCGTTTTTCAGTACCAAGACCTTTGACATCGGGTTGCCCGGAGGCTTTGGGATGGGGATCGGTCTGTACCACTGCCGGGAGCTGATCCTGCAGTACGGCGGCTGGATCGAGGTCAGCAGCCAACCGAATGTGGGCAGCGTGTTTACCGTGCACCTTCCGGCTAGCCTGGCCGCAGCGACTCACTGATGGAGCCTTCCCAATCCTTGTTGTTACGGAATGAGCGTTGATGCGTATTGCTCAAGTTCGACTGGGGTGTGAGGTCTTATGCGAAGGCCCGCCGCCGTGGCTGCGCGAGGCTCGCATCGGCTTGCTTTCGAACCAGGCGTCCGTTTCGGGTTCCCTCGAGCACGTGAGTGCCCTCCTTCGTCGAGCGGGCGGCAGACTCGAATGCTTCTTTTCTCCCCAGCACGGTTTTCACGGAGAAAAGCAGGCCAACATGATTGAGTCCGGCCATGAGACGGAGGCGGGGACGGGAGTCCCCATTTTCAGCCTCTACGGGGAATGGCGCCAGCCGACTCCGGCGATGCTGGAGGGGATTGATGTTTTGGTCGTTGACCTTCCGGATGTGGGAACCCGTGTTTACACCTATTCGACCACCATGGGTTTGTGTTTGGAAGCGTCGGCGGCGGCCGGCATCCGGGTCGTGGTCCTGGACCGCCCCAATCCGATCGGCGGAAGCGAGATGGAGGGCAGTCTCCTGGAATCCGGGCATCGATCGTTTGTGGGGCGATATGGGGTCCCGATGCGCCACGGGCTCACCATGGGGGAATACGCTCGGTTCATGGTCCGCGAGACGGGTTTGGAGTGCGATCTGGAGGTGGTCCCGATGCAGGGGTGGGATCGGAGGATGTTGTTTCCGCAGACGGGCCTGCCATGGGTTTACCCTTCCCCAAACATGCCCTCATGGGAGACGGCGTTACTGTATCCCGGCATGGTGCTCCTCGAGGGCACCAATGTGAGCGAGGGGCGGGGGACGACACTCCCGTTCCTGCTTTTCGGGGCTCCCTATGTGGACCAGAGGGCGTTGGGGAGACGTCTGTCGCAAAGGCGGTTGCCCGGCGTGATCCTGCGTCCCGTGACGTTCGAACCGGTGTTCGACAAATGGAAAGGGCAGCTGTGCAAGGGGTTCCAGATCCATATCCAGGATGCCGGCGAGGTGAGGCCTTTCGCGCTGGGCCTCGAGCTGGTGCAGGCGCTTTTGGAGACTCATCCCGGCGCGTTCCAGTGGTTGCCGCCGCCGTATGAATACGAATGGGAGAAGCTGCCCATCGATATCATTTTGGGAAACGGTTGGCTCAGGGGAGCGTTGGAAGCCGGGGGGAGTGTCGAGGATCTCGAGGCGCGGTGGTCGTCGGATCTCCGCGCATTCGCGGAGATCAGACGACCGGCGCTCCTTTATGGGGAGGGCCCATGCTGAATGGGAGCCATGAGGGGCATGGTCGTGGCGGGGGCAGGCGTTGCAGGGTGTGTCGGGTTGCCGGGGCCCGTCAGGTTTCCATGGTCAGAAGGACCGCCTCGGAAACCTCCCGCATGGACTTGCGCGTGTTCATGCTTCTTCTCTGCAGCCATCGATAGGCTTCATCGCCCGACAAGTCGAGCCGTTTCATGAGCAGGTCCTTGGCACGCTCGATGATCTTGCGCCGTTCCAATTCTTCCGAGATCACCCTTGTCTTCACCATGAGTTCGGTATTCTCGATGGCCACGGCCGCCTGGTTGGCCACAGTGGTGAGCACGTTCATCTGCAACTCACTGAACACGTGGGGATGCGACGTGTAGCAATTGATGACACCGATCACGCGGTCCTTGACCCGCATGGGTACGCTCAGCATGGACACCAGTCCCATGCGGCGCGCCAGTTCCTTTTCTTTGAAAATGGGGTCGTCGAGTACGTTGTGAGCGATGTAGGCACGGTTCTCCGCGGCGACCTTGCCCACCACTCCCTCCCCCACGCGCAGCACGCGATCCTTCAAGTACTCCCGATCAATGGACTGGGTGGCGCGCAGACGCAGCACGCCCTCCTTTTCGTCAAGAAGCCACAAGGAGCAGACACTGGATTTGGTGACTTCCGCTGTGACCATCACCACCAGTCCGAGGATGTCCTCCAGATACTGGTCCGAAGTGATCGCTTTACTGATGAGGGTGAGGGCTTCGATGCTCCGGTCGTAGGTTTCCTGTTCATCGATGGCGTAAGCCGGCTGTTCGGGATAGGCACCTAAATGGGTGAAGCGAATGGCCCTGCGGCGCTTTCGGGTGGCAACCTGCTGGAGGGCGCGGATTCTCCGTTGTTGTTCCTGTGAAACCGCTTTGAAATCACCTCGAAGGTAGGCGTCCAGATCGCTGTAGCTCATCAGGCGGGGGCCATCCGGGGATGGGGATTCCCTGTCCATGAGGGGAGCCGATTCCACGAAGAGTCCTCCTGGAAAGCCGAAATGGTGGGCGATTTCGATGACCTCGGTCCGAAGCAGATGGGCAGTGGGGATGACATCGGCTTGGGAGTCTGCCCAGGGCAGGGATCGTCCGACTTCATAGTCGCTTCGATTCCCGGAGCCGACAAGGAGGTAATTGAGAGTCGCCGCCCGATGGCGTAGGGCCGTCGTGCGTACCCATTGGCGAGTGGCACGGTTCACGTCACCCGGGGCTCTTGGGAAAAGGGCCAAAAGGGTGTGGTGTACCTGGGTGAGGTCGAAGGTTTCATAGCGCATTTCCAGGTGGTCGGCGATCATGGCAATACGGTCCATTTCGTGGGATGCCTCCCCGAACCGCAGGATCATCCCGAGGGCGCCGTCGCCGAAGGCTTCCCTGGCAAGGGCCGCGGCCACCGCCGCGTCCACGTCGCCGGTGATTTCGATCAGGGCGCCCGAGGAACCGCATTGCTGGCCCTGGTGGCGCAGCCAATCCACAAGTTCGCCGACGTGACTTTGAATCGTTGTTTGCATGGTGAAACCCGAGTTCAACCCGACATGCCGGGAGTGCCGTCCCGGTTTTAGTGAAGCCATTTGCCCAGGCGATTCCAACGGACATACCCCGAGACGGGGTCCAGGCTGAGTTCGCCGTCGCTGTTCCATGACCAGTAGATGATAAAGGCTTTGCCTCGCACTTCGTTCATATTGACGAATTTCCAGAAACGACTATCATAGCTTTCATCTCGGTTGTCACCCATGACAAAAAGACTGCCCGCCGGTACTTCGATCGTTGGCATATTGTCTCTGGGACTTGCACTGGCCGGTAGAATTTTTGGATCCGTGTGAGCCGCATAAGGTTCAACTTGCAGCTGACCGTTCACGAATACCTGCTTGTCCTGGATCTTCACACTGTCTCCAGGGAGACCGATCACGCGTTTGATGAAATCCTTTGATGGATCCACCGGGTACCTGAACACGACGATGTCTCTGTGTTTGGGCTCGCTGACTCGGAAAATCTCGGTGTTTGTGAACGGTATTTTGACTCCATAAATGAACTTGTTTACCAATATGTGATCTCCGACCAGCAGGGTGGACTTCATTGATCCGGAGGGAATCTTGAACGCCTGAACCACAAAGGCACGAATGAAAAGAGCCAGCAGAACCGCCATGACTATAGCTTCAGTATACTCCCGGAGTGCGCGCTTGGAGCTGCTCTTGGTCATTTCATTTTGTGAAAGAGACTGCAACGTGAGATCCTCCTCTTTTTTTATGGAAAATGTTTCGTTGAAATGCGTTTTTACTCTAATAAGTTGCTTGCATCTGCTCAAGGAACGATGGTAAAGTGGAAAAAAGGGTAAAAGTCAACCAAAAACCATTTTCGTCCGTGCGCGGGGCTTGCCTATGTTCCGTAAGAAAGAAAATCTTATCGGTTTGGATATCGGCTCGCACAGCATCAAGATGGTCCAGGTCGCTGGTGGTGGTCCGGTAAGGTTGCTGAATGTGGGATTGGCTCAACTGGTCCCGGAAAGGTCCACCGACGGTCGTTCGGCACGGGCCGAAGCGGTGGGTCGAACCATTCAACAGTTGACGGCGCATCTCAAGATCCGGGAAAAGCTGGTGGCGTCCTCGATGTCCGGCTACGAAGTGATGATCAAAAAGATCGAGCTTCCGACCATGGGCGAGGAGGAATTGGGCCGGCGGATGCAGACGGAGCTGGGTCAATATATACCATATAATATCGAGGAGGTAGACGTTGACTACCAGATCCTGGATGTGTCCAAGGATCGTCCGACGCACATGGACGTTCTTCTGGTCGCGGCCAAGAAGGAGTCGGTCCGGGAGCATGTGAGCATGGTGCGGGCGGGCGGTCTCGACGCGGTGGTTATGGACGTCGACTTCTTCGCCCTCAGCAACGCCTTTGAAATGGTTCACGGCGTCGGCGGCGACGAAAGCATCGTGCTCCTCGACATCGGGGCCAGCAAGTCCATCATGAACATCGTCATCCGAGGGGTACCCATCTTTTCGAGGGGCATCGCCATGGGGGGGGCTCAGATCACCGAGGCCATCATGGACCATTTCCAGATAGGATTCGACGAGGCCGAGCGCGTCAAGATGGGTGAAAGCACCTTGGCGTTGAATCAGGAAGAGCTCCAGAATATTTACGTCGCAACGGTTCGAAAGTGGCTGGGAGAATTCAAGCGCGCCATTGATTTTTATTATAGTAATTTCCCAGATCATCGTATTTCAAAGATATATCTGAGTGGTGGTTCCTGCCGCGTAGCTGGTTTAGATCGAGTTTTTCAAGAAAACACAAATATAGATGTTGAGGTATTCAATCCATTTACCCAGCTCGAGTATGACACGAAGGTTTTTGATCCTGAGTATGTTGAGTATATTGGGCCTCAGATGGCGATTGCTTTGGGACTGGCTCTAAGAAAGACAAGGGAAAAATGATACAAATAAACTTATTGCCGGCTCGAGTTAGGAAGAAACGGGATAATGTAAGCCAATTTATTTACGCCTACATTATCTGTGTCATCGCCGCCCTCCTAGTGATTGGCTTCCTGTGGATTTCTCAGAATAACGAAATCTCCCGCATCAATTCCCGTTTGGCCCAGCTTCGAACGGAAGCCGCGAAGTACGCCAAGTATGAGCAGATTCTGAAGGACTTGAAACAGAATGTGGCTCTGGTGGAGAAGAAGCGAAACGTGATCACGGCCCTCCAGACGGACCGGGACACGATGGTCCGCATGATGGCCTTGGTCAGTGTTTTGATTCCTCCGGAGGAGATGTGGTTTGAGAAGTTCAGTCAGAAGGTCAACAGCCTGACCTTAGAGGGGGTGGCGCTCAACAACGAGGTGCTGGCGGAATTTCTGCGCAACCTCGAATCGTCGCCTTACATCGTCAAGGGCAGCGTAAACCTGACGCATTCGAGGCAGAAGGTGATCAGCAACCAAAAGCTTAGGGAGTTTCAGGTCACGTGCCGCTTTTATTCGTTTTCTGAGGTGAAGAAACAGCTGAAGGCGCAGGCATCAGGAAAAAAGACTTTTTGGCAAGCACGGGTTTGCAGGAAAAGGTCTCGGCGCTGACTCCGGCGCAACGGGTGATGGTCCTGGTCGCAACGGTGGCCGTTCTTGGCGCAGCGTTCTATTTCATTCAGTACAAACCGCAATCGGACTCGATCAACCGACTTCGACGTTCCGTGACGGAGCAAGAACAGAAACTGGCGGAGCTCAAGAAGGCGGCTGCAGATGTGGAGGTGTTGCAGACACAGTTGGCGCAGGCCGAAGAGGAGCTCAAGCGGGTCTTGTTCCTGTTGCCCGACAGCAAGGAGATTCCTGGGCTCCTAGAGAACGTGTCGCAGCTCGGGGCCGAAGTGGGACTCGAGAACCTCCTGTTCCAGCCTCAACCGGAGCAGGTGCAGGAGTTTTACGCCACGGTTCCGATCCGGCTGGATCTTGTCGGTACCTACCACCAGTTGGGGCTGTTTCTGGACCGCGTGAGTAAATTGAACCGCATTCTTAAGGTGGACAATCTAGACATCGTGCGTCAGGGCAATTCCCCACGGTTGCAAGTGGGATGCACGGTCATGACTTACCGATTCATCGATCAACCCGCCAAGGAGGATGCGTCCAAGAAGAAATAAGCGAAGGGGCTGGGAAGCGGTCTTTCGGGGCAGGGAGGCCGTTTCTCGAATTGGAGAGGAAAGAGCAGAGGGGTTCACGGATATGAAGAGCGAAAGAACTTGGTTGCGGGGCTCTGTGGGCCTGGTGGGAGTTCTTTTCTGCTGCTGGGGATGCGCTGCTCCCTCGCCCGCGGGAAAGGTGGCCACCGGGGAAAGTCCAGGCATGGTACAGGAGGAGACGGCGCTCGGCGCTGCTCCCGAGGACGGTGGCGCAAGGGTTGCCACGACCCTGATCGGGGTTCAGGTTCAAGGAACGCCCGAGGAGACCGTGGTGCTGTTGACGGGGAATGGACCCTTTAGGGATTACCAGTTCAGTCGGGTGGGCGATCGGCGGTTCACCCTCGAGCTGGGCGATGTGCGGGACCGTAAGGCGGTGCCCGCGCTGCCGATTCTTCCCGACCATCTCGATCTTCGTTACGTGGACAGCGAAGCCTCGGCGGGTCGAGGGGTGGAGCTCACGGGTGGCCTCAATCGACCGCTGGATAACTACATCGTCAACACAGTCGGCAACAGCCTGGCGCTGACGCTTTATAGCTCAGGCGGCACGGCGGCCGCGAGGGTGGCGGAGCCGGCCGTTGTTCCCGTGGAGGCGAAGGCGAGGCGGTCCGCTGATCAGGGGCGCTCGATGGAGGCGGCTTTCCGCGCTCCTGGTGCTGGAGGCGCGGCGGCCTCGAAGAGGCGTGGGGACGATCAGGCCGACAGGATCCAGGGAATCAAGAAGACGTATACGGGCAAGCCCATCAGCCTCGACCTGCTGGACGCCGATCTGAGAAACGTGCTGCGACTCATTTCCGAAGTGACCGGTACCAACATCGTGATCGAGCCGGACGTCACGGGCCGAGTGACTCTCAAGGTCGAACAGGTTCCGTGGGACCAGGTTCTGGACATGGTTCTGGCCATGAACAACCTGGGGATGGAACAGCGTGGAAACGTGATTCGGATCGCCCGAACGACCAAGCTCAAAGACGAGATGAATCAACAATACGAGGAAATCAAGGCCCGTCAGGATCTCTTGGAAGCCGCCAAGGATGTCGGGGAGCTGACCACGGAATACCTGACCGTCAACTACGCCCCACCGGCGGAAATGGCCAACCGAATCAACGAAATCAAAAGCGAGAAGGCGAAGATTTCCATCGATGAGCGGACCAATCTGATCATCTACACCGACTACCCCGCAAGGATCGCGACCGCCAAACAGCTCATCAAACGCCTCGACAAGCCGATCCCGCAGGTCATGATCGAGGCCCGTATTGTCACCATGGACGATGACGTGACCCGTTCCCTCGGCATCCGGTGGAACCTCAATCTGAACAATTCGGGTCCGTTCAACCACGACTGGGCCGTGAACTGGATTTCCGGTGCTGCAGGCAGCGCCTTTGGGTGGAACCTGGGCCAGGTGATCGGTTCAACCATGATGAATCTCGACTTGAACATCGCCGCCCTCGAAACCACGAACCGTTCGAAGGTTTTAGCCGCTCCCAAAGTCCTGACGGTCAATAACGTGAAGGCGGTCATTTCCCAGGGTAACCAGATTCCTTACCGGCAGCAGAGCGCCGCCGACGGGGGCGTGGTCAGCACCGTGTTCAAGGACGCCATCGTGGAGCTCCAGGTGACACCGCACATCACGCCG
>CAZGQL010000044.1:19833-32184 GCA_964527905.1 uncultured Syntrophobacteraceae bacterium
ACAGGACGAGCCGAATCCAGCGTTGGCGGACCCTACGGGCCAGCCGGCCATCGCCACCCGAAAGATCAAAACGGAACTTCTTGTAGCTGACGGTTGCATTGTCGTCATTGGTGGTGTAATGAGAGAGCTACAAGGCAAGAGCATGAACGCCACGCCGGGGTTGAAGAACATTCCGATAATCGGGCGTCTATTTAAGCAGGAATCGTGGCGGAGGACGCGCCAGGAGCTGCTGATTTTCATCAGTCCCAAGATCGTGGAATCGTAAGCAGTCAGCTCAGTGGCATCCTCAGAACGGTTTCGGATCAGGTCACACCAGGCTGGAGGGGTAACTGCGGATGACATTGAGCGTCAGAGACTACGGTGGTCCGCTGCTGGGGTTGATGTGTTGCACCCTGATTTTCCTGACCGGCTGTTCCATGCAGATGTCGGGATCCAAATGGGAAGTGTCCCGGTCCCAGAGGCAACAGGAGGCGGCCGCGCGCGCGGCGTATCAGGATGAACCTGCGGTGAAGCACACCATCCGCGTGGATTACCTGAGGCAGCTCTCTGACGTGAAGAGCCCCGAATTGTACGTTTACAAGGAGCGACGAAGACTATACGTGGTGGATTCTAATGTCCTGATTCGGGATTATCCTGTGGGACTTGGCTCCCAGCCCCGGGGCGATAAAGAGCGCAGTGGGGATGGGAGAACCCCGGAGGGGCGTTTCATCGTCTGTACCAAGAGCGACGGTGGTCCGGCAAGCCGGACGCTGGGGCTGAGCTACCCGAGCAAGAGGCACGCGGAACGCGCCTTTTTTTCGGGGTTGATCACGCCCGGCGACTTCAAGAACATCCTGACGGCGTCTGAGCGTAGAATTCAACCGCCTTGGGATACGAACCTCGGGGGCAAGGTGCTCATCCAGTCAGGAGGAGCCCACTGCGACTGGACGGATGGTGGGATTGCCCTGTATAATAGTGATATGGAGGAATTGATACAGATTGCGAAACTGGGGACGCCCGTCACCATTCGCCCTTGACCAGCGACCGCCATACATCGGATAGCCCGAAGGGAATCGGAGTGCATCGCTCACTCCGATTCCCTTTCTTGTTGCTCGGCGGCCTCGATCTGCCTTCGATGGGCCTCTCGCCAGGCGGACGTCTTCTTCCAATTCTCAAACTCCTTCAAGACCAACATCCGGGGAAAAGAAGGCTTGCGAAGATAGGCCAGATTGGCTTTCAGAAACTCTTGCTTCAGACCCTCCACAATGGCCGAAGCTTCAGACGTGGGTACGAAATTGCGACTCTTCGTTCGGACGAAAACCACTTCCCCGTTTGTCGCGCGGACAAAAGCGGCCCAATCGTCGGGGGGGATCGCCATGCCGGCAAAGTCGTCCTCCAGGACGGCGACGGGGATGCGAACCATCAGTTGAGCCAAACTGCGGTCTCCCGCCACAGGTCTTGACTGGTCGTAGAAGGTCATACGGAGACCGTTTTCCAGATCCAGAACTCCGGACTGTCTTCCCAGGTCGGCACGATCCATAGGTAAGATCCCTCCTGTATTTGAGCGGCTAGGATGCATCCTTGCGGGCAGACCCGTCAGATGGACTCCCACACCGAATGTGCTACGGAGACACAGGCGGCAAAAGGTTGTGAGGTTGACGGATCTCGGGCAACGCGCTATGTAACACATGACGGCGGCCTGGACAACGGTGGGGTGGACGTGTGCTTCCTGGGCCAGGCGCGTCCGGATTGGACCAGGGCGTGTTGCCCGGAAAGCTTTCGCCGGATGGAACGGCAAGGCTTCGGGCTGGTGGGGTTGTGATGGGATGGCCGATGAACATGCACAGGCACCTGTAACCATGGGCTTGGGGCGGACTGGGGAGTGATGAAGCGGAAGTGCATCGAGGTCAGATGGCATGGCCGCGGGGGACAGGGAGCGGTCACGGCGGCCAGCATCCTTGCGGAAGCGGCGTATTATGAGGGATACAAGGGGGTGACGTCGGCACCTTTTTTCGGGGCAGAGCGGCGCGGAGCGCCGATTGTCGCGACGACGCGGTTCGGATGGGAGCCTATCCGAACGTTCTCCCTGGTCGAAACACCGGACGTGGTGGTGGTATTAGACGAGACGCTCCTGAAGGTGGTGAATGTGGCAGCTGGAATCCGCCCGGACGGTTTGATCTTGATCAACTCGCCACGCCCTGCGGAGGCCGTTAGCCTGGATACAGCCGTCAACATCAGCACGACGAACGCAAGCGGATGGGCCCGCGAGGCGGGCTTGATCGTTGCGGGCACGGTGCTTTTCAACACGACGATCCTTGGGGGGTTTTGCAAGGCAACCGGTTTGATCAGCATGGAGAGCATGGAACGGGCCCTGCGGAACCATTTCACGGGTGAGGCCGGTGAGCGAAACGTCGAGGGTGCCCGGCTTGCTTACAGGGAAACCAGTCGCCTCCGAGAATGTGGCCTGGTTTGCGGCTGATGAACGATCGAGCGCCCGAAGGCTCTCGGAGCGCATAGGAATGAGCCATGAGCGAAGAGAAGAAGCCCGACTTCACCTATGCCCACTCGAAACTCTGCAAGGGGGAAGCCGGTAAGACGGGGGACTGGCGTGCGTCCCGTCCGCAGATCGACCACGAGAAGTGCACGCCGTTCAGGAACCAGCGGCCTTCTTGTTTTATCTGTTGGTTGTACTGTCCGGAGGGGGTTGTTAAACGTGCGATCCCCGTGGAAATCGACTACGACTACTGCAAAGGCTGCGGGATCTGTGCTGAAGAATGCCCGACCAAGGCGATCGGCATGGTCGACGAGAGCGAGGAGGAGAGCGCCGGGTAGGTCGAATGGATTTCATGGGGGCGTGTCGGGCTTTCGGGCCGCAAACGTCAGTCGATAGAACTGATCAAGTGGTTCAGCGGCGCTTAGGGTGACCTCCGAAAAACCCGTCTGGAGGAACAATTCCTCTAAATCGGCTTTGGTGCAGGCCCCGCTCATGCACCAGGCCCAAGCATCGAGCTCTTCCTCGAAATATCCCGGAAGGGGTTCCGTGCAGCATAAGTCCGCTCCCACGAGGGTGCCTCCGGGAATCAGTACCCTGCCGATTTCCATCAAGACCGTTCCCTTGGAAGGAAACAGATTCAAGACGCCGTTCAAAATGACCCAATGGAGCGTGGCGTCCGCGAAAGGAAGGTCTAGGGCGTCCCCGCAGACCCAGTCCATAGTGCTCGTCGGCACTGGGCCCCGTGAGCCGGGCGTGAGGGTGGCGCAGGCATGCGACCCTTGATGGAGGATGGCCTCCACCACGTCCAGGTTGATCAGGTGCAAGGGAAGGGATTGAGTCAGCATCAACATGAAGGCATCCACGCCCGCGCCGGAGCCCAGGTTGAGGATTCGGTCGTGCGGATTGGGCTTGATGGCGGGGAGTGGGTTGCCGCAGGGGTAAAACCGTTGCCAGAGCGAGCTTGGAATGAGCTCTTCCGGCATGGGTGGGTATCCGAGGGACCGGGCGAGCTCCTTGCCGCTCAGGACGGGGACGGAAGGTTTCGGCCGGAGGTCATGAGGCGCATAAAGGGATTCGTAATAGCGCCGAATATGTCGCGCGATCCTGCTCAAGACGCACCTGGATCCAGACGTTCGCGGGGACCCGACTGCGATGGGCGTTCGGATCGGATGTTCCCCCCCGGTCTTCCGTAATAGCGATCCCGCTCGCTATAAATACAGCCACAGTAGGACTGTCTGTAAAGCCCCATCGCCCGGGCCGCTTCCTGCCCCTCGGCCCAACCGGTTCGGAAGTCCTCGTACAAGAAGGTGATTCCGTGCCTGCGACCGGCCTCCTCCGCCAGGGTGCGGATCAACGCGTGCCGCTGGTGCCTGCTGTAGAGAAGGGTGGTCGAAAAGGCATCGAAACCGCTCTTCCGGGCCAGCCGCGCGGTGGATTCAAGTCGCATGGAATAGCACAGAAGACAGCGATTCTCCTCCCGGAAGGCCATCTCCCGCAGAAAAACCTCCAGCTCGTATTCCGTACGTACGATCAGCGGGAGATCCCTATCCTGGGCGACGGTGTACAACGCCTCCAGGCGCCGCTGTCGTTCCTGGAAAGGGTGGATGTTCGGGTTGTGGAAGAAACCGTGTACCTGCCAGCCCGACTTGCGCAGTCGATCCAAAGGGTGGAGCGTGCACGGGCCGCAGCAGGTATGCAGGAGTATCCTGGGCATCAGTCTAATCCAGGTGATTGCGCCGTTTTTCCTTACAAGTTCCGTCTCGGATTGTCACGCCACGCCCGGCTCGACCATGTCGGAAGCGGCGGCCTCGAATTTCAAGGATTCCAGAATGCGGCGCGGTATGCCGTCAAAACCGCCGTTGCTCATGCACAGGATCAAATCACCCGGTGCGCGGACGGTCCGAAGCGTCGCCAGAAGAGTCTCGGCATCCGGACAAAAGGTCGCGTTGACCGAACGCCGCCGGATCGACTCGACCAAACAGGGTGCATCCAGCCGCTCGGATTCGGCAATCGCCTCGAGTCCGGGAGGTTGCTTGATGAATACCAGGTCTGCCCCGTCGAAGGCCGTCGCGTAGTCGGCCTGGAAGACGCGGCGCCGGCTCGAGTTCGTCCTAGGCTCGAAAACGGCGATGAGTCGGCGCAGGGGATGAAATTGACGCATGGCCTGAATCGTCTCCCGCACCGCCGTCGGGTGATGGGCGAAGTCATCGACAACAAGGATTCCTCCCACCTCACCCAGCGCTTCCTGCCTCCGCTTGATGCCCCGAAAGGATCGTACGGCGTCCGCCATAGAGTCGATAGAGATCCCCATGGCCGATCCGGCTGCGATCGCCGCAAGAATGTTCAGGGCGTTGTGGCGTCCGGGCAACTGGCCTACAAGGGTCCTTTCCTCGGAAGAGTTCGGAGCTCTAAAACGGAGACGTAGCGTCCCAGCCGCGACCTCGGTCCCGAGCAGTCTCCAGTCCACCCCGTCACGCAGCCCGTAAGTCTCGACCGGCGCGCGGGACTCCTGGGAGACGGCCAGGCAAAGGGGGTCGTCTCCATTCACAATGAGCAACCCGTCCTCAGGCAAAAGGCGGGCAAACCGCCGGAAGGCTTCGATGACCGCCTCAAGGTCCTTGAAAATGTCGGCATGGTCGAATTCGATGCTGGTCACAATCGCTATGTGTGGACGATAATGAAGGAATTTCGGTCCCTTGTCGAAAAAAGCGGTGTCGTATTCGTCCCCTTCCAGGACCATATAGGGTCCACCACCCAGCCGATGACTTGCGTCCCAGTCCTTCAGGAATGCACCGATCAAACAACTGGGGTCGAGGCCCACACAGGTCAGAATCCATGCCATGAGGGCTGCGGTCGTGCTTTTCCCATGCGTACCGGCCACGACCATACTCTTGTGTGCGCGCAGAAAGAAATGCTCGATGGCCTGGGGCATGGAAAGATATGGGATCGAATGTTCGAGAACATACCGGGCCTCGGGATTGTCCCGGCGGATGGCGTTGCCGATGATCACAAGGTCGGGCCTTCGCTCACGGAGGTTCTCCGCGCGGTAACCCTGCAGAAGCGGGATGCGGAGGGACTCGAGATGTGTGCTCATGGGGGGATAGAGGTGCTGGTCAGAGCCCATGACCTGGTAGCCACGTTCCATGAGCATCGTCGCCAGGGTGCCCATGGCAATCCCGCCGATCCCCATGAAATAAATCCTTTGAGACATTTCATCCGACATTGAGAAATCCCATGATCAGATCATGAACCACAGGGCGAAAAGCCCGGATTCGGTCGTTGGAGCGCGTGGGGTGCACGCGATTCGTCAGCAGAATCACGATGATCTCTCTCTCCGGGTCGAGCCAGAACGAGGTGCCCGTAAACCCGAGGTGTCCAACGCTCGCAGGAGAAAAACGCGTCCCGGCGCTGGAACCTTGAGGGCTCGGCGTATCGAATCCCAATGCCCATGTGGCCACTGGATCCATTCCCGGTTTTCGCCAAAAGGACCTGAGCACATCCCTGTCGATCTGGTCTGCGGAACCAGTGCCTCTGTATACGTCCAACAGGTGGGAAAGCAACTGGAAAATGCCCCAGACAGTGCCGAACAACCCCGAATGGCCCGCCACGCCATCGAGGCAGTAAGCGTTTTCGTCATGGACCTCCCCCAACAGCAGTCGCTCACGCCATACACATTGTTCCGTCGGCGCGCAGGTGACGGACTGGGCGATTTCTCCAAACGACGGAGGGATTCTGGGGTCCGTGGCGGTCGCGAGGGGACGAAAGGACAGTTCCTCGATGCCCAGGGGGGTGAGCACGAAGCGGGTGAACAGGCGATCGAGGGACCCGCCCAGGACCTCTTCCAGCAGAAGGCCCAGAAGCATGAATCCCAGATCGCTGTACAGGCAGCGCGTGCCCGGTCGTTGCACCAGCGGGGTTTCCAGGATCCATTGCAGTAGGATTTCCCTGCGTTGGGAGGGGGGAATCGAGATCAGCCTGCGGTAGAAAACCTCATGGGCGGGGAGTCCCGAGCAGTGGTTGAGGAGCTGAAAGACGGTGATATCAGCCTTTGAGGCAGGAAGCAACCCGGCTGGGAGCACGCGACCAAGAGACCACTCCAGCGACAACCGGCCGTCTACGACGGCCTGCAAGCAGAGGAGCGTGGTCACCAAAGGTTTGGTGAGGGAGGCGAGGTCGAAATACGTGGTGGATTCAACGGGCGCTCCAGCCCCATAATGGATACGGCCCCACGAGCGATGGAGGAGGACGGAGCCGGAGGCGGCAACCAGAAGGCTTGCGCCCGGGAAGACCTGTCGGGAGACCGCGTCGGCGAACAAGCCGTCGAGCGCTTCATCCCATTCACGCTCCGGGCCGGAATGGGGCATTCTGGGCCTTGATGAAGCCTTCATACGTGTTCAGCGCAAACCGTGCACCCAAGGGAACCAATTCGTTTCGTGAAGTGTGGCCGAAGGGGAGACCGGCCACGATAGGATATGGAAACGGTCGGAGAACGTCGAGGAAAAGCTCCCGAATGCGCTCGGTTGCGTCGCAGTCGGTGAACTCTCCCAAGACCACTCCTGCCAGCCGGTCCATGACGCCGGCCATCTTCAAGTGCGTCAGCATTCTGTCCAGTCTGTACAACGCCTCCCCTCGGTCCTCCAGCAGGAGGAGCGATCCGTCTAGGTCCGGGAAAAAAGGCGTTCCCAACAGATGGGTCAAACATGTGAGATTGCCCCCAAGCAGGCGGCCGACGGCGACGCCGTCCCGCAGTACCTGAGACGGCTCCAGTTTCCAATGGAAGGACGCATCCCCAAACAGGGGACTGAGGAAGCCCTCGATACTGCGGTCGTTCGTGGCGAGGTCCAAGACATTGGGGCCGAAGAAGGTCATCCAGTCCATCTGGCTTGCAAAGGCCGCATGCAGAAAAGTGATGTCACTGTGGCCGACGAAGATTTTCTGGTGGGAGGCGAGCGTTGGAAAAGGCAGTCGGGACAACAGACGACCGCTCCCATAGCCCCCGCGAATGCAGAAAATGCCTGCGACGTCAGGGTCCAGGATGGCCCGAATCAATTCCTCCGCCCGTTCCGCGTCTGGCCCTGCCAGATATCCCGTCACGGGCTCAACACATCGTGCGGGCTCCGCCACCAAACCTTGAGCGGTCAGGGCCGCGCGCATCGCCTCGATGGGCTCCCTAGCGAAAGGACTGGCCGGGGCGATCAATGCGACACGGTCTCCCGCTTTCAAAGGGCACAGAAGGGTCATGGCATCTTACGATTGCGTTCGTAGATGATGCGCAAGCCTTTGAGGGTCAGGTAATCATCCACTTCATCGATGGCCGGGCACTCACTGGCGATGAGCGCGGCGAGTCCGCCGGTGGCCACGACCTTGGGATTTCCGCCGACCTCTCGTTTCATCCGATGAATGATTCCCTCAACGAGCCCAGCATAGCCATACACGATCCCGGCATTCATGGAATTGATGGTGTTTTTGGCCAGAATGGACAAGGGTTTGGCAAAGATCTCCACCCGGGGCAGTTTGGAAGCCTTCTGAAACAAGGCTTCGCATGAGATCATGATTCCCGGGCTGATGACGCCGCCCATGTACTCCCCGCGCTCCGAAATGTAGTCAAACGTCGTGGCCGTCCCAAAATCGACAACGATGGTGGCCTGCCTGTAGGCTTCGTAGGCGGCGACCGCGTTGACGATCCGGTCTGCGCCGACCTCCTTCGGGTTGTCATAGAAGATGGGCATTCCCGTTCGAATACCCGGACCCACGATGAGCGGCTCCACCTGGAAGTACTTCCCGCAAAATCGCTCGACGGCATTCTGCACGGGAGGGACGACGCACGAGATGATGATGTGCCGTATGGCGCCCGGCGACACACCATGGGTCGCGAACAGGCTTCGGATGAGGATTCCGTATTCGTCCACCGTGGCGTTGACCTCGGTGCGAATGCGCCAGTCCTGGACGATGCGTGTGTCCTCAAAGAGTCCCAGGACCGTATTGGTGTTGCCGATGTCCATTGCCAGAAGCATCATATCCCTCTTGTTGCTGGATGAGCAGCCGGGATCCGACCGCTTCAGAAGCTCCAGTTTCCCATGCGGAGCATCATCGGTCCCCTCCGTGGGCCAGGTGCTTTTGGATGCAGGAGACCATTTCGCAGGCGGTCTCATCGATGAGCTTCGGATCGGCGCCTTCGACCATGACGCGGATGACAGGCTCAGTTCCCGAAGGCCGGATCACCAGGCGCCCCTCGCTTCCCAACCGCTCCGCCAACAAACCCTGGAGCCGAACCAGCTCCGGGATATCTTCAATGGGTTTGCGCTCGGTCACCGGAACATTGACCAGTTTCTGGGGAAAACGCTCCATGATCTTCTTGAGCTCCGACAAGGGGCGTCCCTGGCTCAACATCACCGAGAGGACCTGCAGCGCCGAAAGGGTGCCGTCCCCCGTCGTGCTGTGATCCAGGAATACCAGGTGGCCGGATTGCTCTCCCCCCAAATTATAGTCGCCCTGACGCATCCGTTCCACGACATAGCGGTCGCCCACTGGGGTCCGCAGCAGGTTGATTCCACGCTTGCGCAGCGCCACCTCGAACCCCAGATTGCTCATGATGGTTGCGACGACCGTGTTGTCCTTCAATCGGTCCTCGGCTTGGAAATGAACGGCACAGATGGCCATCAGTTGATCGCCGTCCAGGATTTCTCCCTTTTCATCGGAAAAAATCACCCGATCGGCGTCCCCGTCCAGGGCGATGCCGAGGTCCGCCCCATGTTCCCGCACTAATGCGGCCATGCTGTCCGGATACAAAGCACCGCAGGACTGGTTGATGTTCTTGCCATTGGGACGGTCTCCGGTCAAGACGACCTCCGCCCCGAGTTCCTCGAACACGGTCGGGGCTACCTTGTATGCAGCTCCATTGGCGCAGTCGACAACAATTTTCACGCCTTCCAGCGTCATGGTTCTGGGGAAGGTGTTTTTCAGGTAAACGATGTATCGGCCCTGAGCATCATCAATCCGCCGCGCACGGCCAATCTCCGATGGGTGGGGGCGTTCAAGCCGCTCGATCTCCCCACTCAGCATCAGCTGCTCCATGTATCGTTCCATCTCATCCGGAAGTTTGAACCCATCGGAGCCGAAAATCTTGATCCCATTGTATTCGTGGGGGTTGTGGGAGGCTGAGATGACGATTCCGGCGTCTGCCCGCATGCTGATCGTGATGAAGGCAATTCCCGGCGTGGGGAGGGGACCCACCAGCAATGCGTCGACGCCCATGGAACAGATGCCTGCAGTAATGGCATATTCGATCATGTACCCCGAAAGGCGTGTGTCCTTGCCGATGATGATCTTGGGGCGCCTGTGACGATTCTTGAAAAGATGAGCCGTGCTGCAGCCCACCTTGAGAGCCAGATCCGTGGTCATGGGATGGACATTGGCCAGACCACGGATCCCATCCGTTCCAAAGAGCTTTTCCATGAGTGCTCCTCAACGAGAAGAGCGAGACAGCCGATGCCTCGCTGAAATGACCCACCGATCTATAGCGGCGATCCTCAGGCCTGTCGCAGGGCGTCACACATGAGGGCCACCTGTTTGTGGACCCCCACGTCATGTACCCGGATGATGTGGGCTCCCGCCGCAAGCGCCAAGGTGTTCACCACAGCCGTTCCCACTTCGCGATCCTCAACCGGCCGATCCAAGATCGATCCAATGAATCGCTTTCGAGAGGCCCCGAAGAGCACTGGCCGATCCAAAAGGCTCAGGAAGTCGAGCTGACGCACGATCCGGGCATTGTGCGCAACCGTCTTGCCAAATCCGATCCCCGGGTCCACGATGATCTGCTCCCGCGGTAGCCCGTTCACCACGGCGAATTGAATCCGCTCCTCCAAGAAGGCCAGGATCTCCGAAAAGAGCGAGGCGTAGGAAGGATTTTCCTGCATGGTCCGGGGAGTTCCCTGCATGTGCATCAAGACAATGGGAACCCGAAGGTCCCGGGCCACGCAAACCATCTCGGGATCGAACCGAAGCGCGCTCACGTCATTGATGAGGTCCGCGCCTGCCTCGATCGCCGACCGTGCGACCGCGGCCTTCGTCGTGTCGATGGAGATGGGAATGTCCGAAAAGGAACGAACGGCGCGGATCACGGGGATCACTCGCCGGAGCTCCTCCTCGAGGGGTACCGCCTCGGCAAAGGGTCTCGTCGATTCCCCGCCGATATCCAGGAGGTCGGCACCGTCGTCCACGAGTTTCCTGGCCTGCACAACGGCACGATCGTGCTCAAAGAACGCCCCCCCGTCCGAAAAGGAATCCGGCGTCACGTTCACGATGCCCATGATCAGGGTTCGGTCGCCCAGGACGAGAGTTCTAGATCCCGATCGAAGCTGGTAGCGCTTTCGTTCAAACATGGTGCTCGGTTTTCTCTGGACGGATCCGTCTCACCCCCTAGACCTCTTCGGGCTTGGGGGCGGCGGGCTGGGCTGGAGTGGTCTCGGAATCCATCGGGGAGTCCTTGTGCTTGGAGCGGTCCCGTTCCGCAATGAGAACCATGAGGCTCGGGTTGATCCGGTCGATGATTTGATCCACGTCCCGCAGCTCGAGGGTCTCCCGCTCGAGCAGCGCCAAGGCTATGGCCTGCAGGATGGGCTCGTGCTCCGTGAGGATACTTCTCGCTCTCTGGTAGTTCTCCTCGACAATCCTTCGGACTTCCTCGTCGATATGAATCGCCGTCTCTTCGCTGTAATCCCGATGCTGGGTGATGTCCCGGCCGAGAAAGACTTGCTCCTCACGATGTCCAAAGCTCAGAGGGCCGAGCCGGTCGCTCATTCCCCATTCACACACCATCCTGCGCGCGATCTGCGAAGCCCGTTTGATGTCGTCGGAAGCACCTGTGGTCTGCTGGGCAAAAATGATCTCCTCGGCCACTCGTCCTCCCATGAAGATCGCAATCTGATCCTGGAGGAATTCTTTGGAGGCCGTGTGGCGATCATCCTGGGGGAGCTGCATGGTGAGGCCGAGAGCACGGCCTCGAGGGATGATGGTCACCTTGTGCAGCGGGTCGGCGTGGGGGAGGAGGCGGGCGACGAGCGCATGTCCCGCCTCGTGGAACGCCGTGCTGCGCTTTTCTTCCTCGCTCAGAATCATGCTCTTGCGCTCGAGGCCCATCATGACCTTGTCCTTGGCGGCCTCGAAATCGACCATGTCGATGAAGTCTTTGTCCTTGCGCGCGGCCAGCAGAGCCGCTTCGTTGACCAGATTCTCGAGGTCCGCACCCGAGAATCCGGGCGTCCCTTTGGCCAGGGTTCGGGTATCCACATCAGCGGCCAGAGGTTTCTTTCGGAGATGAACCCGAAGGATCCCTTCCCGCCCTCGGATGTCGGGTACCGGCACTACGACCTGTCGATCGAAGCGGCCTGGGCGGAGGAGGGCCGGATCCAGCACATCCGGGCGGTTTGTCGCAGCGATGAGAATCACTCCTTCGTTGGATTCAAAACCGTCCATCTCCACCAGAAGCTGGTTCAGCGTCTGCTCCCGTTCATCGTGTCCACCCCCTAACCCCGCCCCGCGGTGTCGGCCGACCGCGTCGATCTCGTCAATGAAAATGATGCACGGAGCGTTCTTCTTCCCTTGCATGAACAGGTCCCGGACACGCGAAGCGCCCACGCCCACGAACATTTCCACGAAGTCCGAGCCGCTGATCGAGAAAAAGGGGACTCCCGCTTCGCCGGCAATCGCCCGTGCAAGGAGTGTCTTGCCGGTTCCCGGAGCTCCCACCAGAAGAACCCCCTTCGGGATGCGTCCCCCCAACCGGGTGAATTTCCTCGGGTCCTTCAAGAACTCGACGATTTCCTGCAGCTCCTCCGCGGCTTCATGGACCCCCGCGACATCCTCAAAGAGGATCTTCT
>CAZGQL010000045.1:0-31267 GCA_964527905.1 uncultured Syntrophobacteraceae bacterium
CCTGGAGATCATCGAATAACCCATGGAAGCGCCGCGCCTGGTGGCCGTGGGGAAGATCGTGAAGACCCACGGGATTCGGGGAGCAGTGAAGGTTTTCGCGTATGGGGGAACCTTGCGGGCCGTGGTTCCGGGGGAGTCGCTCGTGGTGCGCGGTCCGGCCGCCTCCCAAGATGAGACGCTGACTCCGACGGAAGTGAAATCCCAAGGCAGGATGCTGCTGATGCGCTTTGAGGGGATCCTGGACATGGATCAGGCACAAGGGCTGGTCGGCCTGGAGATCCTACTCCCCGAAGACCGTCTGGAGCCCCTGGAAAAGGGCGAGTATTACCACTACCAGTTGATCGGACTTCAGGTCGTCACCACAGAGGGGAAGTGGGTGGGGACGCTCCAAGCCATCTTGGAGACGGGGAGTCATGACGTTTATGTGGTGGGTCGTGAGGGAGGGGAGGCGCTCGTCCCCGCCGTGGAAGACATCGTGGTGGAAATCGATCTGGCAGGGCATCGGATGGTGATCGATCCGCCGGAAGGGCTGATCGATGATCTTTGACATCCTGACGCTCTTCCCCGAGATGTTCGACTCGCCGCTTCGGGGGAGCATCCTCGGAAAGGCTTCCGAAAGGGGGCTGTTGCAGGTCCGGACACATAACATCCGGGACTATGCCGTTGATAAGCACCAGATGACGGATGATCGGCCTTTCGGGGGCGGGGAGGGCATGGTCATGAAGCCGGAGCCCATCGTGGCGGCCCTTGAGGCGTTGCAGGGGGATGGCCCGTCGCCCTGGATCGTGCTGTTGAGCCCCCAGGGGCATCTGTTCCAGCAGAATGCCGCCTGGCGGCTGAGCCGGCTTCCCCGGGTCATCCTCATCTGCGGCCGTTACGAGGGTGTGGATGAACGGGTTGCCGAGCACTTCGTGAACGAGGAAATCTCGATCGGGGATTATGTGCTGAGCGGCGGTGAAGTGGCCGCCATGGTGGTCGTCGATGCGGTGGCGCGCCTCCTTCCGGGTGTGTTGGGAAATCAGGCTTCGGCGTCGGCGGAATCGTTTTCCGAGCCCCTCCTGGAGCATCCGCAATACACGCGGCCCCAGGAATTCAGAACCTACCGGGTGCCTGAGATCCTCCTTTCGGGAAACCACCTTGCCATCCAACAATGGCGGAGGGGCATGGCGCTGTTGAGAACCAGGGAGCGCAGGCCGGATCTCTTCGGGCGCCTACAGTTGACGGATTCAGATCGGAAGCTGCTTGCCCGGGCCGAGCACGCCGTTTCGCTGGATCGAAGGCAATCCCAGGCAACGTACGGATGAGTCGATGGGGGCGCTTTATCTGGCGCTGGTGCATCATCCGGTGGTGAACCGCCGGGGAGAGATCGTGGCGTCGGCGGTCACCAATCTGGACCTCCACGATCTGGCGAGGATGGCGCGAACCTACGGACTGCCCGCCTGCTTTGTGGTGACGCCTCTGGAGGACCAACGGGCGTTGGTGGGAGAGTTGATCCGGCACTGGACCGAAGGCGTCGGAAGGGAGCTGCATCCGGATCGGGCCGAGGCGTTGGACCTGCTTCGAGTGGAATCGAGTGTGGAGGACGCGACCCGGGCCGTCGAGATCGAGACCGGACGGATGCCGCGGTTGTGGGCCACTTCGGCACGCCACGGGACCAACCGTCTGAGTTGCCGGCGGGCTCGGGCCCGGCTGACGCGATCCCAGCGACCGGTGCTGCTCCTGTTTGGGACGGCTTGGGGATTGGCCCCGGATCTCGTCAGGAGTGCCGAGGCCGTTTTGGAACCAATCGAAGGGAAGGCGGGATACAATCACCTCTCGGTGCGGTGTGCGGCCGCGATCTTCGTGGATCGGCTGCTGGGCCGGACGGATGGGAAACACAGAAACAGGTGAAGGAGCAAGACAATGGGTATGACCGTTACCGAAATCATTGATCGCGAAAATATGCGGATGGACATCCCAGGCTTTCGGGTCGGGGATTCCGTGAAGGTTCACGTCAAGATCCGTGAGGGAGAAAAGGAACGGATCCAGATTTTCGAGGGCGTGGTCATCCGTCATCACCGGGGTCGTATGGGAGCCACCGTCACGGTTCGCAAGGTGTCCTACGGGGTGGGGGTGGAGCGGATCTTTCCCATCCACTCGCCGCAGATCGACAAGATCGAGGTGCTCCGCCGCGGCCGCGTTCGCCGGTCGCGTCTCTACTACCTGCGTCAGCGGGTTGGGAAGGCCGCTCGCATCCAGGAGAAGCGATAGGGGTGAGGAAATCGAAACAGGCCCCGTCTGCCGCGGAAATGTTCTTCCATGAGGAGGCCGCGCGCAGGCGGGGTTTTCTTTCGATTGCGGGGATCGACGAAGCGGGCCGCGGACCGCTGGCCGGGCCGGTGGTCGCGGCGGCGGTCCTTCTGCCTTGGGGCCTTGATCTGCCAGGGATCCAGGATTCCAAGCAGCTGAAGCCCCGGGATCGGGAACGCATCTGTGCGGAAATCTTCCTGAAGGCCAAAGCCGTTGGCATCGGCAGCATCGAGGCCGCGGAAATCGATCGGCTCAACATCCTGCAGGCGACCTTCCAGGCGATGGTCCTCGCCGTACGCAGCCTGCCCGTTTCCGCTGATCTGCTGCTCATTGACGGACCCTATCGCCTGCCCCTGCCGACTCCCCAAGCCGGGATTCCCGGAGGGGACCGCAAGAGTGTGTCCATCGCCGCCGCGTCCATCGTCGCCAAGGTACACCGGGACCGAATCATGACCGCCTACCATGAGATTTACCCGGAATACCGTTTCGATCGTCACAAGGGATATGGCACGGCACTACATTTCGAGGCCATCGAGCGCCACGGCCCATGTCCGCTTCATCGCAGAAGCTTCCGCGGCGTTCCTCCTCGCACACCGGAATGGGCCGGGGGTTCATGACGGCAACACGAACCGAGAAGGGCAGGATGGGCGAGGACCTTGCCGCCGGCTTTCTGCGAGCTCAGGGACTCCGGATCCTCGATCGGAATGTCCGATGTGCGATGGGAGAGATTGACCTGGTGGCGCGGGACGGCCGGACCCTCGTCTTCGTTGAAGTGAGATCCCGCTCGGGGAGTCGGTTCGGTTTGCCTCAGGATTCGGTCTCGTCCGCCAAGCAGCGCCGCCTCACCCAGCTGGCCAAGTGGTATCTGCAGCGTCACCGCCTTGACCAGCAGCCGGCACGATTCGACGTCGTCGCGGTCCGCTGGGTTCAGGATGAGCCCGAGATCACGTGGATTCCCAATGCCTTCGAAGCCCAGGAATGAATCGGAGGATCCGGTGAACCCCGGAGCCGGGATCCTCTCCCTGGTGGCCACGCCCATCGGGAACCTGCGCGATATCACCCTCCGGGCCCTCGATGTCCTGGGCTCGGTCCACCTCATCGCTGCCGAAGACACCCGCCACACGCGCAAGCTTCTCACGCATTACGATATCCATAAGCCGCTGGTGAGCTATCACAGCCACAATCAAGCACAGCGGGGTCCCGAGCTCATCGACCGCCTCCGAAAAGGGGCGAACATCGCCCTGGTCACGGATGCCGGGACGCCGGGCATATCGGACCCGGGAACCGTGCTCACGCGAGAGGCCATCGATGCGGGAGTTCGGGTCGAGGCCGTTCCGGGTCCGACCGCCCTCATCCTTGGGCTCGTCCTTTCGGGGCTGCCGACGCACCCCTTTGCGTTCCTCGGCTTTCCCCCCGCCCGCGGGTCGGGACGTCGGCGTTTTTTTGTGGACTACAGCGGACTGCAGATGACCTCCGTTCTCTATGAATCCGCCGCGCGTCTACGGCGTACCCTTTCCGATCTCCTCGCGTTCTGGGGCGAGCGGTCGGTCGCCGTCGCACGCGAGCTCACGAAGCATCACGAGACCCTCTATCGGGGGTCCCTCTCGGAAGCACTCGATGCGTTTGCCGGCGAGGTGAAGGGCGAGCTGACCCTGGTGGTCGGGGGAGCCCGTCGGGGGGAAGGATCCGAGGGTGCCGAGGTCATCTGGCGGGAGGTGCTTCGAGACAAGATCGTGCGTGACGGGATGCGCCTTCGCGAAGCCGTGGAGCACGTCTGCAGTGAATACGGCGTTTCGCGAAGGGTCGTCTATGAAACGGCCCTCAAGATCCTCGGAAAAGGTTCTTGAGGGCCGATGATATCGCCAGGATACGTGCACGGTCTCCCTGCCCAAGGGCGGCACCCAGCCGGAATGCCGGGCTGTTGAGGAGCTGTACGAATGCTCCCTTTGCCCTAGGGCCGGATGTCACGGACCAAAACCGTCTTGATCCCCTGGCCCTCGAAGCGCTGGATTTTCCATAGCTCTCGACCCGTCGTCCCGTCGTCGGCCGAAAAATAGAGGATTCCGCCGGATACGACGAGGTCCTCCGGTTTCGAGCTGTCGGGTCCCGGTCTGATGTCGCTCTGCAGCTTCGTCCCCAGCTTCGTCCCATCACTTCGCCAGAGCTCTCTGCCAGCCGCAGCCGGCCCCGGGCCGTCATCGGCAACGAACACCACCAAGTCGTTGAAGGCTGTCAGGAGATCGGGATCGGAGCTCTCGGCACCCTCCCGGATGTCCCGAATCATGAAGGTGCCGGCCTCGGTCCCGTCGCTTCGCCACAGCTCCCGCCCATGCTGCGGAGGGTTCAGCGCCGTCGGGTCATCGCCGTCCGTCGCGCTGAAATAGAGGATGCCATTGACGTTCACCAGGGACCGGGGTGAGGAAGAGCATTCCCCGCCGCAGGTGAGATTGTCCCGGACCTGGTTGATGTCTTTCACCAGAAATGTTCCCCCTTCGGTCCCATCGCTGCGCCACAGCTCCGTACCGTGCTGTGCGGGAGTTGCCGACGAGTCGTTCCCGTCGCTCGCCGAAAAGAACAGAACGCCGCCCACATCGGTGAGGTGCGCTGGATTGGAACTGTTTCCGAGACCTCGGTGAATGTCTCGGACGAGTACCGTACCTTCCTCGGTTCCGTCGGTCTTCCAAAGCTCGTTGCCGTTCTCGAGGTTTCGGGCCACGAAGAAAAGGGTATTGCCCACCACGGTAAGCTCAGTGGGGAAGGACGAGCCGGGGCCCGGGAAGATGTCTTTGACCAGGAACGTTCCCGCATCCGTTCCGTCGCTTCGCCACAGCTCGCGGCCGTTGACGCCATCCTCGGCCACGAAAAACAGAAGTCCCTGGAAAGCGATCAATTGTCGGGGACTCGAGCTGCCTTCACCTGGGAAAATGTCTTTCACCATGGTGGTGAGGGCTTCGGTTCCCGCCGTGACCCACAGCTCGTTACCATGGATCAGGTCGTTTGCGGTGAAGAAGACTCGCGATCCGACCGCTGTCAGGTTGTCCGGGAAGGAGTCCTGCTTGCCCGGGACGATGTCCCGAACCAGGACCGTGTCGGTACTCGTGCCCCGGCTTTTCCAAAGTTCCCTGCCCTGGAGCGGTGTGAAGGCCGAAAAGTACACCGTCCCGTCGGCGCTCACCAAGGCATTCGGGTCGGAACTGGGTTTCAGTCGGTAGATATCCTTGGGGAGCCCCGTAGTCAGCCTGTTCCCATTGCTTTTCCAAAGCTCTCGTCCACGGTTTCCATCGTCGGCCGTAAAGAACAGCGTTCCCCGATTGTCCGTGAGCTTCTGGGGGTTGGAGCTGTTGGGACCGGCCACCGTTTCGGTGGTACGGACGGTGCCGGCCGGCTTTCCGTTACTGGTCCATAACTGGATGCCGTTGACGCCATCTTGCGCGGTGAAGAACAACCGACCTTCGACGACGGCCAGAAATCGCTGTGTCGGGTCGGGTGGATTGGGCGGGTCGGAGGTCACCTGACCGGGATTGGAGTTGGCTCCGGGGATCTCGCTGTTGATGTCCTTCACCAGCGCTGTCCCACCCGCGACGCCGTTCGTCATCCACAGCTCGTTGCCGCGGGTGCCGTCGTCGGCCACGAAGAAAAGCGCATTTTCCACCACCTTGAACTTGTGTGGGGACGAGGAGCCCACTCCGGGTCGGATATCCTCGAGGATCGTCGTGCTTTCCTCCGTCCCGTCGCTTTTCCACAGCTCCCTTCCATGAAACGGGTCGACGGTCCCGTCCACCGCCGAAAAAATGAGGGAACCCTCGAAGCTCACCAGCTCCTCGGGATCCGACGAAGCGACTCCTGGCGAAATGTCAGCCACGAGCCGGGTGACTCCCTTGGGCAGTCCATCGCTGATCCACAGCTCGTTGCCATGGACGCCGTCGTCGGCGGAGAAAAACACCCGATTTCCCACTCGAGTCAGGAAAGCAGGGTTCGAGCTCGTGGGGCCTTCGAAAATGTCGCGGACGATGGCGGTCCCCGAACGCAGCCCGTTGGTTTTCCAAAGCTCCCGGCCGAATTTCTGGGCTTGGGTGCCGGCCGTGTCGTCCGCCGTGAACACGGCGATTCCGTTCAATTCCGTGAAGTTGTTCGGATCACTGCTTCCAGGTCCTTCGGCGATGTCTCGCACCATGACCGTTCCGCTGCGGAAACCGCCGCTTTTCCATGGCTCACGGCCGTTGATGCCGTTATCGGCGGAAAAGTAGAGGGTATTCCCGATGGGCGTCAAATCCCGAGGATCGGAGCTCGCTGAGGGAGCTGGGGTGATGTTGAGATCGGAGACGAGCACCGTGGTCGTCCGGGTGCCTTTGCTTTTCCAGAGCTCGTTGCCGTGGACCCCGTCGTCCGCCGCGAAAAAGAGCACCCCATTGAGGACGGTGAGGTGAGTGGGGTTGGACGAGCCAGTTCCCGGTTGAATGTCCCTCACCAGTACGGTGCCGTTGGCGGTCCCGTTGGATCTCCAAAGCTCCCGCCCGGTCCCGGGGGCCGTGGCCCCGGTGTCGGCGGTGAAGAAGAGCACTCCGTTGACGTTAACGAGGGATCGCGGGAAGCTGGAATCGGCTCCGGGCCGGATATCCTTGACCATCACTGTACCCGCCTGGGTGCCGTCACTTCGCCAGAGCTCGACGCCGTTCACCCCATCGGTGGCGGCGAAATAGAGCAGACCGCCGATGGCAACGGGCGGTTCATCCTCGAAGGAGGTGACGCCCAGGCCCAAAAGCGCCTCCTGGACATTGGCTCGGAGGGTCGCTTCAGGAGAGGCAGCCGCCTCAGACGTCGTCCCGACCTCCCCACTGAGAACCGGTGAGGCGAGGAAGCCCAGCACCATAAGGGCGATCAGGGCGGCCCGTAACCGCCTGGCAATGTGTCGTGCCGCCTTGGATTCCCGCTTCGTCTTCACGTCGGACTCCTCTCTGGGGGGACTTGCCGGGGGAGACTCCTCACCATTAGGAACTCATCGGCTTGGCTTTCCGGACTTCGTGTCGGAAGCAGGCCGATGCATCTTCCATGAGGCACTGTCACAGACGGCGCATAAAGGGAGCTTTTCTCCATCCTCACGGCATTCGTGTTCGTTGGCGCATGCGTTGCACCGATAGACTCCGGGCTCGACCTCTGTTCCCGCGATGATGTGCTCCTTGGGCATGTGCGGCTCCTTCCTGACACGAGTCGACAAGGTTCGGGAAACCATAATGAATCACGCAACTGGTCAAAATTCTTAACATGTCAAGGTTGTTTTCTCAACCGCTCAAATGGTCGCGCACACGACCAGCTTCGGCACCCTATCGAGCCCTCTCCTCGACTTGAACGGAGTCTCCGATCCCTAAGCCAAGCTCTTGGGCGCAACTCCCCATGTTGACACTCAGTTCGAGGTGATCCGAACTTCCCATCAAAGCCAGAAGGGCGCCGGCCGGCCGGTCTCCATAGGTGCGACAAAGGGTACCGAAATCATGTCCGGCCGCGTGTACGTTCAAACGGTCGAGCGTAAGGAAAAAGCGCCGAAGGTCCTGGGTCGTGATGTTGGTGATCACGTTGCCAAAACGATCGATGTGGATCACTTGTCCGATCAGTCGTCCGGCCTCGAGCCGAGGGGACATCCATTCAGCCACAACGGGCTCGAAGGGAGGGCCGAAGGATTCAAGGGGGACGCCGTTTGCAAGGTGCCCGGCGGTGGGTGCGAACACGTCACGGCCGTGGAAGGTCGGGCTCACGGCAGGGCGATGATACTGCGCGTTTTCCAGTGAAACGGCTTCAAAGGCCGCGGCTGTCTGGAGAAGATGTGAGAATACGCCGTTGTCCGGCCCGACCAGTACCGCGTCCGGCGTTCGGATGGCGACCCCTTTCCGCTGTGTCCCCACACCCGGGTCGACCACGACCACATGAATGGTCCCCCTGGGGAAGCTCCCATGAACGGTTCGGAGCAGGAACGCCGCGGTCTCAATCCGCTGCGGGGGAACATCGTGGGTGATGTCGATGAGGGTCGCTTCCGGGCAGATGGACAGGATCACGCCTTTCATGCTCGCGACGTACCCGTCGCCGAGGCCGAAATCCGTCAGAAGGGTGATGATCGGACGGTGCATGGAAGCTCAACCCACCTCCGAATGCGTTGGCGCGCGCCCCCGGATCAGAGCGGGCGTCGCATCGTCGTATTCCTTTCGCAGTTGGAGCAGGATGATCGAGGCGATGACGAGGATCCCACCGAGCACCTGTAACGTTTCGAGGGTTTCTCCCAGGAAGAGGAACGAAATCAAGCCGGCGGCGATGGGTTCCAAGGTCGCCGTGATGCTTGCGCGCGTGGAGCGGATCAGGTTGATGCCATCTAGATAGAGGCCGAAGGGAACCATGGTCCCAAGGATGACAACGTAAAGCATGAGACCCCATTGAAGACCCGAGTAGGGCTGGATCACGGACTCAAACGGCTTGGGGAAGCCTTCCCAAAGAAAATGGGCCAGATTCCAGAAGAGCGCCGCGGCCGAGATCGAATAGAACAGGACGGTCCAGGGGGGATAGCGCCGCATGCCGCGCTCCCCATAGACCGAGTACCATGCGAACGCAATGGCGGAGCCCACGCCGTAGAAAACCCCCTCACGGTTGAGGGAAAGCAGATCGAGGTTGTAACCTCCCACCATGAGATAGCAGCCACAGACGGCTCCGAAGACCGCCGCTGCGGTGATGGGCTTGAGGGGCTCGCGAAGGAAGATGACCGAATAGAGGGCGATGAATACCGGGGCCAGGTACTCCAGCAGGATTGCAGCCGCCACTTTGATCTTGCTGATGGCCAGCATGTAGGTGCAGTTGACCATGGCGAGCCCCAAAATCCCCAGCGCCAGGAAGTAGGGGATGTCGCGCCAGTCGATGCGCAGCAGACTCCGATTCCGTACGGCCAGCCAAACGATCAAAAAGACCACGCCGAGCGTGACGCGCATCTGGACCAGTTGGAGTGGGGTCACGCCGTTTTGGAAGAGAAATTTGGCGGAAGAACCCGAAATCGCCCAAAGGATCGCGGCCAGAGCGACGTAGGCATAGCCTCGCCGCGGAATGGCGGCAGGCGACGATGGGGTCTCTTGGTTCACGGGAAACTCCAGGGAATCGTCCGTCATGCAATGCCCTTCCAGGGGTCGGGGGGCAGTGAGCTTGTATCACAATCCTCGTGCAATCGAAAGCGGGGTGACATGCGCCTGTGTCCCGCTATTGCACGGAAACGAGCAACGGTTCGGTGATCTCCAGTACCGATGTTCCTCCAATCATCTGAAGACAAAGTCGGTCGATAGAATCCTGCACCATGTAAGCATTCCCCTCGACGGCGGCGATCTTGAGGATCTTTCCCTTCTCCACCAGGGCGTTCACCGCCTGATGGACCGTGCTTTGGGCCAAGCCGATTCGCGAGAGCGCTCTTTTGGAGAAGATCGCCGAGCCCTCTCCGAGTGCCACGGCCAGAAGCGTCTTTCTCTGTGGAGGCGTCAGGTCTTGCCAGGACTTCTCGAAATCCGACCGTTCGGCTTCGAGGAACTCTCGGAGTGCGATCCCCAGCCAATCGCCCCAACTGGGGGGTCTTTCCCCTCGTATCGCTAGGTGCCACAGAAGGTACATGACCTTCTGGAGTCCGTAAGGGTGCCCCTCGAGAAATGAGTGAAGCACCCTCGGGATCACCTCGGGAATCTGGAGTCCCAGCGTCTCACGAAAATTCTCTAAAACGAATGCGCAGAACGCTTCCTCCTGGATAGGGCCGAGCTCGATGGGTTGGACTCCGCGATAGAACATCCTGGCACGATCCGAGAAGAGCTTGCGCAAAATGGTCGTCTTGGATCCAGAAAAGATCGCCGAGAACCCATCGGTACGCTCCTGAAACGCCGCCCGAAAGAGCTTCTCGTAGATCCCGGCTTGGTTGTCCCGAAGATAGACGATCTCCTGGAATTCGTCGAATACGGTGAGGAGCGGACCCTTGGCTACCGTGGGAAACCTCGCCAAGAGCTCGAGCCTCGCATAGAGTTCCAGACTTCCGGAATCGGTCCTGCCTTGTTTGAGCCCAATTTCGAGGTTTGGCAGGTCCTTGAAGGGGTCTAGGGAAAGATCGATGGACAACCTGCTCCTGGAGAGGATTTGCTTGAACTTGGACGTCAGGGATGAGTAGACTGCCAACCTCTGGTCGATCAAAGCAATGAGATCGGTCATGCCCGTTACGACGGACATATCGATGCGGATCGTTTTCCAGCCCTGCTCCTCCAGCCGTCCCACGACCTGGTTCAAGAGGGAAGTCTTTCCGAACCTTCGGATCGCATGGAGGACCACCAGGTTGGAGCTCAGCACTTCTCGTCGAAGGGCGTCGAGCTCCCGCTGGCGACCACAGAAAGGCTCGCCGAACTTGATGGGCCTTCCGGCTATGAACGGGTTTCTGATCATGCGTTTCATGTAATATGAAATGTTGAGAAGGTCAAGTTGCCGTTGACATTCGGCTTGACATCGAAGGGCGGATTCTTTATACAGCAGAGCTTCAGATTTGAGATCAACGATGTGGAGACGAAGGAATGAATACAGCAAGCGCTAAGTTTGAGGCGAATCAGCGGAAGTGGATCGTCGTCGATGCCGAAAACCAGGTCCTCGGTCGGCTGGCCAGCCGGATTGCTGTGCGGCTGAGGGGCAAGCACCTCGCTCACTTCACCCCGCATGTGGATCTGGGGGATTTCGTCGTCGTGGTCAACGCTGAAAAGGTGCTGCTCACGGGCCGCAAGTGGGAACAGAAGGTTTACTACCGGCACAGCGGTTACATGGGGGGCCTGAAGTCGACGACGGCCCGCAAGTTGAATCGGGAACATCCGGACCGCATGATCCGGCTGGCGGTCTGGGGCATGTTGCCTAAGAACCGTCTCGGACGTAAGCTGTTGAAGAAGCTTAAGGTGTATCGGGGTGCCGAGCATCCGCACGGAGCGCAGCAGCCGACAGCCATGATCTTGTAGGCCGACGAGAAGGGCATTAGGGAGAAGGGTTAGATGGCCGAACAGCGTTTTTATGGAACAGGTAAGCGAAAGACAGCCGTGGCTCGCGTGTGGCTGCAGCCCGGAACCGGCGTCATGACGATCAACAAGCGCCCACTGGATCAGTACATCGATCGTCCCACCAGCAAGATGATCGTGGCACAGCCCCTGGTGCTGACGGGGACCTTGGGGAAGCTCGACGTGACCGTGAACGTACACGGCGGCGGCGGGTCCGGCCAGGCGGGCGCCATTCGTCACGGCATTTCCAGGGCATTGCTCGAGTTCAATCCGGAATTTCGGGAAGTCCTGAAACGGGCTGGTTTCTTGACGCGGGATTCGCGCGTCAAGGAACGGAAGAAATACGGAAAGGCCAGTGCGCGTGCGCGCTTCCAGTATTCGAAACGTTAGACGGGCGATGACTTCCCTGCGCCGGATGTCCGGTTGAGCTGGCTGCACGGGAAGGGGCGTGGGGCTTCACCACACGACGCTTGATCACGTTGGGATAGGGGATGGCGGTCGGGATTTGCGCCCAGGGCGCAACCGATCGGTTTCCAGCTGGCGGCAGACGCTTGAGACAATGGGGGCACGGCGCCAATGGCGTTGTGCCCCGTGTTTTTGTGCGGGGGAATGGGATGGTGCGGGTATCGATCGCCGGCGCTTCGGGATACACCGGGTTTGAACTCATCCGGCTGCTGAGCCGTCACCCCGAGGTTCAGTTGAAGACCATTACATCGCGGGCGCACGTGGGGCAGCGACTCGACCAGGTCTATCCGGCTCTCCGGAAGCATTGTGAACTGAGCTTCGAGGAGCCTGATCCGGCGATCCTGGCCGATGGGGCTGATGTCGTGTTCACGGCCCTCCCCCATCAGGCGGCCATGGATGCAGTGCCCGAGCTTCTCCGACTCGGCGTGCGCGTCATTGACCTGAGCGCGGACTATCGGTTTCGGGACCCCGCCGTTTACGCGGCCTGGTACGAACCGCACAAGACTCCGGAGCTTCTCGTCGAAGCCGTCTACGGACTTCCGGAGCTTCATCGGGAATCCATCCGGTCGGCACGTCTCGTGGGCAATCCGGGATGCTATCCCACGAGCGTGATTCTGGCGGCGGCTCCTCTCATTTCCTCTGGGCTCATCGATCCGCACACGGTGATCGCCGACTCCAAGTCCGGTGTCACCGGGGCCGGTCGGGGCGCCTCCCTTGCAGTGCACTACTGCGAAGTGAACGAGGGGTTCAAGGCCTATAAGGTGGCCGAGCACCGGCACACCCCGGAGATCGAACAGGAACTGAGCCGTTTGGCGGGGGAGCCGGTCACGGTCAGCTTCACCCCTCATCTCGTGCCGATGAGTCGCGGCATCTTGAGCACGGTATATGCGTCCGCGCGCGGGCAAGTGACGGAAGCCGCAGTGGAAGAGGCGTTTTCCTCCCACTACGGGAGCGCCCCGTTCGTGAGGCTTTGCGGGTCGAAGGATCTGCCGACGACCCTGCAGGTGAGGGGCAGCAACTACTGCGATCTGGGCTGGCGCGTGGATGCCCGCACGGGCCGCATCGTCGTCATTTCGGTCATCGATAACCTGACCCGCGGTGCTTCCGGTCAGGCCGTTTGCAACATGAATCTCATGTGCGGGCTCCCCGAGTCCATGGGGCTCGAGGATGCTCCCTGGCTGCCGTGATCCGCGGTCGGGGCTTCCCTGCTCGCCCCGATCTCCTCGCACCTTCTTGACCCGGTCCGGATCCTCGCCGGGCGGGGTGGGGGGTGTGTGATCCCATGCTCCCTGCATGGAGCAAGGAAGCCAACTTCATCACCCCCGTGCGCGCAACGTGGGTGTGTCCGGAAACGAGATTCCACGTCTTGAACGGCCTGAACCCATGACCCATCCAGCGATTGCCTCCGGCCAATTGGATCCACAGATCAAGCGGAACTTCAAAATGGTGCTGGAGTATGACGGCTCCGGTTATCATGGCTGGCAGCGTCAAGCCGGGGTGCTCACCCTTCAGGAAGTCATCGAGTCGCGCCTGGAAGTCATGCTGGGAAGGCCCGTCCGCGTGAGAGGGTCCGGGCGAACGGACGCCGGAGTTCACGCCAGAGGTCAGGTCGTGAGTTTTTATGCCCGCACCCGGCTCCATCCGGACCAAATCCTGCGGGGGCTCAACAGTCTCCTCCCGGCGGATATCGTCATACTGGAAGTGGTAGAGGTGGCGGATACGTTTCATGCGCGTTTTTCGGCGCTGAGCAAAGTTTATGAGTATCACATCCTGAACCGGGGAGTGGGGTCGGCGCTGGAGCGAAACCGTGCGTGGCATATCCGCAGGCCTTTGGATGTGGCATCCATGGAGGAAGCGCTGGGAGGCATCCTCGGACGACATGATTTCCGCGCTTTCATGGCGGCGGGCTCGTCGGTTCGGTCCACGGAGCGATGCCTCTTTGAGGCGGGGTTGAGTCGCCCGGAGCCCGGGCGGCTTGTCTTCCGGTTCGTGGCGGATGGGTTCTTGCGTCATATGGTCAGAAACCTTGTGGGGACACTCGTGGAGGTGGGGCGGGGGAAGCTGCCGCCCAAAGGGCTTCGCGAGATCTTGGATGGCAGGGACAGGCAGCGTGCGGGAATGACCGCTCCCGCCCACGGACTGTACCTGGTCATGGTCAACTACGGGGCGGATTCGGAGCGCCCGGCTGAGAGAGAGGGGAAGTGATGAAACTGTCGGAGAGGGTTGCACGGGTGAAACCATCAGCCACCCTGGCCATCAACGCCAAAGCCAAGGCGCTGAAACAGCAGGGGGTCCACATCGTGAACTTCGGGGTGGGTGAGCCGGATTTTGACACGCCCAGACACATCCAGGATGCGGCCATCGAGGCCATGCGCGAGGGGCACACCCGCTACACGGCGGTGGGCGGCATTGACGAGCTCAAGGACGCCATCCGTAAGTCCCTGGACCAGGACTACGGGCTGAAGGTGCATCGCGACAACGTCCTGGTGTCCTGCGGAGGCAAGCACGCCCTCTACAACTTTTTCCAGGCGGTCTTGGATCCGGGGGACGAAGTGATCATTCCCGCACCGTTCTGGGTTTCCTATCCCGACATGGTGGAGCTGACCGGCGCGACTCCGGTGTTCGTGCCCTGCCCGGAAGCGCACGATTTCAAACTGCGGCCCGAAGCGCTCGAAAGCGCCATCACCCCGCGGACAAGGGTCTTGGTCCTCAACAGCCCCTCAAATCCCACGGGGGCGCATTACACTCGAGACGAACTGGCAGCCCTTTCGGAAGTGCTCCTGCGGCACGAGAATGTCATGATCCTCTCGGACGACATTTACTACCGCATCATCTTCAAGGGCCGGGAGTGGGTGAACCTTGCGATGGTCGAGGAGCGGTTGATTCCAAGAACCTTCATCGCCAACGGGGTCAGCAAGACCTACTGCATGACGGGCTGGCGCATCGGATATCTCATCGGGGATGCCGGTGTCATCAAGGCCGCGACGAAGATTCAGAGTCAGTCGACGAGCAATCCAACCTCCATCGCCCAGTATGCGGCCGTCGCCGCCCTCACGGGGGATCAGGAAATCGTCTCGGAAATGGCCCGGACCTTTGAGCAGCGGTGCGACTACGTCCTTGGCCGACTGGCTTCCATGCCGGGTGTAACCTGTCCCGCGCCGGCCGGCGCATTTTACGTCTTTCCAAATTTCAGCGCCTACTATGGCAGGAAGGCTGGTGCGAAGACCATAACCGACTCCCTGGCCATGGCCGAGTATTTGATGGAGGAAGCTCATGTCGCCGTGGTTCCGGGAGGGGCGTTCGGGGAAGATCGATGCATTCGGTTCTCGTACGCGCTCTCGAACGCAGACCTCAAAGAGGGTTTCGATCGGGTCGCCAAGGCCCTCGCCGCTTTGACGTGAGGTGGTTTCTGGTTCGTCAAGGGCACGAAGAAGCACCGGACCGGTCTCCGATGGAACCCGGCCGGGCGACATCGGGGCACCGACAGGATCAACCCATCGAGCAAGGAGGACGAGATGAAGCACGTGGTGAGAATGTTGCTGGTTTTGTCTTTTCTGTTGGGGATGGTCGCCGCTCCCGCCCTGGCCGGCGGCAAGGATCCGCTGTTCATCAATCTGACGACTGACGATCCCCATCGTGCCAACATGGGGATCACGTTCGGGAAGAACCAGTTTGGACGGGGACACCCTCTCACGATCTTCCTTAACGACAAGGGAGTGCTCATCGGCTCCAAGGCCAACGCGTCCAAGTATGCCGACCACCAGAAGACTTTGGGCGAGCTCTTGAGCAAGGGGGCCACCGTACTGGTCTGTCCCATGTGCATGCAGCACTATGGAGTGAGCGAGGCTGATCTGTTGCCTGGGTTGAAAGTCAGCAACCCCGAGCGCTCGGGCGCGGCGCTGTTCAAGAGCGGCACCAAAACCCTCACTTGGTAAGATTGCCTTCCATCATCCTTCAGAACCATCAGGGGGTGTGCCGTGCGCCTTTGTGCACGCCCCCTCCGACCCATTCCATACCGTTGCTCGCCGGAGTCTTCAGACGGATCGCAAATTGAGTTGGGATGGCGTTTCGCGGATCAGCCCGGGTAGGAGCTGTAGACGAGATGGATCCCGATGAGGGTCAGGATGAAGATGAAGATCTCCTTGAGGAGTCGTTCGTTGATATGCGTGACCAATCGCGGTCCCAACTGACCTCCGACGAGGACGCCCGGGATCGCCCAGAGAAGAACAGGCAGGTGTGGGCGGCTCGAGAGGCCTAGGTGCGTCAGGGCCCCCAGCAACGAAATGCCGAACGTGACTAGGATGCAGGTCGCGATGGCGTGACTCATTCGGAGTTGCATTTTCCTCCGCAGGACCGGGACCAGCCATTCCCCGATGTTGATGGTCAGCATGCCGCTCGCCAGCGCTGCCACCGCAGCGATCCAGGAATGTTTCCAGGCTTGGTGAAGGTCGACACGGTCCTGGCCCTCTTCGTCGTATTTTTGATTGGACGTGGCAAACAAGAGGGCGGTGGCGAGGGAAATCAATCCGATGATAAGCTCCATGTGAGCCAGGGCGAGGCGGTGGGCGATCCACGCGCCGAACCAGACCCCCGGGATCGCGATCACCAGGAGCATCAGCGCCAAGCGGTTGTCGGTCTTTTTCCGCGCGATGTAAGCGATGCTGCCCGAGGCGGTGCCGCCCGTCTGGATCAACAGAGACGTCAGAATGGCGGTGCCGGGCTCGAGACCGACGCCGATCAGCAAAAAGGGCATCCAGAGGATCCCACCTCCAAAGCCAACCGTCATGACCACTGTGGCGATGCAGATGCCTGCGGGGAAAGCGCACCAAGCAGGAAGCATCTCAGGCCCTTTCGATTCCGTAGAGCTTGAAGTCCTCCAGGATTTGATCGAGCAGATTGATTTTTGAGCTCAACGCCCCCATCTCCTGCCGCACCCGTTCCAAGGACCCCTCTTCGGCCACTCTCCGCTCGACCATTTCCTCCACTCTGCCCATAAAACGTCTGCTCGAATGGCTCAGGTCCTCCGAAAGCAAGATCAGCTCCTGCAGGTTGCTCGTCAGTTCGTTGACGGTGTTTCCGAGTTCTGACAGCTCATTCTGGGCCTGGATCTGAACGGTTCGACTCAGGTCACCCCGGGAAATCTCCTTGGAGACCTCGATCATGTGCTGGAGGGGCTCCGTGATGTTCTTGATGAACATGGACAGAACGATCACGACCACGAAAAGGATGACGGCCACCATGAGGATCGCCTTGTTGCGAATGGAGAGCAGCGGTCGAAAGGCATCGTCGAAGGGCATGGCGTCCTGGCTGAGCTGCTGGAAGTTCTGGATGAGCTGAGTGCGCAGCTCCTTTTTCTGGACATCGAGAACGAATTCGGTGCCCACCAGGCAGGATGCGAACCCAATGAGCAGGATGTAAACGATCATGGTTCGTTGCAGGGTGCTTTGATTCCCGTTTCTCATCGGTGCCTCCTGATCTTCGAAACACCACTTCAGCGGCCGGATCGGATCGCACCGGACCCTTTGCGCTGCGGGTCCTCGTGCCCTCCCCAGCCAGTCCTCGGGAGTCGTCGTGGTCTAAACAATGGGAAAACGTCGACCCCTGCCCGAGCTTTGGCAAGTTGCATGCCGTCCTCACACTCGAGGTCCACCGGGGGATCGCACTCGATGACCGGCAACATTGGGGCGGTTCATGCCGAGGGCGGCACGATGGTGGAGGCGTGCCGCGTTTCACCGGCGTTCCTTGGACATCGATCATCGTTTTGAACGAATTGTTCGTCGGGGTCGAACCGTCGAGCGTCCCTCCCCGGGATGATTTCCTCCCCGTGTGCACCCGAGCATCGGTCGACCTATATTATTGACGATGAACGGCATTGGGCGCGCGGATTTCCGGAGTGCGGACCCTGCCCTTCAGCCTGAGAATATGAAAGGGATGACCATGATGAGCAGCACTTTCTGGAAAACACTGGTCTTTGTCCTGGCGTTTGGTTTTTCAGGGCATGAGCTTGCGGCGGGAAAAAACACCATGGGGAGCAGCGGGATGGAGAGCAAGGAACGAACGCTTCAGGAGGCCACCTTTGCCGGGGGGTGTTTCTGGTGCACGGAATCGGATTTCGAAAAAGTCGACGGCGTGCTGGAAGTGATTTCGGGATACACGGGAGGGGACGTGGCGAACCCTTCTTACGAGCAGGTTTCCGCTGGCCGAACGGGGCATGTGGAGGCGGTGCGGATCCGGTTTGACCCCTCGAAGGTATCCTACAGGCAGCTGCTCGATTTCTTTTGGAGGCACGTGGATCCGACGGATCCGGGAGGGCAGTTTGTGGATCGGGGAGCCCAATACCGGTCGGTCATCTTTTACCACGATGAGGAACAGAAGCGGCAGGCGGAGGAATCAAAGCGGGAGTTGGAGCTCTCGGGACGTTTCCAAAAGCCCATCGCGACGGAGATCCTCCCCCTCAAGCGCTTCTACCCCGCTGAGGACTATCACCAGGACTACTACGTGAAGAACCCCCTTCGCTACAAATTCTATCGGTTCAACAGCGGTCGAGACCAATTCCTGTCCAAGACCTGGGGGAAGGAGCAGGGGAGTCCCAGGAATCCCGGCCCGGAATCGGCGGTGCGGCATTCGCCTCACTACGTTAAACCCAGTGACGATGAGCTTCGCAGGCGACTCACGCCCCTTCAGTACAAGGTGACGCAGCACGAGGGAACCGAGCCTCCTTTTAAAAACGAATACTGGGACAACAAACAGGAAGGCATCTACGTGGACATCGTCTCCGGTGAGCCGTTGTTCAGTTCTTTGGACAAGTACGACTCGGGGACCGGGTGGCCGAGCTTCACCAAGCCTCTGGAGCCCGAAAACATCGTGGAGCGGGAAGATCGGAGCCTTCTCATGCGCCGTACGGAGGTGCGCAGCAAACATGGCGACTCCCACCTGGGGCACGTGTTCCCGGACGGCCCCCCTCCAACGGGGCTTCGCTACTGCATGAATTCCGCCGCACTCAGGTTCATTCCGAAGGAACGGCTGGAGCAGGAGGGTTATGGGGCTTATGCCAATCTCTTCAAGGCCCGCTGATGAGTTCCTTTTCCAGATAGAGAACAGTCTGTTGGATCAGCCGTGGGTTGGGGAGTGAGCGGGCTTCTCCCCTGCCACGGCGCGTTGACGGGAGCGAGCGGCGGTGGGACTCTCCGGGTTTCGAATGCCGTTGGAAAGCCCTGAATCAAGCCCCAGGGCTTTCGCCTGCAACGCGGGGCGAAAACAATTGACATGGGGTTATTTCGACAAACAGCTGCCCGTCCCATGATCTTGGGTTTTTTGGCTTGACGGAGCCGTCGGGCTTGTGTTTAACGGAATCGTACCCTCTCCATTTCAGGTTCGGTGAATGGCACCCGTTCCATATCCTTCGCCACGCCATCCGTTCCCAATCTCCAGCCGCGTGGCAGCCTTCTGAACCTCTCGTTCTCTCCGATTCCCCGGTTTTCCGTTCCGCCGTGCATGCGTGCGCATGAGGACCGTTCGCACCGGCAGAATTGCATCGCGTATGAGGGCGCCAACCGCCCTGGATCCGTCACCGGCGATGGCCGCGCGGGAACGGGTCGGCTATTGAGTGCAATCATGCCGGGAATCCGCAAGCATGACAAAGAGGTGATTGAGGGCGGAGGCAGCCATGAGCCGCAAGGTTCCTTTTTTCATCGACCTTTCGCGGCAGCGCGTCTTCTGCAGTTCATGCAGGAAGCCCTGCCGGAGTCTGGCACTGAATCTCTACACGCTCCACTGGTGCGCCAACAAATCGTGTCCCAACACCAAGGAAGTGAGGCAATACCCGGATGGTGTCTGGAGGATCTTCGATGTTTCCGAAAACCTTGGACATCATCGAATCAGCGCCATCACCGAGCGGCTCATTCAATCCATCGGGGCGAGGCGAAAGAAAACGCCCCACGGTTGATGTCCAAATGAACCCTCAAGCGCATGGGTCCCCTGTCTCCTCTGTGAGATGGCATGCGGCTGAGGATCGGATACGGGTGGAGCAATGCCCGTATCCACCGTAAATCGTTGACCGACCGCGTCCGTCGGGCGGATGTCCCTGCCCCGCGGCCCGAACGGAAATCCTCGGCTCAACGACCATTCGTCAACCAACCCGTCTTCGGGACAGACCCCTCTCACCCCTATACCTCCCACCTGGAAAGACCCTGTCCGTTCGCCGAACCCTCAACTCTGATTCGCGTCGCGGATATGTTTGCATGGAGCTCGTGCCGTCGGGGTCTGGAGGTCTTGCGATTTATTGGATTGTTGGGCACAATGACGATCATGATGGACGGAGGTGTCGATGGGTTCGGGGGTCTTGGACGCGGAACGGATGGCGTTGGCGATTCGGGAGGAAAATCGCCGGATCAGGTTCCTCAGGAGACTGGTGGATTTCGCCCTGACCACCATCGCTCAGTCGAGTCTGTCTCACAGCGAGGCGATTCGAGTCGTAGATGGCGTGAAACACCGTGCCTGCGAGCTTTTTCCCGGCAGCGAGGCCACGTTTGAATTGGTTTACCGCCCGCGTTTCCAGAGGCTGATGGCGGAGAAGTATGGGTTGCATTGAGGCTGGAGAGGGCTCGGCTTTGCCAGGGACCTGAAGGCACCACCTCATGGTTGAACGGCGGACTGCGGTTGGCAGGAATGGTCCAACGGGGCCGCGTTCCAATTCGATCTCCCAAGGTTTCAGGTCTGCATGGAAGAAGAGATCAAACGGCTGCAGCGGGAAGCCGAGCGCATAGCCTCCAGGCACCGGCTGCCTGATTTTTACATTCGATTCAAGGCCCCCATCGCCCTCGCCCGCAGGCTTTACCATGGCGACCCTCTTGTTGGCCAGCTCCGCAGCCTTGTGGTGCCGCTGCTCAACGAGAACCTCGGTCATGGCCTCCACCACTGCTCCCGAGTGGGTCTCGACGCCGCGGCGCTCATCTGCATCGAAACCCAGACCAACCGCATCGAACGCCGTCGCGTGGAACGGCTGATGGTCCTGGGACTCTTTGCGGGGTTGCTTCATGACATCTGCCGCGGTCAGGAAAGGCATGCCGAGGCCGGAGCGGCCGAGGCGGCCAGACTCCTCGAAGGGTTTCCACTCCATGAGATCGAAGTGGCCTGCATTTGCGCCGCCATCCGAAATCACGAAGCCTTCACTATCCCCGTCCCCTTCCTGCGGCCGTGGTTTCAGGTCGTGAGCGATGCCCTCTACGACGGGGACAAGTTTCGCTGGGGGCGCGACACGTTCACGCACACCATCTGGCACATGATCGATCATCAGGGAGTGACGCCTCGTGAACTGATCGCTCGCTTCCCATGGGGGATGAGTGGGATCCTGCGGATTCAGGACACCTTTCGGAGCACCGCTGGACGACATTTCGGCCCCCAGATCATCGAGATGGGGATGGAAATCGGCAAGGAGATCTACCATTTCCTGCGGCAGAGATATCCCGATGATCAGCAGGTTTAATGACACTCTGACGGCTATCCCGTCCATCCGTGTCGGGCATGCGATGCTTCCCGACGGACTGAGCGGGTGCACGGTGGTCCTCCCCTTGGGCGGGGCGGTGGCCGGCGTCGATGTGCGCGGCGGGGCGCCGGCGACGTGCGGCACGGAAACGCTCAATCCTTTGAACCTGGTGCATCGGGTCCACGGGATTTTTTTCGCCGGTGGCAGCAGCTTCGGTCTCAGTGTCGCCGAAGGGCTGAAACGTTATCTGAGCGAGAGAAAGGTGGGTTTTGACACGGGCCATGCCTTGGTGCCCATCGTTGCGGGCGCGATGATTTTTGATCTGGGCGTAAGACCTGCGGATCGCCATCCCGACTCGGCTCTGGGCTATGAAGCCTGTCTCAACGCCTCGGAATCCCCCGTTCCCGAGGGGTCGGTGGGCGCCGGGGCGGGTGCCACGGTCGGCAAGCTTCACGGCTTGGCCCGGGGAATGAAGGGTGGGCTGGGGAGTGCGTGCGTGGAGGCCCCCACGGGAGTCCGGGTCGGAGCATTGATGGTCGTGAACGCCTTCGGAAACGTGGTGGACCCGACGGGGGGGCGGACCTTGGCAGGCTGCAGGGAAAGCCCGGAGAGCCCCAGGATGCTCGATGCCGAGGAGGAGATCCTCAACCTGACGAGGCTCCATGGGTTTCCGGAGGGGGAGCACACGGTGGTCGGGGTTGTGGCCACGAACGTGAGGCTCAACAAGACGCAACTCACCAAGGTGGCTCAGATGGCGCACGACGGTCTGGCGAGGACCATTACGCCGGCCCACACGATCTACGACGGAGACACGATTTTTGCGCTGAGCTGCGGGAACGGACCCGACGCCGAGGTCTCGATCATCGGGGCATTGGCGGCTCAGGCCACCGCTCAAGCCGTGGTACGGGCGGTCAAACGGGCTTGGGCGGTGAACCGGCTTTCCGGCCATCAGGATGTTTGGCGGACCTGATCCCCCCACGCAAACCAGTCGAGGCAGGCCGGATAGGATTGGAAAGCGGTGACGGCGCGCATCAAACCCGTGGGAGTGTCGGAGAAAACCTCATGAACGGCAAGGGATGTTTTGAAAGGCACTGGGTCCCCGCCTTCGCGGGGACGACGGTGGGGGGCGCATGGGGGGCGCGGGGAACACTCACTGGGATGACGTTGGGAGGCACGTGGGGATGGCGTTGGGAGGCACGTGGGGATGACGTTGGGAGGCACGTGGGGATGACGTTGGGAGGCACGTGGGGATGACGTTGGGAGGCACGTGGGGGCGACGGTGGAGGACGCTTGGCGGGGATGGCGCACGGGGACGACGCTGGACAAAGGGCACTGGGACGGAGGCTGTTGGAAGGGCGTACCACCCCGTCGCCCCCGCGGAGGCGGGGGCCCAGGAGCCAGCGGGAGAAGCGATTTGTGTGGAGGGGCGCCATGGCGCCAGTGGTGGAGAGGTGAGGGTTGCAACCGGCGAGGAGCGCTGAATGGATACGGAATGGCGGATCGCCTCAATGGACTCTTGGGAGGCGGATGGCATCGTTTTCCTGGTTTTCGAGAAACCGGCATCGGTGATGCCTGGTCTGGGGCGTTGGATGGAACAGGAAGCCCCCTGGCTGTCGAGGTTCCTCCATTTCGATGAGTTTCAGGGCAAGGCCCAGCAGGTTGCGACTTTTTACGCGCCGCCGGAAGCTCGGGTCCCACGGGTGGTTCTCGTTGGCCTCGGTCCGGAGCCCAAGGTCGATCTGTTCAAACTCAGGGCCGCCGTGGCCGCCGGTTTCAGGCGCTGCCGTGAAATGAAGCTCCAAAGGGTGGCCCTTCCCCTAACTGCGTTGGACGGGCTCCCATTTCCGAGTGAGACCGCTTTGCGCGAGGCTCTCGTGGGCGGATACTCGGGGCTGTACCGGTACGCGGGGTTCAAGACGAGGGATCTAAACGGAGAGGATTTGCCCCGGAGCCTGTTGTTGCTGGCGAACTCCGAGCCGGGGGAGGAACTGCGGCGCGCGGTTCGGATGAGCCTGGATACCCAGTTTGGGGTGACACTAGCCCGTGACCTGGCTTCCGCTCCTGCCAATGAGGCCACGCCGTCTCGACTCGCAGCTGTGGCCGGCGAGCTTGCCGAACGGCATGGTTTTAAGTTTCAGGCAATGGAACTCGAGGAGGTGCGTGCTTTGGGCATGGGGGCGTTCGCCGCTGTCGCCCAGGGGAGCCGCGAGCCGGCGAAGCTGATCGTCCTCGAGCATGCTCCGCCCGGAACGGAAAACGACCAGCCGATGGTGTTTGTGGGCAAGGGCATCACGTTTGACACTGGGGGCATTTCCCTCAAACCTGGTGACAAGATGGAGGCCATGAAGCACGACATGGCCGGGGCGGCCGCCGTTCTGGGGGCGTTCGAGACCATCGGCAGGGAAGGAATCCAGCGGCGCGTCATCGGAATCCTACCCTGCACGGAAAACATGCCGGACGGAAAAGCTTACAAACCGGGCGATGTCGTGCGGTCCCTTTCAGGACTGACGATCGAGGTCATCAGCACCGACGCGGAGGGCCGCATGGTCCTGTGCGACGCACTGACCTACGGGTTACGGTTCCAGCCCTGTGTCATGGTCGATGTGGCCACGCTCACGGGGGCGTGCGTGGTGGCCCTGGGACACCACTTCGCCGGAATCATGGGAAATCGGGAGCACTTGATCGGGGCCATCCAGGACATCGGGTGGGAAACGGGGGATCGAGTCTGGCCGCTGCCCCTTTACGAATTCCACTTCGATGCCATCAAGAGCGATGTGGCGGATTTCAAGAACGTGGGGGATCGTTCGGGCGGGGCCATCGCCGGGGCGGTCTTTCTCCAGCAATTTGTCCCGGAGAGTGTCCCATGGGTTCACCTGGACATTGCCGGTACGGCATGGACTACCAAGGACATGGGCGCCATCCCGCAGGGTGCGACCGGCTTTGGCGTGAGGATTCTGGTGGAGCTCGCGCGGCGATGGCCTGAAATCGGATTGTGACCCCGCCGGCGATCGACGAGGAAGCGCTGTGTCCTCACGGGCGTGGTGCTTTATGTTGTGAAGACCTGGGAGCCATGGGGTGCGGCTCCGGAAGGGATCTCCAAACGGTGGACGTTTCGCGGACCGGTTCCAGTCATATCCTCCGTGTTCAAGCGCCGGCGGACGGGAAGTTGCCGATCCTGGCCGTCGGCGAGGTGGTCCGGGCTCGCATTGTGGAAGTCATGCCCGGAGGCGACGCACTCCTGCGCGTCAAGGGAGCTCTGATTCACGTCAAATCCGATCTTCAGCTGACTCCCGACACCCTCGCCCTGTTTCGCGTGACGGAAATGAAAGGGGAAAAGGGAGTCCAGCAGGTGCGGCTGCAAATGATGGAAACACTTCCCGAGCCCAAGGCAGACCCCCTGGCCGCAGGTCCAGGCCTTGCGGCGCTCCAGGGAATAACGCATGAACTGGAGGAGCTCCTCACCGCCCAGGGTCGCCAGCCCGCGGATCTCATGGCCGCCATCGAACGCCTTCTCAAGGTGCTCCCTGAAGATTCGTCCAAACTTCCGAAGGATCTTCGGGGTCAGATCTTCACCCTTCTTCAGACTTGCCTCAGAACCGAAGGACAGACAATCCCGAGCCGCTTGCAGATGGCCCTGGGGGATGCCCTGGTCCAGGACTTGCCCGAGTGGCTGGAATTGAAGGTGTCGGTGCCCAAGGGGCTCGCCCCGGTCGAGGATTTGCCGAGGCTCACGTTGCAGACGCTCCTAAAGGATACGGGCGTGGCGTTCGAGTCGAAAGTGCGGGCGCTCGCGGCTGTGCTGCCGGAGGCCATGCCGGACGTCGATGAGGGCGAGGGCGCCGGCCCGCTGTTCCAAACTTCCGGCGACGAAGCCCTGGTCCAGACGGACCTCAAGGCGAGTCTCCTCGACCTGAAGCAGCGGATCCTCGATTCGATGGAGCGCCATGAGGCAGATGCCGGACCAATGGTGGATTCCCGCGTCGGTGAGGGGACCGCACGGACATCCCCCCAGTCGAGAGTCTTGGAACTCCTTGACGGGCTGCTGCGGGACATCGAGACCTTTCAGGCCCTTTCCAAGGTGACGGATTCCTTTTACACCTTCCTGCCCCTGGTGTGGGACGGCCTTCGGGAGGGTGAGATCGCCTTCAAGAGGAGTCGTGGAGGGGGAGGGGAGCGAAGCTCGTATTGCATGGTCCAGCTGGATTTCGAGCACATGGGCCGCCTCAAGGTCCTGACCTTGAAGCAGGGAGAGGATTTCTTTGTTTCCTTCGAAACGGACAACGAGGCATTGAAATCGATGCTGCGCGAAAACATCCGGGAGCTCGCAGAGCGGTTCGCCGGAGGGGGACTCCATCTCAAGGCCGCCGATTTCCATGGTTCCTCGGAAAGGCGTCTTGCCCCCTTCGAACAGCTTGAAAGCGTCGAAAACATCCTGAGCATTCGAATCTAACGAGCCCTCTGCATGCAGGCGTGGGCCCCGGCCCCGGGGAGAACCTCTCTTATGACCGATAAGCGACGCAAAGCGGCAGCACTCAAATATCGCCACATGATCGACCAGGCCCCGACGGTGATCGCCAAAGGGCAAGGTGTTGTGGCCGAACGCATCCTTGAGATCGCCAGAAAACACGGAATTCCGATGACGAAGGATCCCGCGCTGCTCGAAGTGCTCTCCAAGCTGGACGTCGGGGAGGAAATCCCTCCGGATCTCTACCGGGCCGTCGCAGAAGTACTCGCGTATGTCTACCGAATGACCAAGAAGATTTGATCTACGACCCGAAGAGCGTACGCACGCGCCAGCGGTTGCCATCGGAAACGCCCTCGACGGCGCCTTGGAGATCGGTCCGGAAGCAGGTTGTCCCATGGGTGCGACACCAGCGGAGCAACCGCTCGGAAGGGAACCCGAAAGGGTTGTCGCTCCCACAGGAAACGAGGATGAACCGCGGACTGAGGGCCTCCAGGAATCGGTCGCTGTTGGAGGTCTCGCTTCCATGATGGGCCGCCACCAGCAGGACCTCTCCGGTCGGCTCAAGGGTGGGGATGAGCCGGCCTTCGACAGTCTGGTCTATGTCGCCCGGCAGCAGCGCAAGGGTTTGACCGTGCCTGATTTCGAGCACCAAAGACATGTTGTTCAAGTCGCGCCCTCGACTGGGTTTTTCCAGGGGCGCTTGCGGATGGAGGATTCGCAGACGGCAGCCGTCGATCCACTGTTCCCTCGGTAGGTCCACGAGAGTTCTCAACGGGATGCCCCTTCTCATGGCGATGGCCGCCGGACTGTCTGAATTGGAGGGCGTCTCCCCCAGGCCGGCGTCCCAGAATTCTCCGACGTCCAGGTGGGAGAGGACTGCCCGCAGGCCGTTCCGATGGTCCGGATGGTCGTGGGAAAGCACAACCTGGTCCAGGCGGGCAATCCGTTCGTGCCGGAGATACGGCAGGAGGACCGCACGCCCCACATCGTAGGATTCGTCCAAGAAGCCGCCCCCGTCCACAAGCATCGTGCGCCCTTGTGGGAATCGCACCAGGGTTGCCGTCCCTTGTCCCACGTCGATCATGGTGATGCGAAGGGCACCGCGAAAGGTCTCGGTGGCGTGCATCCGTTCCCATGCGGCCTCCGTGCCGAGGAGCACGACCAGCACAGCTCCCGCCATCGCCTTGCGCCGGGGAGTCCACGAGCTCAGGAGGGCCGCCAGGAACCCGTAGGCCGCGAGGGTTTGCGGGGTCGAGAAGGTCCCCATCCAGAGGTATCCCCAGGACAAATCACTGAACCATCGGATCAGCCCCAGACACCCCTCCAGGAAAAGCCCTCCCAGTTTCAGAAACGGGAGGGCTAGGGCTTCGTGGATGGCGAAGAGGCCGAGCGACGCCAAGCCGAGGGGAAGGACCGTGAACCCCACGAGCGGCACCAGGATCGCGTTGGCGGCGAAACCGGCCAGGGAAATCCCGTGGAAGTGATGAATCACCGCAGGCATCACCAGGATACTGGCCGCCAGGGAGGCGAGAAAGGCCTGGGCGAATGGCTGCAGCACCCGTCGAGGAAGGCTTGTTTCTCGGGGAGGGCGCCCCAGGATGGGCATTGCGTCCTGGAGGCGCGGATAGACCACGAAAAGCCCCAGCATCGCCAGGAAGGAAAGCTGAAAACTCACCTCCAGGAGACTCTGGGGCATCAGCAGAACGATCAGGAACGCCGCCGCCCCCAGGGCGCTGAATCCGTCTGAGGATCGCTGGAAGAAAGCCGATCCCATGAGTAGCACGAGCATGATCAGGGATCGCCAGGTGGGAAGAGCTAATCCACTGACGAGGGCGTACGCGGCCGCGACCGACAAGGCCGGTCCCACCGCATAATCCTGATCGCTGCGCTTCATCAGTCTGGATGGCCACAGGAGGCGCATCGCACGGCACACGAGCCAAAACACCCCCAGGCTCGCGAGACCCAGGTGGAGGCCCGAAATCGAGAGCAAGTGAATCACGCCGGATCGGCTCAATCGCTCACGCCACACTGGGGGGATCCGGGCCCCCAGAAGCAGGGAGGCATAGAACCCCCCTGCATCGGGCGGCAGGTTGTGTCTCAGCCAAAAGAAAGCCTCTTGCCGAAAGCGGTCCACCCGTCGACTCAATGCGGGCCAGGTCGTTTCAGCGTCCCTCAAAACCGGCGGAGGCGGTTGGACGCGAGCCATGGATGGAAGATCCCGCAGGGAGGCGCGACCATGAAAACCCTTCCTCGCCAGACTCGCCGCGTAGTCGAAACCGCCTGGGTTCTTGAAGCTTTGAAACCGTTTGAGACTACATCGTACCAGGACCCAGTCGCCATGATGCCATGGCAGAGACGGCCCAGCGTTCGTGTCCAGTGGAACGGTGAGGAGGACGGACGCCTGGACGGGAACAAGAGTCTCTTCCTCGAACGCACGATGCAGTCTCAGAGGGAGCTGCAGCCTGTCGGGATGCAGGATCGCCGGACCAATGATCTCGCCCAAAAAAAGAGTGTTGGGTCTGGAAAAATACGGGGTGATGCGGGAGAGGGTCTGGGTGGGGTCAGGAGCCCTTCGCGCCGCCATGCAGCCCAGGATGACAAAAAGCATCATCAGCAGGGCAGGATTTCGAAGGCGCTCGCACCCTTTCAGCAATCCGAGAACGGCGAGGCACAAGGTTGCCGCCGTGCCGGCCTCGATGGCCCGGAGAGACCATGATCCCGGGAGATACAATCCGGCGGCCGCGCCGATCATGAAAGCGATCGACATCCAGAGCAAGGGACGCGTCATCACCATGGAAGAATCCCGCCGGGCGTTCCATCGCCGCCGGTTTTCGCCGGTTTGCCGGTCGATGGCACTCGGACCGCGCGGCTTTGTCAGAACACGTACACCCCCTGGCGTATCCATCCCCTACACGGGAGAATCGAAGGGGTGGCTTCGAGACAACCTTGCCGGAGCGTTAGGTTGCCTTGGCTCGCTGGATCCTTGCCCCGACCGCTTCCAGCTTCTTTTCCAGCACCTCGTAGCCGCGGTCCAGAGGGTAGATGCGGTTGACCTCGGTTGTGCCTCTCGCGGCAAGGCCGGCCAGAACCAGAGAGGCGGAGGCGCGCAGGTCGGTCGCCATGACGGGTGCGCCGGAAAGTTCTGACACGCCGCGAACGACGGCGCTCCTGCCCTCGAGCTCGATCTGAGCTCCCAGCCGCTTGAGTTCTAAGACATGCATGAAGCGGTTCTCGAAGATTTGCTCGGAAATGAGGCTCACACCGTCGCCGAGTGTCATCATGGCCATGAACTGGGCCTGCATGTCTGTTGGAAAGCCCGGAAATGGCCAGGTCTTCACGTTTACGCTGTGGATGGGCCCTCCCCCCCGGACGTGGATTGAATCTTCCCCGGGGGTGATCTGGAGACCGGCCGCGATGAGCTTGTGGATGACGGCCTCGAGATGAGCAGGCTCGCAGGAGTTCAGTTTCAGCTCACCTCCCGTGATCCCCGCTGCGACCATATAGGTTCCTGCCTCGATCCGATCGGGGATCACCCGGATTCGGCTCGGCCTCAACTCGGACACTCCCTCGATGGTGATGTCGGCGGTCCCGGCTCCGTGGATCCTGGCTCCCATGGAGGTCAGGTATTCGGCGAGGGCGACGACTTCAGGCTCCCGGGCCGCGTTGTGGAGGACAGTGACCCCGTCGGCGAGGGTCGCGGCCATCATGAGATTTTCCGTTCCCGTGACCGTGACCTGATCAAAAGTGATGACGGCGCCATGAAGCCTCTGGGCCTGTGCATGGACGTACCCATGCTCGAGACGAATCTCCACGCCCATCTGCTCCAGACCTTTCAGGTGGAGATTGATGGGGCGGGCTCCGATGGCGCAACCGCCGGGAAGCGAGACGCGCGCCTTCCGGTAGCGGGCGACCAGTGGACCGAGAACGACCACGGAGGCGCGCATGGTCTTCACGAGCTCATAAGGTGCCTCCAGGGTTCCGATGCGCGAGGTGTCGATCTCGAGGACCGCATTGTGATCGCAGAGGGCGCCCATGTGGTTGAGGAGGTTCTGCATGGTCCGGATGTCTCGCAGGCGGGGGACGTTCTCAAACGTGTGTCGGCCTTCCGCAAGCAACGATGCCGCCATGAGGGGGAGGGCGGCGTTCTTTGCGCCACTGATGGAGATCTCTCCGTGAAGGGGAATCCCGCCTTCGATCACGAGCTTATCCATGGCTCACCTGCTGTTCTTAATCAGTTGAAGGACCCGGGGCAGGTCCGCATAGTCCCTGTGAAATGTAAACTTCGGGCGCCCGGGGAGTCCCTGGGCTTTGTCCGCCAGGGCCTCCCTCTGGCCCGCACCGATCTCGAGGAGAAGCGCTCCCCCCGGCACGAGGTATTCCTGGAATTCATCCAAGATACGGCTGATGATGCCGATCCCACCGGGCCCCCCGCCGCGAAGGGCGAGCAACGGCTCATGGTCGCGCACCTCGGGGGCCAGCGTGGGGATCTCCTCATCACTGACGTAGGGCGGATTGCTCACGATGACATCGAATTGGGCCCGTGAGGATGCCAACCCACCAAAAAGGTCGGCGACCAGAAAATGAACCCGCTTCTCCAGGCCATTTCGGGCCGCGTTTCGCCTGGCCAGCTGGACAGCCTCGAACGATCGTTCGGTTGCAACCAGCTGCAGGTCGTTGCGTTCCGATGCCAGAGCAAGGGCGATGGCGCCGGATCCACTGCACAGGTCGAGGACCCGGGACGGGCGCTGCGGCAGGAGCTTCAGGCAATGCTCGACGAGGAGTTCGGTTTCCGGGCGTGGGATCAGAACGGCTGGCGACACTTCCAGGTCCAGGGACCAGAACTCCTGTCGGCCGGTGATGTATTGGGTGGGCTCCCGGCCGGCCCTCCGCCGCACCGCTTCGCGGAATCGCGCGAGCTCTTGGGAGGCCAGGGGTTGATCGTGTCGAAGGTAGAGGTGGATGCGCTCGGTGTCGAGCACGTGGGCGAGGAGGACTTCGGCGTCGGTGCGAGGCTGCGTCAGCCCTTTTCTTCTGAAATAATCAGTTGTCCACTGCAACACTCTCAGAATGGTCCAGGTTTCATCCATTCTGCTTTCTCCCGGGGCGGGCCGAAGCTGGAAAGAAACGCGGCATTTCCAGGGTCCGCGTGAGGTCTGACCCGTTCATTCCCCGCTCTTCAAGGCTTCCGCTTGAAAATACGCCGCGATGGGATCGATGACCTCATCCAGTTGTCCGCTCAGGATCAGTTCCAGTTTGTAGAGGGTGAGGTTGATGCGGTGATCGGTCACACGGTTTTGAGGAAAATTGTAGGTGCGGATGCGTTCGCTGCGGTCCCCCGTGCCCACTTGGCTCTTCCTGTCCTGGGCGATCTTGGCTTCCTGCTCGCACTGCATCTGGTCGAGCAACCGTGCGCGAAGGACCTTGAGGGCCTTGGCCTTGTTCTTGTGTTGGGATTTCTCGTCTTGGCAAATGACGACCAGACCTGAGGGAATGTGGGTCACGCGGACGGCCGAATCGGGCGGGTTGACGCTTTGA
>CAZGQL010000046.1:0-29580 GCA_964527905.1 uncultured Syntrophobacteraceae bacterium
ATCAAATCGAAAAAATCCCCGCCCACTGCCCGCGCCGGGTAGATCCGACTCCCGAGATCATACCCTTCGAAGCTCGGCAGGCAGCAGGGCAGGATGCTCCGCTGGATCTCCCGGGCCACCATCAGCTCCCGCTCCAGCTTTTCCTTTTCGATGATCTGGGCCTGAGCCGCCAGCAGGTCCCGATAGGCTCGGGTGAGCTGGTCCAGGGCCGCCTGGAGCTCCTCCAGGGCTCGCTGAAGCTCCACGTTCTTCAGGTGCAGGTGCTCGTTCAAGGACTTGATGGCCTGGAAGGATTGGGCGTTCCGGAGGGCCGCCGCGAGGTTGTTGACGAGCGTGGCGAGGAGCTCCCGGTCGTCTTCCGTGTAGGGCTCTTCGGTGAGCTTCGGGCCCAGCCCGAGGAGCGCCGGCTGGTTAGACAGGATCCAAAACGGCACGGTGCTCCGGATGACGGGGGGAAGTTCCGCCATGAACGGATCCCAAAGCGATCCCTCCTCGACTCCCCCCTCCCGAATCCGGAGCCGCTCGGCCCCGCGGTCCAAGGCCTCCCTGGCGGCACCCTGGAGCCCCAGGCACACCATACGGTCGACCCGTGTTTCCGGCAGGGCCAGGCACACCACGAAGCCCTCGACGACCCCGAAGTTCCCCAGGGCCATCAGCAGGAAGTTTCTCAGGATGGATTCGGGCTCAACGCTCTCGAGCAGGTCCCGGCTGACTTCGTAGAGCGTCTTCAAGTGCAGGAGCCGCTGATCCAACTCCGCCCTCGCGGTCTTCCCACATTCGTGGGAAACGTCCAGGTTCGTCATGACCCTTCTCCCGCCTGAGGGCCCGTCCCATCACCCCACCAACGGGCGGATGCTCCGGGCAGGTAAGACGATGCGACACTGATACGGAGTTCTAACCTGGGGCTGACCGATCGGCCGACGATCCCCCGGAAGACCTCGACTTCTGCCGGACTCTTTCTTGTCGCATCGCGGAGAGAGAGCGGTCATCCATCCGATGAGGAAGCGTTCGTGGGAGAGCGGTTCGGCGGAGACGCGACGGGAATTCAACTTTAAATCAGAGCATACCCCACAGGCACGTCGCGAGCAAGTCTTCCGAAGGCTGCTCCCCTTCGCCGCATCTGTACAACTTTCACCTGACAAAAAATACATCCTTCCCCCGATTGTTTCATTCAGGTCCCCTTCAGTAAGCTAGTAATCGGTGCCTTGGCTCTCGCATCTCTCTCGGGAAGGCATCGCGAGAGGCGGGGTGCATCTCCTCCAGCGACCGATCGAAAATCCTCCAACTGCCGCACCTTTTCGTGCTTTCATGGCATGCTTGCCCCATTGGGTCTGAAACCACGAGGTGGAAGCCCGGTGGACTCGCCTCCGCACCGGAAACGAGGAGGTTATCATGCGTCCAAAAGCGCTTTGGGGCTTCTTAGGGCTTGCCACTCTTGCAGCCCTCTTTCCGCTCGTATGCTGCAAGGTCACTCCACCCACGTTCGGCGACGCTCAGGCCAAGACTTCGAAGGCCCCGGAGGTCCCGATCCGACGGGGGGAACCCATTTGGGTCACCGCAACCATCTGGAACACCACGGGAAAACCCCTCACAACCATCCGACCCGACTGCTTCAACACGGTCTTCGTTCTCAAGGCCAAGCAGCACGAGCAAACCGTGTATCCGTCCTGCCGTTTGAAGACCCCCTACGACATCCCGGACGACCTGGTCACCCTGCCTCCCCAGGATCCCAAGAAACTGGAGGATCCCCAATCGGGCGCCTTTCGAGTGACTTGCAACCTCGCCGACTACCCGGGCCCAATCTTCCCCCCCGAAAGACTCAGTCCCGGAGCGGTCTACCGGGTCGAGGCGTCCTACCGCAACGACATCGAGGATCCGGACCTCACGAAGGACGGCTGTAGGGCCCCCGACGGTCAATGCTATGACCTGTGGACGGGAACCCTCCCGGCCACCCCGACCATCCAGGATATTCGGATCGACGATGCGCCGCCGGTCGTCCCCGAGGTCGCGCGGGTTCAATTCGACCCCGACACCTGGGACCTGGGCTGGACGACAGGGAGCAGTCCGCGCGTCCGGGTCCAGATCACCGGAATCGACGTCAAGGGGGTGGATTCGGCCTCCGTCCGCCTCAACGGCAGCGTCCCTATCCTGACGGGCACCGAGTCGGGAATGCAGGGGGATTCGGAACGGCTGACGGTTTACTTCGACGGCCGGCAGTCACTCCAGAGCCTCGGGACACCCGTGCCGGGCGTATTCTACGCCACCGTCCAAGGGCGGACCCCCCGAGGCTATTTCACCGCCACCCGACGGGTAACCCTTGCCCATGGAACGACGGCGCCCTAGCAGGCGTTCGGCGACGGGGCACCGGGTGGCAGGGAGCTTCCCGGGACCTGAATCCCCCGAAAGGGGAGGGAGAAGCGATGAGGACACAACGAGTGTACCGGATTCGCGGGATTGGGGGCGTGTCCCTGCTCGCCGCCTTTGCCCTGCTCGTGATCCTCACGTCTCCCCTCGGGGCCGTTGACCAGGATGACGACGGCCTCGACGACGCGGTGGAAACCCAGGGCTGCGCCGCCAATCAGGGCTCCCCGCCGCCGTCCCCGCTTCACCCGGTCCCGGTGGGGCCGGAAGTCGAAGCCTTCTTTCCGGCCTGCCCGGGGAGCGGATCCGTGAACCTGGTGAGCCCGTCGGCGCGGGATGTTTTCGTCATCCACAATGCCAAACCGGATCCCATGGACCTCACCAATGTCCCAATCCAGCCAAACGAATGGCTCGCTTTCGTGGCCAACGCGCAACCGAAACTGGGCGTGCACCGGGTGATGCGCGACCCGAACGCCTTCTGCAAGTGCGTGCTGGCCCCGGCCGGCCAGACGGGATGCTCCGATGCCGACTGCACCCAAAAGGCCCTGCGCGTGGAAGAAGACAACGCCAGCGGCTTGGACGGCTCCAACGTGATCGGCATCACCCCGTGGCAGGGAACGCCCAACACCGCCGGCGACATCCTCGTCTACACCAAGCGCATCGCTGAGGACATCCAGAAAACCTGCGCCGGCAAGACCTGCAAGTTCACGGACGAGGCCGGCAAGGACTACCAACTGACCCAGCCCGCCCAGTGGGGCTATCTGTATCGCCAAATGAAAAAGCACGTCATCGGACATGAATCCGGGCACACGATGATGCTGCGCGCCCAGTGCACGACCGAGCTCGGCTGTCACTACCCGGCCAAGACCGGCTGGCTCATGGATGCATCGGTTGCCCGAAAGACCACGGGAGGGACCGTCACGTGGACGATCCCTCACCAGCACAACCTCTTGGATGTGCCGAAGTTGAAGGAGCCCTGAAGTGTGCCGGTTCAACCAGGTTCCCGGCTGGTGCGTAAGACCCTGCAGTGAGCCGATGGAGCGAGGGTGAGTGGGCTCCCGCGTGAAAGAGGTCTGCAGGGCGTTAGAATCCCTTGTTCCGTGCGACTGCGTCGCCCGGAATCGCGGGTCAGCGCCGCGATTCTCATGCGGGTCATCGGCATGTCTCTCCATCGCCAACCAGGCCGCAGTCTTTTTCCACCGGAGGTACTTTGCGGGACATGCAGGGCTTTCCCGAGGGATTCAACTTGCCGCATCGATCAGGACCGATTCTTGGGTCTGATTCACCGCGCAAGCAAACGGCCAACCGGGCAGTGCAGTTCATTTCAACACAAAGGAGGGCCCTTCCATGAGAAAACCGCTGTTCCTGCTTACCATGACCTTGGTGGCGGGGGTGCTCATGCTTTCACAGAGCATGGTCCATCCACAGACCCCACCATCACCAACTTGGTGGAGAGTCTACCACGCTTATGACAACAACGGACAGGAGCTTGGACAAAAGAAACTGCTGCATATCGGACAGACTGCGGACAACGGTTACGTAGCCATTGGCAACACATTCCGGGAGACGGATGATTTGACCGGTGTCCAATGGCACGTGACGGTTCTCAGACTGAACGATGCGGGAGAGGTTCAAACCCAGACCGCATACGACTATGGCCCTCCTGAGCACGCCCGGTGTGTGGCCAGAGCTCATGATGGCGGCTACATCATCGGTGGCCAGGCGGGGAACGCAGGCAACTCTAATCTTCCCTATTTCGACGCCTTTGCCTTGAAGTTGGATCAGGAGGGGCAGCCAGTATGGCATAGGACGTTTCATTTGGCAGATGGTATGGAACACACCGTTTATTCGATCCAGCCGACTGCCGATGGCGGCTACATTGCCAGTGGTGGAATGAACTCCAGCTCGTTGGGCACTGGGATGCCCTTCCTGCTGAAGCTGGATGCAGAGGGAAACGTTCAGTCCACGGGAAACGTTCAGTCCACGGGAATCGACCCGGTCCCACTGTCCTGGGTCGCTAACAGTGGCCTCCGGATCTTTCAAGTCCGGCAGATCATCGGCGGGTACATCCTGGTGGGGACCGTTGAGGGAAGCGACCCCTATAATCAGGCCCTCTGGGTGGCCAAGCTTGACTCCGATTTTAATAGCGTCTTTTCAAATACCTATGGTCAGATTGGGTATGCTTATTCCCCTGGCCTGCCGGGGCCCGTGGTTGCGGTGCACGAAACCACGGAAACCACGGAAACCACGGATCCGAACCTCGTCATCGCGATGAACTATAATCTGGGATTGGGTGTTGCCGAAAGCGATGCCATAAGGGTTGTGACGCTTTCCCCCGTGGGCGAAGTTGTATCGGTGAGAGCGTACACAGAGAACACCGATTCTATCTATCATTACACAGCGGCTGGTTCCATGGAGCCAACCACCGACGGGGGCTTCGTCTTTTCGGGCGAAGCGCAATGCAAGAACACCCTGCTTTGCCCCGACATGCATTTCTTCCTCTTCAAAGTGAACGCCTCGGGCACCGTTGAGCATGCAAGGAGCTTTGGCGAGGAAGGCTGGGACTCGGGTTTCTTCGCCACCCCCACGAGCATGGGATATGCCGCCGTGGGCTCCGGGGATACCCATTGGAAGGCATGGGTACTTCAACTTGACAGTTCTTTGGATATCCCCACCTGTCCGAATTCCCTTCCAGCGTCCATGTCAACAACAGATATCCCGGTGGATAGTCTGACTGTAGAACCATACACCCTTTCGTTGACGACCGCTTCTCCCACAATTGGAACCACAGACCCAACCACACTGAACCCGGGTCTCGTGGATAGCCTGCAATGCTCCGGCAGCCTGGACATCGACAGGGATGGAGTACTCAACTCGGACGACAACTGCCCCCAGACCTACAATCCGGACCAGGCGGATTCCGACGGCGACGGCGTGGGTGATGTCTGCGACAACTGCCCCGACACATCCAACGCCGGTCAGGAGGACACCGATGGGGACGGCATCGGCGACGCCTGTGAAACGATCGACGAACGGGTGGATGTTTCGTCCATGGTGGTCCAGCCTGGTGAGCCCATCGTGCTCACGGCGACCTTCGTGAACGACAGCGGAGCCCCCATCACCACGATCAGACCCGACTGCTACAACACCACGTTCACCCTGACGTCCAGCGGCGACCAGACCCTCTACCCGGCCTGCCGATTCCGGAAGGCCTACGGGATCGGGCTTCCGCAGCCGAGTGAACCGCCCGACCCGTTGAGCGACGTGATCGTGATCCCGCCGAAGGACCCTGCGGTGCCCGGATCGGGCGAGTTCAGCGTCACCTGCAACCTGACGGAGCCCGGCGCGGAGATGTTCCAGGCGTCGCAGTTGGCCGGGGACACGTACACCGTTCGAGCCACCTATGCCAACTTCGTGCAGGACCCGGACCTCACGAGTGCCGGTTGCGCCTCTGATGAGTCATGTGTTTCCCTATGGCGCGGGGCGGTCACTTCTAGCGGGACCACCCTCACGGTCCTGGGGCAAGGCAACACCGTCTCCGCCGACGTTGCGTTCGACCCCTCGGTGTGGAACACCGACTGGGCGGCCATGAGCGGTCAGCGCATCCGGGCCACCATCACGGGAATCGACCCGGAGGCGGTGGATCGGGACAGCATTCGGCTCAACGGAAGCGTTCCCATTCGGTTCCCGGACGAATGGTGGATCACTCCCTCCGAACCGAACGCCCTGATCGTGGAATTCGACGGTCCCGCAGCCCTGATGAGCCTGGGAACGGCCCTTCCAGGAACCTATTACCCCACGGTTTACGGCAAGTTCTTGGGAACGAACACCTACTTTTGGGGCAAGAGCGCGGTCACTTTGCAGGACCTGGAGCCTGTGCTCGTGGTGAAGGTCGACCGTCACATCGTTGGCTCCGGCACCTATCCGACGCCCGCCAAGGAGACCCTGGCTGGAGTTCCCGTGCGCCTCTACAGCAAGGTCCCCGGGAGCTGCGCGGCCCGCATGGGGATCTCCTGGCAGAACTATGCGGGCATTTGGGAGACCTGCGGGTATGACTTCGGTGCCGAAGCCGAAAGCAACACGAACGGGCAGGCGATTTTCTCCTTCGTCCCCCCCGGCGATTACCTCGCCATCGGCAAGGCCGTCGTGCCGCGTCCCGAGAACCCGGGCACATCGGAAACCCTTTACATCGGCGTGAGCGTGGGCCCGCTTCCGGCCGACGCCCTGGTCAGCAAGTACCTTCAGGTGATCCAAAACTTCAAAAACCAGAACGTCCCGGGCAAGTACCGCCAGCTCAAGGGCTCCGATCTGTTGATCATCGAGCCGGAGTACGTGGAATGGAGCGAGCAGAGCGAGCCCTACCCGTTCGTGTTCGACAGCGTCGGGGACTGGACCATCACCACGAGTGTGACGCCGCCGGAAGGCTTTGTCGCCGACCACAAGACCCTTTCCACCGAGGTGATTTCCGAGCTGAAGGCGCTCCAATTCATCATCACCGATATCGGAAGCGAGTGGGTGCCCACCAAGGTTAAGCACAAGATCAAGCACAAGGGAAAGACGCAGACCCTCAACAGCGAGATCGGGGTGAAACGGACCCTCAGGCATGTCTCGAGAGGCAAGGAGTGAGCCCATTACAGTTGACTCAACAGGGGACGGGCGGGTTGAAACCCGCCCGAGAGACCGCCGAAAGACCCTGACTGACGCATTTGGAGTGAGCATGCGGGTGATACGGATCGACCCGAGTCGGAAAACCCAACGAAAAGAACACCCCCAGAAGGGAGGTCATGTGATGAAGAGAATAGCCGTGAAAGGGATGTATCTCGGGCTGTGCCTGCTGTTGGTCACCGTCTGGGGCCTCGCGTCGAGTCCCCCTCTCGCGTGGGCCGACGACCTGGATCTGGACGGGTCCGACTGTTTTGCGGAGGCATACGGTTATTGTGCGGAACAATACGGAGTGTACCTGCCGGCGGCAGACGATCTGGGCGCCTTTTTTCCCAACGGTGGATGTAGAAAAGATCTCTGTCTCAATTGTCCTGACCAGGAATGCAGCAACTGTCTGACCGACCCCGTCGACAAGGACAAACCGGATCTGTTCGTGATCCTGGGGACTGCGCCCGTGGGACAGCCGCGCAGTCTTCTGCCTCCGATTGAAAACGATCCCAAGTACTGGATCAAAACCATCGAGAAGGCCAAGAGCGGGACCTCCACGCTGCGAACCCACCGGGTGAACCGGAACCCGTGGGTCGACTTCAACCGCGCCATCATCAAAGATATCCAAAATTATCCGGTCCAGCACGCCATCCGGATGTATGAAAACAACCTCAAAGACCTCAGCACCGGCATTGAACTGGGGGTGACCCCCTCCCAGGGCACGCCCAACACCCTCAATGACATCACGATCTATACCCTTCGGATCGACCAGTTTGTGACCAATACCTGCGCCGGAAAGATCTGTGTGTATGTCGATCCTGAAACCGGCACCGCATTCTCCCTGACGCCCGGCTCCGATCTCACCGGCCTCAAGGACGTCTACAAGAAGCAGGTCATCGCCCACGAGGCGGGGCACACCCTATGGCTCACGGCCACGCCCAACACCAAGGCGGGGGGGTACCATTATCCCACGGGGACCGGGACCATCATGGACCAATCCGTCCGGTACACCTCCAAGAGCTCTACGGTAACCTGGTATTTCCCGGCGGGCTACGCCGCCGCAGACCAGGCGAAGCTCAAGTAGCCACAGCCTCATGAGGCCGCGTCGAACCGTCCCGACCGGGAGGGTTCGACGGAGAACCGTCCCTTTTTCAACCCCAGGAGGATCGTTATGCGAACGAAAAAAAACCTTATCCTGTTTCTGGCTGCGTTTGTGCCCCTGATGCTGAGCGGACCCGCCTGGGCCCAGCGCGGCTGCGAGACCCCCGAAGGCACCGTGTTCGACCCGTGGCTCGAGCCCCAGGCCCCCGGTACGAAGCTCTTCGGGACGCTGGCGATCTACTATCAGGTTACGTGCAGCAATCAAGCCGGGTGTTGCGTGGGCAACGGCAACATCGGCACCCACATGTTTTTCGTCCTGCGATTGAGCAAAGGCAATAACTTATACGTCTTCACCGGGGATTCGGGGACGGAAACCGTCTGCTACGTGGACATGACACGGCAAAAGGAGATCCTGTTTGCCTTTTTTGAGGACCACGTGCTGCCGGTGGTTTCCCCGGGAAGTACCCGGTTCGCCCTGAAAGCGGTGGACCAAGTGGTGGACACTCGGGATGCCTCCACCACCTACTATTTCACGCTGCTGGACGTCACGCTGGCCATCAAGAATTGAACCATTTGGACCGGGCCCGCGGGAAGGAGAGCCATTGACTTCAGCCAGGGACCCAGCGGGTTGTCGAGACTCCCGGCCCCTGTTCCATCCCGGAAAGGTTGAACGTCCGCTTGTCCGAACGACGATCGGGCGATGAGCCGTCGGTTCGGCACCGCCCCCTCGCCGCCCATCGGCCCGCATGCGTGTGAAGGGACTCATCGTGAGCCGCCCCCAAACCTGCCTTGCGCCCCTCGTGGCGGCACTCGGCCTGACGCTCGCGCTCCCGCCGTTCGACGTCGGATGGGCGGCGTGGGTCGCCCTGGCTCCCATGCTCCATGCCATGCGCCGGGCAAGCGGCTTCGCCGCGGCCGCCCAGGGCTTCCTGTTTGGGATGGCCTGGGCCGCCGGAACGCTTTTCTGGCGGGCGATCGGTTGGGAGCTTTTTGGGGGAATGGCCGTCCTGTTCAGCTTGTATTACGCCCTTTTCGGGGCGGTTTACCGCGTGGCGTCCCGGGTGGCCGGGTCCTGGATACTGGTCGCCGGCCCCTCCCTTTGGGTGGCCCTCGAGTATGCGCGCGCGAACGTGGGTTTCCTGGCCTGGCCGACGAACCTGCTGGGGTTCACCCAATACCGGTTCCTTCCATTCATCCAGGTCGCGGACCTCACAGGCGTCTATGGGGTTTCTTTTCTCCTTGTCTTGATCAACCATGCGCTGAGCCGGCTGCCCGAGGGACAAAAAACCCGGGCGGCAGGCTCCGAATCCCGGTGGCGAGCTCTTGACACGGGGCGGATGCGCGAGATTCTGGCCGCCCTCGCCATCCTGGTCCTGGCCCTTCTCTACGGCCGGGAGCGCCTCGCTGGATCGCCCGGCGAGCCGTCGATCCGGGTGGCCCTGGTGCAGCCGAATGTCCTGGTTCGTAACTCCATGCCCCACGAGGACCAGCTGGCGCACCTGCAGGTCTACCGGGACCTGACCGAGGACGCCGCCAGGGACGGGCCTGAGCTCATCGTGTGGCCGTCTTCCTCGCTGCCTGCGCCGATCCACGGCAGCCGCCTGGTGCGAGTGACCCTCGAACAGACGGCGCAGCGGGCCGGGGCCTACCTGGTGGTGGGCGGAGCCGGCTATGAGAAGCTCAAGGCCCGCAAACAACGGGAAATACCCTACGCCAACAGCGAATTCCTGATCTCGCCAGTCGGCCAGGTCTTGAGCCGGTACCACAAGAGGCTGCTGGTTCCGTTCAACGAAAGCCTTCCGTTCGAGGGCATCGTGCGCTGGCCCAGCTGGATCACGACGGCCCAGGAAGGCTTCCAGGCGGGCGAAACCTACACCCTGTTCCGGGTGGGGGAGGCGCTCTTCGGGACACCCATCTGCTGGGAGAATATGTTCGCCGACTATTTCAGGCGCTTTGTCCTGGAGGGAGCCAACCTCATGGTGAGCGTGGCCAATGAGGCGGTTCTCGGCAGCACGAACGCCCCCTATCAAACGCTGGCCATGACCGTGTTCCGCGCCGTGGAAAACCGTGTCGCCGTCGTCCGGGCGACGACCACGGGGATTTCCGCCTTCATTGAACCCAGCGGGGCCATCACCGGGCAGGTCTCCGACGGTAATGGCGCGGCCCTGTTCGTCCGGGGGGTTGCGGTGCGCGACGTTCCCCTCGCGCGGCACCGGAGCGTCTACACGGTCCACGGGGATTGGTTCGTCGGCCTCGCGACGGCGGTGGCCGCATTGGCGCTGCTGCGGGGTCTCCGCCCACGCCCCCGCTTGGAGGCGGGATCATGACATGACGACGGCTCAGCCCTGCCAACCCAGTCGCCCCAAAGGGCGCTGGCGATGCTTTCTCCTCGCCCAGTGCCTCGTCGTCTCGGCCTACGCGGTCTATGCGGTGAACCTCGTTGCCTGGCGCAACAGCCCGGATTTCGGCTGGCGGGCCATTTTCGAATCGGGCCCCACCGTCGTGGGGGAGGTCATGGAGCGGGGCCGGCTCGCTGGGCTGCGGGAGGGTGACCGCATCGTGAGCATCAACGGGCACACCTACAGCACCTTCGATGAGCTCTATTTCAAGATCCGCCGGAGCGAACCGGGTTCCGTGAACCACTACGCCGTCCTGCGCGACGGACAGCTCCTCGACATCCGGATCGAGACCGGGCGGCTCGGGCTCCGGGCCGTCCTGGAGCGGAGCGGTCCGTTCTTCGGGATCGGTCTCCTCTACGTGGTCCTGGGCATCGTGGTGTTCCTGATGAAACCCCAGGCCCCCGAAAGTTGCCTGTTTTGCCTGATGAGCTGCCTGTTCGGCATGGAGCTCAGCTTCTTTGCCCCCAGCGACCTGGTGCGCCCACTGTGGTTCTTCGATTTGCGACTCTTGGTCGACGTCTTTCTCCCGGCCCCCATCATCCACCTGGGGCTGCGCTTTCCCAAATCCAGAAGCTTTCTCCAAAAGGCCCCGTGGGTGCCGGCCCTTCCCTACCTGGCCTCGCTGGCGCTGTTTACGGCCTACAAGCTGACCGCCTCCGCCTACTGGCAGGCTCCGCCTCTGCTCGGGGTCCTCAACGACAGCTATCTCATGGCCGGGGTTCTCATTTTTTTGCTGTCCATGGCCTGGAACGCCCTGCGGGACAGCTCGGCGATCATCCGGCTGCAGTCGCAGGCCATCTTCCTGGGCATCGCCCTGGCCTTTTTCATCCCCGTGGCCAATCTGCTGGCGCTGACCTTCCGGCAGGTCCACCTGCTTCCGAGTCCGGCCCTCACGTTCGCCCTCTGCCTCATCATGTTTCCGCTCTCCGTCGGCTACACCATCGTCAAGCACGACCTGTTCGCCATCGATGTGATCGTGCGGCGCACCTACGGTTACGTGCTGACCACCGCCGCCATCGTGGGGACCTACGCCCTGATCGTGCTGGTCTTGAACGTCACCTTCCAATCCTCGGAGATCTATACCTCCCCCGTGTTCTCCATCGTCTTCGCGCTCGCTGTGGTGTTTACCTTCAGGCCTTTGCATGAGCGTTTCCAGAGCCTGGTGGACCGGCTGTTCTATCGGCAGCGCTACGATTACCGCAAGACCATCACGGCCGCCAGCGAGGCGATGATCCGGATCCTGGATCCTGAAGCGATCCATCGGAACCTGATCGGCTCCCTGGTGAAGGAAATGTCGCTGGAAAACGGCCTGCTGCTCGTCCCCAACGCGGACCAGGGCACCTACCACGTCCAACTCTGCGAGGGGGCGGGCATAGCAGAGGAGCGGCTGGACGGCGGCTCCATGGTGCCGCGGCTGCTCCAGGAGGACCGCAAGCCCCTCTTCCGCCACGAGATTCTTCTGAACCCGCGTTTTGAATCCTGCCGGGAACCCCTCCAGCACACCTTCGACGCCTTTCAGTCGGAGCTCATGCTGCCCCTGACCTACCAGGACGAACTGCGGGGGATTGTCTCTCTGGGGCGGAAAAAATCGGGGAAGCTCTTCACCCTGGAAGACCTGGATCTTCTCAGGACCGTCACGAACCAGAGCGCCATCGCCCTGGAGAATGCCAAACTGTTCCTGGAAAACATCGAAAAGAGCCGGATGGAGGAAGAGCTGCGGATCGCCCACGACCTTCAAGCCAGCATGCTGCCCGAGTATCCTCCCCGATTGGAGCACATCGCCGTCGCCGCCCGGTCCATCCCGGCCCGGGAAGTGGGGGGCGATTTCTTTGACTTTATCGAAATGTCCGACCCGGAATCGGGAAGGCGTCTCGGGATCATTGTGGGCGACGTCTCGGGCAAGGCCGTTTCCGGCGCCCTGGTGATGGCCGCTGCCCGGAGCATCTTTCGGGTCCTCTCGGAGGCGGGCTCCTCCCTGAGCGACATGATGGCCACGGGCAACCTCCGGCTGGGCAAGGACATCCGCAAGGGCATGTTCGTCGCCCTGCTCTACGCGGTGCTCGATCCCCGGGGGCAGGCCCTGACCCTGTGCAACGCCGGTCAGACCCAGCCGATTCTCTGCCCCGAAGACGGCTCCCCGCCCAGGTTCGTGGACACGGAAGGAGACTCCTTTCCTCTCGGGATCCTCGAGGACGCCGAATACCGCGAGACGCGGATTCCTCTCGGGAGCGGCGAAACGGTGGTCTTTTACACGGACGGGGTGGTGGAGGCGATGAACGGAAGTTCTGAGATCTACGGGTTCGAGCGCCTGATGGCCTCCATCGACGCGGGGCGACACCTGGAGGCGGAAGCTTTGCTCGGGAAAGTGATCGAGGATGTGGAACGGTTCGTGGACGGGGTGGAACAGCACGACGACCTGACCGTCGTGGTCGTCAAAGTGGACGGACGTGGATGCGGAGGAAGACCATGAAACGATGGATGGGACTCAGCGTGTTTCTCGGGACGGCTGTTTGGGCGGCCTTGGGTGGCTCCGCCCACGGCGACAGCGCCCAGGTCCTGCCCAAGGGCGTGTTCCGGACGGCGGTGACGAGCAACGTTTATTTCCCGGTCACCGAGCGGTTCGATCCGGACGGCAAGCGGGAAGCCGTCGCCACCGACTTCAATGCCAGTCTCAACAGCAGCGTGTTCCCGGCGCTTTCCCGGGTGGAGCAGGGCTTCGGGATGCCGGCCGGAACCGCCAGCCTGGGCCGCAGTGTCGTTTCCTTCAAGTACCAGTTCTACGACCTCGTCCCAGAAGCCCAATACGGATTGACGGACCACCTGACCCTCAGCATCAAGGTCCCCTATTACTGGAACGAAACAAAGGTCCAAGCCCGGCTCGACGCGTCCAAGGCGACGGTGGGCCTCAATCCTTTCTACGGCAGCATCCAGGATCCCTTCCTGGGCTCTCCGTTCGTTCCGATCGCCCTGGGGGGGATTCCGTTGACCACCCGGCAGGTCAAGGCGCTGCTCGGCCGGGGGCTCGACATCGACGGGGACGGCCGCATCGACATCCCCGGGTATGGATACAAACCGTTCAGCAGCTGGTCGGACAGTGGGGTTTCGGATGTCGAGACCGTGGCGCGCTACCAGTTCTATCAATCCGACCACTGGGCCCTGGCGTTCACGGGAGGCGCCCGCTTTCCCACGGGAAAGATCGACGATCCCGACAACCTGGTGGACACGGGCTTCGGCAACGGGGCCTATGCACTCCTCGCCCGGCTCCACTGCGACTACACCGGGATCCAGAACCTGTTCTTGAACGGGACGTTTCGCTACGACATCCAGCTGCCCACGAGCATGACCAAGCGGATTCCCCCCGAGGTCAACCGGCCGCTTTCCACCGAAAAGGAGAAAATCGACATCGACCAAGGGGACCGGTTCGAGTTCGAGGGGACCGCCGGGTACGATTTTCTGGGCGGCCTGCTGAATCTCTCCGTTCAATACCGCTACGGCTTCAAGCTGGAAGACGAGGTGAGCGGGAAAAAATCGAACTACAGTTCCCTGGAGGACGAGACCGGGGCTTCCTTCCACGCCGTGCGACCCGGGATCACCCTTTCCACCATCAACCGCTACCGGGCCAAGGAATTCCCGGTGCCCTTCACCGCTTCGATCGAGTATGAAAACATCTTCGCCGGCAGCAACAACTTCCTGCAGCAGCAGTTCCTATCTTTCAAGGTGGCGGTGTTCTTTTAGAAGGGACAGGGCGTAGACCTCCACCTCCTCGGACACGTTCTTGAGGTGGAATCTCCCGAGCGACGCAAGCGGGAACTGATCTCGCACCCGCTCGGCGGTGGCGGCCGAGAGAAGGACTTTCCCTCCCGAAGCCAGGGCGCCGAGACGCGCGGCGATGTTGGTCGTCATGCCCCGCGCGGTGTAGGTCCATCGGGATCCGAGGCCACTTTCGAACTTAGCCGCCCCAACCAGGGCCGGACCGGAATTGATGCCCATGTTGACCACCAGGGGATTGGAACCGGCGTCGGGACCGCCGCAAAGGCCTGAGAGCCTCTCGTGCACCTCGAGCGCCGTGCGCACCGCCTGAAGGGCATTGGTGGTCCGGCTCTCATCGAGGAACAGCACCATGAGCCCGTCGCCCGCCGTTTCGTTGACATCCCCGTCGTTGGCGTGGATCGCCTCGACGATCTCGGAGAAGTGACGTTCGATCATCCGGTTGACTTCCCGGGCGCTCAGCCGCTCGCAAAGCGCCGTGTACCCCTCGATATCCAGAAAGAGCACCGACACATCCTGCTCGCGGCTCTCGAAGACCGCCTCCTGAGGGGATTTCTCGAGCATTTTGCAGACCGCCGAAGGAACGAACTTGCTCAGGCCCGCCTTGACGCTCTCCAGCATTTCCACCTTGCGCAAGGCCGCCTTGAGCCGGACGTTGGCATGTTCCAGCTGGATGTTTTGGTCCCGCAGAAAGCGGTTCAGCCATTCGATCTCCTCGAAAGACCTCGCATTCCGGAGGGACACGACCAGGTTGTTCACCAGGGTCAGAAGCAGCTCCTGGTCGGCTTCCCCGAAGGGCTCTCCCGCTATCTTGGCGCCAAGGCCCAGCATGCCGACGCAATCTTCCTCGAGGCTGAAGGGGATGGCGCACACAATGGGCGGCGGAAGGAAATCCGGCTGAAGGCAGACTGTGTCCCGGTGGGAGACGAAACTGCCCCCCTCCGCCAGGAGAAATGCCTTTGCGCCCGACTTGAGGGCCTCGCTTTCCGGATCACCGAGGCCGACGGACAGGAACACGTCCCGTTTTTCGTTCGTTCCCTGGAACAGGGTGATGAATCCCTCCAGGATGCCGAAATTCCCCATGGTCATGAGGAGAAAGGTTTTCAGGATTCGGTTGGAATCCACCGTGGCAAAGATCTCCCGGCTGACGTCGTAGAGGGTCTTCAGGTGGAAGACGCGCTGGTCGAGGGAGTGCTGCAGTGGGTCCATCAGGCCGGCTTCGTCGTTCATGGAGCGCTCCTGCTACCGCGCGGAGCGGGGCCACAGCCGTTCGCTTTGCCTGCGGCGAGCCCGCGGCTGCTTCCCGGGTTTCACCCCGCCTGGTTGAGAGCGGCGCACGCTTCGTCGAGGGTGGCGTGGATCTTGGCAAACTTCGTGATGCCGACCATGTGAAAGATTTTCTTGAAATGGGCGGAAAGTCCGGTGAGGGCAACCGCCTGGTCGGCCCTTCGCGCCTGGGCCAGGAGCTGGATCAAGAGGGCGATGCCGCCGCTGTTGATGTAGGCGTTTTCCTGGAACTTGAGGACCAGACGCCTCGCCCCCAGGTCGCACGCCTTCCGGTAGGCCTCGTTCAGAAACGGCTCCGACACGACCGTGAGGTCTCCCGTCACTTCGAGGATGGTGACCGCGTCTTGCTGGTGGATCCGGATGATGTTTTGCTCCATGGGGATCTGCCTTGCCTCCTTGAGCTTCAGAACCGTGACGATGCAGGTTGGGATGGCGGCCGGCTGATGGAGACCGAACCCGCTTCCGGCGCGGATCGTTTGTTCACCCCAGTTGTTTCATTTTCAGAACCATTCGCAGCAGGTGACCGTGTCGGGTGCGTTTGTTGAACTCGACCTCGTCGACCAGCTTTCGGATCAAAAAAATCCCCAAACCCCGCGGCGGCTCGAGTCTTTCGATCTTCCGCTCGATGTCTGGGTCTTCGGGCAGATCGACGATGCCCTGCCCCTCGTCCTCCACACAGACGCTGAACGTGCGTCCATCGAAGTTGAGGGTGACAATGACCCGCGCGTCGAGGCGTCCCTGGTTGCCATGCTCCATGGCGTTGAGACACGCTTCGGCGACGGCCGTCTTCAAGTCGTCGATCCGCTCCGGGACCAGACCGACCAGCCTCGCGAACGAGGCCGAGCAATCCATCGCGATCCGCTCGTAACCCAGCCGGGTCGGCAGATTGACCACCAGAGTCTGCCCGTTCGGCGCCGCAGTGCATTCCGTCGCACCCCTCAAGGAATCCCCCTCTTCGCACGCTCCCGCATGCTCCAACCGTAACACGTTCCTAAACGTCGTCCTCGAACCACCTGTTGCGTGGCGATGACCTTCGCCCAAAACGGTTCAGAGCACTCCCCAGCTGACGGCCAAATTGACGAGCACGCTCATCTTGTGAACATTGAGTTTTTGCATGATTCGGGTCCGGTGGGTCTCGACCGTCTTGATGCTGATGCAGAGCCTTTCCGCGATCTCCCTGGAACCCAAGCCATGCGCGATCAGCGCGAGCACCTCGCGCTCACGGGGTGACAGGTGCCGGATGCCGTCTGCGGGGACCCGAGGTGGGACGGCAGCACGTCGAGATTCGGCGACCTTCTTGGAGATCGTGATGACCAGTTCCACCTTTCCGTCTTTGTCCGGCAGCGGAGTCACCTGATCCAGAAAATGAAACGACTCGCCCTTCCACCGGAGCTCGCTGGCTTCCATGAACCCTCTCCGGCTCCACGCCGCCCGTTCGATCCGCTCCATCATCTCGGCGGCTGTCGAGGGCTCGAAAAAGTCTCTCGGCGTCTTGCCGAAGACGTCGGCGGTCTGGAAGTTGCCACCGGCGATTGCCATCAAGAATCGGTATCGACCTCGCGGGTCTTGGACCCGCACGATGAAATCCACCTTCCTCATCAAGACCATCAGACACTGCCGGATCTCACCCTCGACGTGCCCGGCGACGCCCATGCGTCCGACATAGATGCATCCGGCGATTCTGCCTTCCTTGTCTCTAAAGGAAGACAGACTGACCGATTCACACCCCAGATGTTTTTCCTGGACCTCGATGATTCGGTTCACATTGTCCGCAAGTGATTTGAAAAGCGGACAATAGGAGGGCGGGCGGTTGATCCCGTGGAGGCCTTTGAAGCAACGGATCCCAAGGACTTTGGAAGCCGCCATCCCCAGCCGGTTGGCCATGTTCGAATTCACGCGCTCGATATGAAAGTCCCTGTTGACAACGGCCAGCAGGTGGGGAAGGTTGTCGACGGCCTGAAGCCAGTGTTCCTTGGATTGCACAATCCGTTGCTCCCGCTCCCTGCTTTCAGTCACATCCCGGGATACGCACAGGAGCGCCGTGACTGATCCATCGTCTCCACGGATGGGGGAACAGCGGGTATCCATCCAAATCATTTTCCCCTGCCGATGGATCGCGTTCTCGAAAGACAATGCGCATCCGGTGGCAACAGTCAGGCGGAGTCGTTCAAGAGTATCCTCGCTGGTGGGGAACAGGTCCACAAAGGACATCCCCAGAGGGCCGGCTGGGGATTTCACGAAAACCTCCAGTGCCCGAGGGTTCGCATAATTGACCTGCAAGTCGCGGTCGAGGATGACGATGCATTCGTCGGCGCACTCGAGAAGGCCCCTCATTTCTTTCAGGGCGCCGGCCATTTCGCTGATACGTTTTACCATTGTAGGCATGACCGCCTCCGCCACTGTAACGAGAGCGTGACTTCATTGTGCAGACCGGCCAATAGTCGCCTCGCCTCCGCCTCGGCACGAAAGCGGAAAAGCTGCTGCGCACCTACAGATCCTCGTGAACCGACACCTTCATGATCAGCCCCATGGCCTCCAACTGTGCCCCAAGCTGTTCTAGGAGGGGGTTGAGGGCCAGTTGGTGTTCCTCTCTGCAGAGGAACAGAATGCTCACGGCACGCAGCCGCTCCGGGATTTCCCCCTTCGGAGACGGACACCAGCGGGCCACCAGAGGTCTCAGATCTTCTAGCACTTCGCCCATCGACTGATAACGCTGTGCGGGATCCCGTCGACAGCACCTCAGAACCAGACGGCAGAGCGGTTCCGGAAGCTCGTGGAGCAGCTCACGGGGATCCGGGATGTCCTGTTCCAGATGCATCCGCACGAGTTCGTTCAAGTCCTCTTCCGGGAAAGGCCTTCTTCCCGTGAGGATTTCAAAGGCGGTGATCCCCAGTGCATAGATGTCAGTGCGCGCATCCACCGCGAGTCCTTCGATCTGCTCCGGAGCCGCATAATAGATCGTCCCCGCCAGATTGAGCTCCTCGCTTCCTGGTCGACACGCCAGACCAAAGTCGAGGATTTTGACCTGATCCTGCGCCTGTACGAACAGGTTCGCCGGCTTCACGTCCTGGTGGATGATCCCCTGGTCGTGGGCGTATGCAAGGCCCTCGCAGATCTGCACGAGAAGCCCGAGGGCCCGCGGGAACGGCACGCGCCCCAAGCGTTCCAGGAGGTTCTCGAGGGGCTGACCCTCCAGGTATTCCATGACGATGAAGACCGTCTGGAAGCGCTCCTCGATGTCATAGACGCGCACGATGTTGCGATGGTTCAACCGGGCGATGATCCGGGCTTCGTTTCGAAACCTCGCCAGAAAACCCTCCTCGGTAGCCATGTTATGCTTGAGCATCTTGATGGCCACCGGGGCGTTCAGAACCCGGTGAATCCCTTGGTAGACAATGCTCCACCCACCCTTTCCGAGTTTTTTCTGGATGATGTACTTGCCGATGTGCCGGTCCCCGGTAGACGACTCGTGCTCGAAACGGTGCGTCACCAGCTCCGTTAGAATGATCTTCACGTCTGGGAAGCGTTTCGAAAGGGCCCTGTATTCGGCGCTGCCAAGCCGCCAAAGCTTCACGTCAGTTTCGGCGTGCACATGGGCGCTCCGAGGCTCACCCGTGAGGACGGCCATCTCTCCCACCACATCACCCGCCTGAAGACAGGCGAGGTGCGTGATCCCATCCTCCTTTTCGAGACGGACCGAACACTTTCCACTCTGGATGAGATAGAGGCTGTCGCCGTCCTCTCCTTGGGAGAACAGCTTTTCACGTGCCTTCAAGGTGTGCGGCCTCAGACAATTGAGCAGATGAAACGACGCCCGTTCAGGAATGGAGCTCAGAAGGCTCGTCTGAAGCAGAAACGCCGCATCCTCAGGCGGGGGAAAAGGGGCGCCGCCCGCAACCACGGGAACCTGGGTGCTGGGGCCTTCTAGAGGGATGAGCTCAAGACCCGTGAGCCAGAGGTCCTGATCCGAATCCCTGCGGCTCCAGACCTCACGGGCCCGGAATCCGCTCCAGGAAGGATCCCCCGCGCCGGCTCTCTGGATGTAAAATCGGCACACCTTGTCCACGCTGTAGACCGATTCGATCCTCACCCCGCGTTCGCTGATATCCAGGATGTTGACGTAGAACGAGGACCGGTTTCCCGTTTCACGGGAAGGGGATGCAGGTCCACTGGAAGAAGACGTCTGGGCCAGGCCAAGCATCGGCTGAACGGGCACCGTCCTCCGGTGACTTCTCCTTTCCGTCAGCGCATCCATGATTTGTTCCTAATGTCATGTGGACTTGAGAGACCGTTTCCGCCCGAGGCGCTCTTCTTGGACGCCCTGGCACTCCCAGACCGGCTTGCGAACCGTCCGGGCTCTCTGTGACCAGAGGCAACTACAACCGCGACGCCTGACGGTACTCGACGCACAAGCTCCACGAGCCGAGCGGTCCCGGGCATCCCTCACAGGTGGTCTGCCCCTGGCGCTGAAGGCAATAGCTGTCCGCGACCAGATCGAAAAGCCTGGCGTTGCGGACCGCGAAGGCGATTTCCTCCGCGATGAAGTGGAGCAGGAGGCGGTCCTCCTCGGAAAAAGCCATGTCGCCCTTCTTGTTGATGACCTCCAACACCCCCACGGGCTCCTCCCCCGCCACCAGGGGGACCGCGATCATGTTGCGGGTGACGATCCCGGACTTGACGTCAAACCTCCCATAGAACCTCGGATCGTTCTGGACGTCTTGGATGATCTCGGACCGGCCCGTTTTCAATACGGCTCCCGCGATGCCCAAATCGGCCGGGAAGGAGTCACCCTCCAACACGGCACGCGATGCCCCCTCGGTTCGGTAGAAGCGGAACCGCTTCCGGTCTTCGTCGAGGAACAGTGCGGAGGCTTCCTGGGCTCCGACGGCTTCGGTGCAGAAGTAGAGGGCCGTTTCGAGCAGGCTTTGAAGCCCAACGGATTTGGCAAGCAGAGAGCTCACCGTGAGATAGGCATTGAAGTGGGTGAGTTGCCTGGCGACCCCCATGCGCTCGAGGACAAGCCGTACGGCTTGAGCCAGGAACCGGATGAAGGAGACCATGATCGCTTCAGCGGGAAACGGATGCCATGCCGAGAGCTTGATCCCCACCAGGCTGCGCATACTCGGTCCAACCTCGAACCCCCAAAGCCGGTAACCCGACAGGGGCTCGACTGAAATGGCCCCACAACCGGGAGCGACGGCATTCACGCCACCCTCTGAAGAGAAATAGCGACGGCAGTGCGCTTCAATCTCCCGGATCTCCCGGGCGGTCAATCCATGATGGGAAAACGGCTCTCCAGGGGATGGTGCAGGCGACAGGTATAGAAATGCGGCACTGGACCCGGTCATCTGGGCCACCACGGGCGGCACCAGAGACGACAGCGCCTCGAGGCTCCGGCACTGCAGGAGGGTCCCGGCAAGATCGAGCGCCTGCTCGGCAGCCAGGAGGGACGAATCCGGCGGAGACATCCTGTGTTCCATGGCGATTCTCCCTGGCGTTTTCGACCGCGACGAGGCCTGTTTCCGCCCGGACGAGGCCGCCCTCCCTTGATTCCACGATTCAAACTAGGGGCTTGCTCAAAGGTCTAACCCAACCGAGGGGGGAGATGGATCCAGCTCGGAAGCCAAGGATCCCGGAGAAGCAGAAGGCACGGCCATGCAGCCAATCCCACTTGAGCGTGCCAAGGGCATGCAGCCCTCAGCCCAGAGGGCACATTCCTGGGGAGCAGGGGAGGTCTTGGAAATGTAAGAAGAATCGACGGTGTAGTCTGTCGAATGCTACTCTAACATCTTGAGACCAAGGATGGAAATGTCAAGTGAAAAGTGAACCGCTTCGATCGTGTGAGTCTCAGCGCAGAAAGCTCATCTTTCCCAGGAGGCGCCGCAGCTCCCGGTCCTGCATGCCCCCAAGCAGGATTTGGCCCACCATGGCACCGACGAACGCCAGGAACATGTCCCACTGGGTATCCCAAGGATCGCCCTGGGTGCCGAGGAAGGCATCGGCGCCCTGCCCAAGGATCAGCGCCGCCCACCATTCGATGAATTCGTAAAAGGCGCTCAGAGCCAGGCACACGCTTGTGACGATGAAAAAGAGCCAGCCGCCGCTTTTGAGCGGCGTCCGGCGCAACAAGACCTCGCGGGCGATCAGGGCTGGAATGAAACCCTGGGCGAGGTGCCCGATCCGATCGTAGTGGTTTCGGCTCAGGTGGAAGAGATCCTGGATCCAGAACCCGAGGGGGACTCGGGAGTAGGTGTAATGGGCCCCCAGCATGAGGATGAGGGCATGCAGAAAAACCAGCCGGTACACCAGGGGGGTCATCCGGAAGCGACCGTGGACGGCGATCAGGACAGGCACTCCGAGAAAGATGGGAAAGACCTCCATGAGCCAGGTGGCACGATCGTGTGGACCGATTCCCGAAGCCACCAGGGCCACGGCCCCGATGAGAAGCAGGATCATGGGCTCGGACTTTTTCATGGGCCTCCTCAGGGGTTTCCGACCCGGCGGGCCGGAAACCTTTCAAAGAAATCCATTTATGGTATGGATGCCGATGTGTTAAAACCCGTGTCCAAACGGGATGAGCGCGGCGCACGGCCCACCGTTGCGAACTTGACCCACCCGATGGACCAAAGGCAGGAGCAACGACGGATCATGATCAAGAACACCCCCATGATGCAGCAGTACCTGGAGATCAAGGCCCGGTTCCCGGATGCGCTGCTCCTCTACCGGATGGGGGATTTCTACGAGATGTTCATGGAAGACGCCACCCTCGCGGCCCCGATCCTCGACATCGCGCTCACCTCCCGGGACCGTAGTGCCGAACATCCCATTCCCATGTGCGGGATTCCTTACCATGCGGCCGATGCCTACATTCCGAAGCTCGTCGCGGCCGGTCACAAGGTCGCCCTGTGCGACCAGGTGGAAGACCCCAAAAAGGCCAAGGGGCTGGTCAAGCGCGAGGTCGTGCGCGTCATCACCCCCGGTCTGGTCCTGGAAAGCCAGAACCTGTCGGCCGATCAGCCCAATTACCTGGCCGCCGTCTCCCTCAACGGAAGCGACGGCCCGTTCGGTTTGTCCTACCTTGACATCTCCACGGGAGAATTTCGGGTCGTCGAGCTCGACAGCGAGGAAGCCCTCCAGGAAGAGATCCTGCGCGTGGCCCCCCGGGAACTGCTCCTCCCCGCAGAAGCGGAGCCGGCGTGGCTTCCGCACCTGCAGCGGCAGCTGGCCCTCCTCCCCGTCGCCCTCGATCCGGACCACTTCGATCGTTCCCGGGCCGAAGCTCGGCTCACGGAGCACTTTCGGGTCCATTCCCTGGAGGGGTTCGGGGTGCATCACATGGACCGGGGGATCGAGGCGGCCGGAGCGATCCTCTTCTATGCGCGCCGAAACCTGCTCAGTGCATGCGAGCACGTCAAGCGGCTGGTCCCCTACAACCGATCCGACTACATGGTATTGGATGAGGCCACGGTTCGCAACCTCGAGATCTTCCAATCGCAAAGTTTTCAGGGGCGCAAGGGCACCCTCCTGGAGGTCCTCGACGAGACCCGGACGGCCATGGGCGCCCGGCTGCTCCAGCAATGGCTGCGCTATCCTCTCCTCGACCCGGACCGGATCCACCACCGTCTCGATGCGGTCGCCGCCCTAGTCACCCGGGATGATCTGCGACATCGAATTCGGGAGCTGCTCGGTCGGATGAGCGACATCGAGCGCCTCAACGGCCGGATCAGCACCGGAACGGCCGGCCCCAGGGACCTGGTGGCCCTGAAGCGCTCGCTCCAGATTCTGCCCTCCATCGAGGCGGCCCTGATCTCCGCTGGCTTTTCGGGCCCTGCCCGAGCCGCCGAAACGGACGAGGCGGGGCCCACTTCCGAGCCCCCCCCGGCTCCTCACCTGCTCGACGAGATCGTCGCGCACTGGGACGGTCTGCAGGACGTGGCGGACCGGATCGAGCATGTCCTCGCCGATCCTCCGCCCGCCCATCTGAATGCCGGCGGGGCCATCCTCCCTGGAGTCGATCCGGACCTCGACCATACGGTGCGACTGGCCACCGACGCCAAGGGCTGGATGGCGGACTACGAGGCCCAGCAGCGCCAAATCACCGGCATCGGATCCCTCAAGGTGCGCTACAATAAGGTGTTCGGGTATTACATCGAAATCTCGAAGGCCAATCTCGGAGCGGTGCCCGACAACTACTTCCGCAAGCAGACCCTGGTGAACGCCGAGCGCTTCATCACGGAAGAGCTGAAAACCTTTGAGACCCAGGTTCTCGAGGCCGACGAAAAGCGCATCGAGCTCGAGCAGCGGATCTTTACCGAATTGAGGACGGCGGTTGCCGCGGAAAGCTCCCGGATCCAGGAGATGGCCCGCAACATCGCCCAGTTGGATTGCGTGGCCGGGTTGGCACAGGCGGCCGCCCGCAACGACTACTGCCGGCCGGAGATCAACCGGGGAGACGCCCTTTCCATTCATGACGGACGCCACCCCGTCATCGAGCGATTCCTTCCAGCCGGCACGTTCGTCCCGAACGATCTGGAGCTCAACCAGACCGATCAGCAGCTGCTCGTGATCACGGGCCCCAACATGTCGGGCAAATCGACCATCCTTCGGCAGGCGGCGCTGATCGTGCTGATGGCTCACATCGGAAGCTTCGTACCGGCCGCCTCGGCACGGATCGGGCTGGTTGACCGCATCTTCACGCGGGTGGGAGCATCCGATGACCTTGCGCGGGGCCGCTCGACCTTCATGGTTGAAATGCAGGAGACGGCCAATATCCTCCATCAGGCCACGCCGAAGAGCCTCCTGATTCTGGACGAGATCGGGCGCGGCACCAGCACCTACGACGGGATGAGCATTGCCTGGGCCATCGCCGAGCACCTTCACGACCTGCAGGGGGTCGGTGTGAAAACGCTCTTCGCCACCCACTACCATGAGCTCACCGAGCTGGCTTCCACCCGCCCGCGGGCGAAGAACTTCAATGTGGCCATCAAGGAGTGGGAGGGGGAGATCCTTTTCTTTCACAAGCTCGTGCCCGGAGGCGTCAACCGCAGCTACGGAATTCAGGTCGCCCAGCTGGCCGGGCTGCCGCAGTCGGTCACCCAGCGGGCCAGAAACATCCTGGCGCGCATCGAGCGGGGCGAGTCGTTCCTGGCCCCCGCCTCGTTGGTCGGCCGCAAGCGCAAGCCAAGGGAAAAGGCTGCGGAAGCCGGCCTCCAGCTGGGCATGTTCCGCCCGTCCCTGGACTGGCTCCGGGATCAAATCCTGGGGCTGGATATGGATCAATTGACGCCCCTGGCCGCCCTACAGACCTTGTATGCCCTGAGGGAGCAGATCCGGCGCGGTCACCGCGACGGAGCCGGCGAACGGGTCGGCTCCCCGCTTTCCCCGGAACACGTATGAAGCCGAAAATCCATTTGCGAACGGACTCACGCTTTGGGCGGCGCCGGCACGCGCCCGCCGCGACCCTCGGCTCCGCCTTTCGCTACCCTGTTCGATCGAGGGATTCCCGGAGGGGGTCAGGACCTCCCGGGTTCCGCTTCCCCACCCCCGGATGGGTGACGACGCTTTCGGTCTGCTTGTTCGCTCTCGTCCTCGGAAGCGCCGACCTCGCCTGTGGACAGAGCGCCGAGGAGGTCTACAGCAGTGCGAGGAGCGAATACCGTAACGCATTGGGTATCGAGCCGCGCGAGAGGAAAGTCGAGGCCCTCCAGTCCTGCCTCCATAAGCTCGAGGAAGTGGGGCGACTGGATGCGTCGGGAACACTCGCGGACAAACGCCTCTATCTTTCGGGACAGGCTCACCACCTCATCTACGACGTGACGAAGGCCCGTGAGGAGCGAGAGGCCGCGCTGAGGCTCTACACCGAGCTGGTGGAAAGCCGCCCGGAAAGCCCGCTCGCCGACGACGCCCAGTATCTCAAGGGCCTCATCCTCTTGACCGAGGAACCCGCCAAGGCCTTGATCGAATTCAAGAAGGTCGCGCTGTTTTTCCCCGGCGGAGATTCCAAACCCAGGGCGGTGCAAATGGCCGCACAGCTTGAACGCCAACTCGGTTGCAAGGACACCCCGAAGAAAGCTGCGCCGTCGAGCCTGCCTCAAGTGGCGGTGTCATCTCCCGCACCGGCGGAGTCCGAAGGCTCGAAGGAGCCCGGTGGCACCCTGAAAGCGGGCGGCGCGAGGGCCAGAGGCCCATCGAAGCCGGAAAAACCCGACCAGAAGGCGAACACCAAGTGCCCGACCGTTGCCGAGCTTCAAGACATTCAATACTGGACGGGCGAAGATTACACGCGGGTGGCCCTTTACACCAGCACGCCGGTGGTCTTCCAGGAACAGGCTTTCCTTTCGGACCCCAAGCGAGACAAGCCGGCCCAGGTTCTGATCGATCTCAAAGGCTGTGCGGTCAATCCGCGCCTCGGAGCACCCCAGAAGATCGGCGACGGATTTCTGGAGCGCATCCAAGCCATCCAGCCCGAGGCGAACCGGGCCCGGATCATCCTGGATTCGAGCTCCCTCGAACGATACCGGATTTTCACCCTCTCCGACCCATTCCGCATCATCGTAGACATCCAGGGCAAGAAATCGGCTCCCCAACCCGCCGCCGCCACGCCTCCCAAACCGCAGCCTCCCCAGCCGCCCGGACCCGAGACCGCAGGCCTTCCGAGCCTCGCCCGGCAGCTGGGCCTGGATGTCACCCGTATCGTGATCGACCCCGGTCATGGCGGCAAGGACAAGGGGGCCACAGGACCCGGCGGAGTCCATGAAAAGCACATCACCCTGGCGGTGGCCAAGGAATTGAAATCGCTGATCGAGGAAAAGCTCAATTGCCAGGTCTTTCTCACGAGGACGAAGGACCGCTTTGTCTCGCTGGAGGAACGGACGGCCTTCGCCAATGCCCGAAAAGCGGACCTATTCATTTCCATCCACACCAACGCCCACGAGGATCGAAACCTGACGGGAACCGAGACCTACTTCCTCAATTTCTCCAAGGACAAGGAGGCAGCGCGGGTGGCCGCCCTGGAAAACGCCACTTCGACCAAGCGGATCAGCGACCTGGAAACGATCCTGCACGATCTCATGCGCAACACCAAGATCAAGGAATCCTCCCAGCTGGCCACGGCGGTTCAGCGTCAGGTCGTCAAGCACATCCGCGCAGTGGAGAAGGAAAAGGTGAGAGACCTGGGCGTCAAGCAGGCGCCCTTTTGCGTGCTGATCGGGGCGGAAATGCCCTGCATCCTGATCGAAACGGCATTCATCACGAATCCCAAGGAGGAAGCCCGCCTGAAGGACAAGGAATTCCAAAAGGAGCTGGCGAAAGGCATTGCGTCGGGACTGGAAGTGTACATCCGGCAGATGAAAAGCCTCGCCCAAGCGGGGAGCCGTCCATGAACACGCCGGAAGTGGTGCCGGGCACCGTTGTGGAATTTTTCGAAAACCGGCAGGTCCTGTGCGGCGTGTGCACGGGAATCAAGAGCAACCGACTCGCGATCCTGACGGAACAGAACAAGGAGGCGAGCCTGTCTCAGAATCGGCTGATTCATGTTTCCGGCCGCCTCCTGGACCCGACCCGGAACCGCGACGAACTGGTGGCGGGACTGCGCTCCATCGCGGCCCACAGAAGGCAGCTCATGGCCGAGGTGAACGTGGAGGAGCTCTGGGCCCTGCTCGAAACCGAGGACGAGGGCTTCAGCATCCGGGATCTCGCCGAATTCGTCTTCAGCGGACCCCTCTCGGACCACCACATCGCGGCGACCCAGCGCGTCCTCTTTGAAGATCGCCTGTATTTCCAATACAAGGACGGACAGTTCATCGCGCGCCCGGCCGACAAGATCGAACAACGGCGCGGGGAACTCGAGCGTGAGGAGGAACGGGCCGCGAGGCTGGAAAGCGGGTCGCAGTGGGTGCAGGCGGTCTGGCATCGCAAAGGCCGTCCGTCCCCTCCGGAGCACCACGAGCAGCTCATCGAATCTCTCAAAGACTATTGCCTGTTCGGCCAGGAATCCCCCGAAGCCGCCTTCATCAAGGAACTGTTCAAGCGAGCCGCCATCCCTCCCCAGCCGGGATCGGCCTTCCGGCTCCTCGTGCGCTTGGGGGTCTGGCAGGAGGATGAAAACCTCTATCTGCACGAGGAGCGCATCCGCCCCGAGTTCCCGGGGCACGTGGAGGAACTGGCGGCCCGAATCGCGGCGACGGACTGGCTTGCGAATTGGGACAGAGGTACGCGACGGGATTTGAGGCACCTGGATGCCTTCACCATCGACAGCGCCTTGACTCGGGACCATGACGACGCGCTGAGCCTGTCGCCGCTCCCAGACGGCACGGTTGAGGTGGGCGTCCACATCGCCGATGCGGCCGAAATGATCGCCAAGGGAGATGCTCTGGACTGCGAGGCGGAAAACCGAGCGAGCTCCATTTATCTCCCGGACGGCCGGATCACGATGCTGCCCGCAAGCCTGTCGGAGGATCTGCTCAGCCTGCGGGCGGGCGAGGATCGGCTGGCCGTGAGCTTCCTCATGCGCTTCGACAAAGACGGTAACCCGCTCAGCCACGAAATCTGCACGAGCGTGGTCCGGATTCGGGAGCAGCTGACCTACGAGGAGGTGAACGAGCAGGTGGGGAGGGATCCCATCTTGCGGGATCTTTACGAGCTGGCCCTTCGGCATCGGGAACGGCGCATCGCCCGAGGCGCCATCATCCTTCCGTTGCCCGAAATCCAGGTGACGGTGAACCCCGTCGGCATGATTCAGATTTCCCGCTATGAGAAGGAAACCCCCAGCCAGATCCTGGTGTCCGAATGGATGATCGCCGCCAACGCCCTGGCTGCGGCCTTCCTGGCCGAACGGAACATTCCCACCCTGTACCGAAACCAGGCGGAATGCAAGCCGGAAACGGAATTTGTCCATAGCGACCACGAGCTGTTTTCGATTTACCGCCGGCGTCGGCTCTTCGCGCGCGCCGAAATGGATACGGAGCCCCGGGGACATTGCAGCCTCGCTCTGTCCCACTACACCATGGTGACATCGCCCATCCGCCGTTTCTCCGACCTGGTGGTGCAGCGCCAGCTCAAACAGGCCCTCCGTGCGGCGGACCCCCTCTACACCGAAGAAGAGCTCCGCCAGTTGATCACGAAGCTGACCGCCTTCCAGGGCCGAATCGCCGTCATTCAGCGCAAATGGACTCGATACTGGCTGCTGAAGTACCTGGAACAAGAAGACGTGCAGTCCCTGGAGGCCCTCGTCCTGGACGCCAACGACCGTTTCGCCCATGTCCTCTTGCCGGATTACCTGATGGAGGCCAACGTGCCCGTCCCCGAAAGGGGAGCCGTTCGGAAAGGGGAGCTCATCCGCGTCCGAGTGGAGAAGGTCCACCCCAGGGATGACCTGCTGAGACTCCAACTCATCAAACCCCCACCGGGCTCCCCGGATGTCACCCTTTGAGTGGGCGGCGACGGGGATCGAATCCCGAAGCGAGATCTTATCATGAGGGAGGATGCGCCCGGCCTTCAGACCGGATCCATCGACTGGAATCGTCTGACGCGCGAATTCCTGACTTTTCGGATCGATGCGGAATTCAACGCCCACGAGCCCCATGCGTTCCGGGCCGCCCTGGTTCAGCCTTTGCCCCGATTCGCCCGCTACCTGCTCGAGCGACGGATGGCGACGGGGGAGGACCCGGCCCAGGCGGCTCGGGCCCTCTACGGCTTCCTGCTTGAAAAACGGTACACGGAGCGCCTCAACCTGCTGCATTTCGCCTTTTGCATCTTTGAGGACGAATCGCCCCTTCCGGATGAGATCCTCGGACGCACCCCATTCCCGCACGAGGACGGCGTGCCGGGATTCCGCCACCACGATGATCCGGACCGAGCCATCCCGATGCCCGAGGAGGGGCTCTAACGCGACGTTGCCGTTGGGAGAACCCTGCCCTTTTTGCGAATTCCGTTTGTCGAAGCTCCATGATGCCCCGAGGCCACATTGCGTTTGCATCCCGGTGCCCTCCTGTGCTATCAGTCGTCAGCGACTTTT
>CAZGQL010000046.1:29595-29842 GCA_964527905.1 uncultured Syntrophobacteraceae bacterium
GAGATCCCCCGAGGCGGGAACAGACAGGAAACGGGTCTCCTGAATCGGCGCCTCCCATCGATCGCAAGCGCGTCGATGTGCCTGGTCGGGTTGAAGGAAAAAAATTCTTGCCTTCCCGGTCGAGGTGTGCTAGGAGATGGGGCTTCCTTGGCCGGAAGCCCGGCGAGGAACGCTGTTGGCGTCATGTGGTGAGGTTCCCGAGCGGCCAAAGGGAGCAGACTGTAAATCTGCCGGCGAAGCCTTCGGA
>CAZGQL010000047.1:0-8112 GCA_964527905.1 uncultured Syntrophobacteraceae bacterium
AAGCACCGGTTTCAGACGGGCATGGAGCTCGCCGGTTCCTCCGTGCCGGTCGAAGACCCGCGTAAGGAGACGGCGCCGCTCTACAAGACGAGCGGACTCAAGGTCGTCAAGAATGCCGAAGGTGAAACGCCCGCCGGGCCGCCTTTCATGGGGGTGCCGCCTGACCTGGAAACCTACCGCGCTCGGGGACATCGCCGTCTGGATGCCCGGACCTACGACACCAAATGCATGACCTGTATCTGGGGTTGCCGGATGCCGGTGGAGATGATCATCGACCAGTGGAATCCGTCCAAGAAGCAATACCGGTTCGAGACCTTCTGCTACGGCCCGAAAAGTTGCCCCTTGTATCGGCCCGGGCCTGCGCGGAAAGTTCCGGGTCGAAAGGGCATGTCCTACACCGAGGAGGACTGGGTCGACGAGGACGCCACCGCCCATCGGGGGCCGGATGATTGAGGATACGACCAGCGGCTATTGGGTAATGCCGAATGAAATGAGTAACGAGTCGGCCTGCGGAAAGGGGGCTGATCTTTGCGACAGGTTTGCGACACAACTTGCGACAAACTCACGACTCGACCTGCGGCATACCCCTTTGGTAGGGTAGACGAGGAAATGGGATTGTCAGGGTTTCTGGCCCGCCGGGGGCCACATGTTCTTTGATAGATCATTGAATCACAACGGTTTTCGGTTAACAGCCAGAGAACCAGAAGGATTATGAAAAGGGTTGCACACGGGGAGCCAGAATTATCAAGGGCTTGGGAGATGATCCCAGGCCCTTTTGATTTCTTTTCCCCCTCCGTGTCGCTGCGTGGAGGCTGCCGCCGGCTTCGGTTGTTCGAAAAGGCGGGGAGAAACCTTCCTGGTGTGCGAACCAATCAACCAGCGGCAAGGGTGTCAACTGCTTTCGACGGCGTTGAAGTCGGCCGGTTGTCTGTGAGGCCCATCTTCTCAGTCGAGAAGGAGCCCTGGTGAGATCCGTCTGATTGCCGGGCTCCCAGGGGCAAGCGCCATGCTCGACGCTGGATCGAAGCGCTGAGGCTGTTTGAGGGCGCGCATGCCCATAGGCACTGCCATGGCCGCGCAGGCGGAAGTCCAGTTTCTCCGATGGATCCCGGCCCTCACCTTCCCTGGGGTGACGGGATCTCAACGCCTTCCAACAGGTTCCCGGAGATGTGATCGGATTCGCTCTGAGCTCTCTGGCACAGAACATTCGATCGATTGAGGACGGGTCGCCCCATACAGTCACGGCCAGGCACTGTCGGTGGGAACGAGCCGTCCGCGTTTCCTGCCTTCGTCGGCCATGGCTCGGGTATGGGAAGGCAACACCGGAGGGCGACGGCCCCCGTCTCCTTCTCTTCCCGACCAGGCTATCCCAATCATCGACGGGGAGACTCGGGGTCCGCCTTTTCTTGCTCTTGAGCAGACTGCATTTTGATCTATACTCGTCTCATCTCGAATGGTGCCGATTCGCCGGGGGCAACGCAGCATCCATCTCTGCGGGGGGGCCAAGGTGAGCGAAATCAATGGGAAAACCGTTCTGATCACCGGAGGGGCGAGCGGGATCGGGCGTCTGTTGGCGTTGAAGGGGTCCGCGATGGGGGGACGGATCGTCCTGTGGGACGTCAACGCTGTGGGGCTCGATCAAGTGGCGGAAGAGATTCGGGCCGCTGGCCGGCCGGTGCTGACCGCTGTCTGTGATGTTTCCCAGGCCGACGAGGTTTACCGCTCCGCCCGCGAGGTGAAGGAAACCTACGGGGCCGTCGACATCCTCATCAACAACGCCGGCGTGATCTCCGGTAAATCCTTTCTCGAGTGCACGGACGAGGAGTGCCGTCGGACCATGGAGGTCAACGCCATGGCCCATTTCTGGACGGTTCGGGCTTTCCTGCCCGACATGATCCGGCGCGGTGCGGGCCATGTCGTCACCGTGGCGTCCGCTGCAGGGATCGTGGGGGTTTCGCGACTGGCGGACTATTGTGCCAGCAAGTCGGCGGTCTTTGGATTCCACGAGGCCCTGCGCATGGAAATCCGGCAGAACGGTTGGCCGATCCAAACGACCGTCGTCTGTCCTTATTTCATCAACACGGGCATGTTCGAAGGGGTGAGGACCCGCTTTGCCGCTCTCCTTCCCATTCTCGACGAACGGCACGTGGCGGATCGTATCCTCCGGGCCGTTGTCAAGAACCACAAACGTGTGATCCTGCCCCCCATGGTTTATTCCGTGTGGCTGTTGCGCCTTTTTCCCGTTGCGGTCTTCGACTGGGTCGCGGATCTCATGGGGATCAACGAGGCCATGCAAACGTTCAAGGGCAGAAGCGGTGAGCCACGATGAATCGCGTTCAAGACCCATTGGATGAGGGGGGGCCGGCGGGGGGGCAGCCCATGCTGTCCGGGCTTTCGACGGGCGATCCGTATCGATCGCTCGAGGCGCTCCGGCGGACGATCGAAAGCGCCCGCGAGGCATCGAGAGGATGGGTCAGGCTCTCGGTCCGTCGCCGTGCCTCGGCGTTGGCCGCGCTGGGTGATTTTCTGACGAACGAGGCCGATGGCATTGCGTCTGTCATTGCCGCGGAGACGGGGAAGACTAGAATTGAGGCACTGGCGACCGAAGTCATCCCGGCGCGCATCGCCTTGAGCTATTACCGGCGCAAGGCTCCAGGTTTTCTGAGACCCAGGGTGATCTTCCCGTCCAGTGCTCTGCTCGCGAACAAATGGAGCCGGATCCATCGAGTGCCTTACGGGGTGGTTGGGATCATCGCCCCGTGGAACTATCCGCTGGCCATCCCCTTTTCCGAGATCGTCATGGCCCTGCTCGCGGGAAACGGTGTCGTGTTCAAGGCGGCGCGCCCGACGCGGGGGGTTGCGGCCCTCATCCAAACGGGCCTGGAGCGCTGTCGTCTCCCGAGGGACCTCGTCCGCTTCCTCGACATGCCGGGGAGCCTCGCCGGCCCCGCACTTCTCGGCGCGGGCATCGACAAACTCTTCTTCACGGGTTCGGTGACGGTCGGAAAGGAGCTCATGGCCCGGGCCGCGGAGACTCTGACTCCGGTCTGCCTGGAGCTCGGGGCAATGACGCCATGTTGGTCTGTGAGGATGCGGATTTGGACCGTGCGGTTTCTGGGGCGGTCTGGGCCGGCTTGCAGAATTGCGGCCAATCTTGCGGCGGGATCGAGCGCATCTATGTGCACGAAAAGGTCTACGCTCCCTTTCTGGATCGGTTGAAGGCGGCGGTCGAGTCACTGAAGGTCGGAGTGGATACGGATTTCAGCGTGGACATGGGAGCCATGACTACGGATCGTCCCATGAGCCTGGTGCGCGCGCACATCGAAGATGCCCTGGCTCGGGGAGCGCGCGTGGCCGCGTGCTCCCCGACGCCGCTGGGCGGGGAGGGCCGGTTTCTGAGCGCGACGGTGCTGGTCGATGTGGACCACGGGATGCGGGTCATGCGGGAGGAGACCTTCGGGCCCGTTCTGGCCGTCATGAAAGTGCGGGACATGAACGAGGCCGTCCGGCTGGCCAACGACTCGATCCATGGGCTCACCGGGTCCGTCTGGTCCGGGAATCCTCAACGGGCCGAAGCGATCGGAAGGCGGATCCAGGCGGGGGTGATCACGATCAATGATCACCTGGTGAGCCACGGCATGCCGGAAACGCCCTGGGGCGGCTTCAAGGTCTCCGGGATCGGCCGCACTCACGGGGAGCTCGGTTTCCAGGAGATGACCCAGCCCCAGGTCATCGTGCACGACTGGCTCGGATCCGCCAGGCGGAACCTCTGGTGGCCTCCCTACAACCGGCTGCTATACGACGGACTCAAGGGTGCCCTGCAGTTCTGTTATGCGTCGAGCCCGTTTCGACGCGCGGCGGGTCTCATACCGCTTCTCAAAGTTCTGCCGCGCCTGTTCCGCTGAGGGTTCGGAGCACTTCAGGATTCGTCTGAAAACAAAGCGTGCTTGATCATCCTCGCCTGATTGCCGCACCGTTGTGGTTGGACGATCCCTTGTCGTCCGGAATCACTGGAGCGGGGCCCGTCGCGGCCCGGATGGCGGCGGCGTGGGGCCCGGATTCGATGGGGCGGCGGTGGCGACGGGGTCGATGAGCAACTCCGGGCGATACTCGAAATGCATCGTGTCGTAGTGGTACCATTTGCCGCCCCAGATGAAGCCGTGTTTTTCGAAAATCGTCACGATTTCCATGGGGACCCGGTTTCGGTACGGAGGCGGTTCGTTCCTGGAACCCGTACGCCACAGCCAGTAGTCTCCCTGGGTCGCGTTGATGTCAAAGGCGATGCCGTAGCTGTGGGGGCTCCGCCGAATCTCCCCCGCGATGAGGCGCCAGTTGAAGCCGCCCGCGGGCTTGTTCACAAACCGTTTGAGGGCGTCCGGCAATGCGTCGAGCTCGTCTGAAACCGCCTGGAGGTGCTCGTGGACTCGGTTGACGGTGGTGACCCGAACGCGCTTGCCCAACGTCCTGGGAAGCCAGATGACGGTGGCGAGCTTTTGCTGCACTTCCTGCAGATTGTCCCCGTACATCTTCATGAAAAAAGCCTCGTGGCGAATGCGCCCCGGCTCGAAATTCCGGGGTGGAGGCATCGGGAAGTCGCTCCCCTTGGGGTAAGGCTGCTCCATCTGTTCCTGCAGGTCTCCCGTCTGCTGCTTTTCCTCATGGGTCTTAACGCCCATGCCGTCGTCGTAAAGCATCGGCGTACCGTCGCACCAGATGAGGATGTTGCCCTCCGCGCGACAGAGGTGCTCGGGATAAGCCCGCAACAAACGGGTGATGCCGTCGTCCGCCGCGCCGGCCGGGATCGTGAATAAAACCCAGGCCAGGCAGATCGCAGCCACGCCCGGCGCTCGCTTCCTAATCCTCGAGAAGCACCACGTCCACATAGCTTCCGCCCTTTGAAAGGTAGACATTCACCCGGACCAACGGCCGGCCGTTCACGATGGCGTTGGAGACGCCGCGTGAGGTGTGGCCCCGTTCGAGAAGTTTCTGCAGTATTTCCCGGTTTTCGACTTTCCTGAAGAAGCGATCGTCCTCGTCCTCGGGGTCCCGCAGCCCGAACTTGTGGTAATTGGCCCGATCCTGACGGATGATCATCGCAGCGGAGGTCAACCGCTCCCCGTTGGAGTTGTAATGATCCGCGGCGCCGATGCGCGCCACGTAGCTTTCGATCAGATTATCGGCCCACGCCGCCCCACAGGGGAGCAGCAACATCATCCACACGGCGATGGCGAAGCGTTTCATGGGTTTCCCTCTCGTGCGTGGTGATCGTGATCGTCCCGGTCATCGCGACAGGGCGGCCCGTCGTGCTTCGAGGCCGTCCTTGATGGCGTCGATGGCGTAGCTCAGGGCGGATCGGGCTCCCGACGCTGCGGTTGCCGCCGCCTGGGTGGGTATCGTCGCCTCTCCATGGCCCCTGATGATTTCCACGCGCCCCGTCGCAAAAGAGGAGAATTCGAGGACCACGTCTACCTCGAAGCCCTCCTCGCTCCCCCGTCTCCACGAGCGGGCGTTAAGGAATCGGGGCAGCGCCACGTGATCGTAAGCGCGCCACTGGGGATCCTCGCGTGAGATCCGGTCCCTGGCCTCCGCCTCCGTGTCCACCATCGTGACCGCGCTGGACGTGAAGGCCGTTCCGAACAGGCGGTCCAGCTGATCCGCCGCCTGTCTTCCGAGGGGAACGGTTTGGGGCTCGCCACCGGGGGGATGGACGAGCTCGAACCGGTCAAAATCTTCCGGGATGACCAGGAGCACGCGGGCGGGTATGGGGCGCATGGCGAGCCACCCCGCCTCGATCGCACCCGATGAGCGGATGGAGGAGGCACAGGAGGCACAGACAAAGGCAAGGAAGGGGAGCAGGACCGCCCCCTTCCGGGGGAGAAGCATCATGGCCGATCTCCAGGGGTTGAGGGTCATGGGGACATTGCAACGGGTGAGGCCGAAGGATCCTCCACGTCCGCGCCGTCCAGTAGAGCGGGCGAACGGAGCACCGCGCCGAGCAGTCGGGTCAGTCGGGGACCGGCGGCCTCGGCCGTGGCGATGATGGTCTCCACGGGAGCCGGGAGATAGTGGTCGGGCAGGTTCACATTGCTGATGACGGAGAGCGCGAGGACCTTCATGCCACAGTGGACGGCGGTGATGGTTTCCGTCACGAGGGACATGCCGACGGCGTCGGCGCCGATGAACCGGAGAAATCGAGTTTCCGCCGCTGTTTCGAGGCTTGGCCCAAGCACGCCCACGTAGACGCCCCTGTGAAGGCGGATCTTTTCCTCCAACGCGCAAGCCAAGGCCAGTTCCTGGAGTTTCCGGGCGTACGGTTCGGTCATGTCGGGAAATCGGGGCCCGAGGCTCTCCTCGTTGGGTCCGATGAGCGGGTTTTGTCCTGTAAGGTTGATATGGTCCGAGACCACCATGAGGTCTCCGGGTTGGTAGAGCGGGTTGAGCCCCCCTGCGGCGTTGGAGATGAGGAGGGTTCGAATGCCCAGGCTCCGCAGGACCCGGATGGGAAACGCGATTTGGTGTGCACTGTAGCCTTCGTAAAGGTGGAAGCGTCCCTGGAGGATGATCAGGCGTCGACCGGCCCAGGTGCCGCAGACGAGTCGACCTTCGTGACTCGGGGCGGTCGACACGGGAAAATGCGGGATGGAATCGTAGGCGATGCGGACAGGATTGGCGACGGCATCGACGATTCCGCTGAGCCCGGTTCCGAGGATCAAGCCCACCTCGGGGAGGGTGGGAATACGGGAGCGGATGGTGGCGGCGGCAGCCTCCACGTGGGTGAGAGACCAGTTCATGCGTGACTCCCTGGGGTGACGGTGCAGGGTGTGGGCTTCCACGACGGTAATTGACAGAAGATCGGGGATTTGTAAAGATCAAGTCCTATGGAGCTGTTGCCGCACTCGCATCCACCCCGCCGGCGACATTCCCGCGCAGGTGGGTACCCTTTCTTTTCCCATGACTCCTCGGCCCCCGCCTCCGCGGGAGCGACGGGAACCAAAGGTTTTGCAACAGACTCCTGATGTTTGAGAAACCTTCGACTCGGCTCGATGCGAACGGGCTTCTCCGGTCGTCGTGGCCGATGGGAGAGCTGGATCCGATTGTGACCTCTGAAAGAGCATCCCCGGTAGTGCGCACGGACCGAGAAACCCCGGACGCGACTCCCGCCCTGCATTATCCATCTGAACTGCCCATCTCGGAGCGGCGCGCGGAAATCGTTCGGGCGATTCGCGACTGTCAGGTGGTGGTGATCACCGGGGAAACGGGATCGGGGAAGAGTACTCAGATCCCCAAGATGTGTCTGGAGGCGGGGCGCGGCCGTGACCGACTGATCGGCTGCACCCAGCCGCGCCGCATCGCGGCTGTGACCCTCGCCCAACGCGTTTCGGAGGAGCTCGGGTCTCAGGGACCCCGCCTCGTGGGCTACAAGATCCGCTTCCAGGATCGAACGGCCCGCACCACGCGCATCAAATTCATGACGGACGGGATTCTGCTGGCCGAAGCCCAGCGGGACCCCCGCTTCCGCGCCTACGACACGATCATCGTAGACGAGGCCCACGAACGCACGCTCAATATCGATTTTCTGCTCGGCCTCCTCCTTCGCCTGCTCCCCTCTCGACCGGATCTCAAGGTCATCGTCACCTCGGCGACCATCGACCCGGAGAAGTTTTCGAGGGCCTTTGGGGGGGCGCCCATCATCGAGGTCTCGGGGCGCATGTACCCGGTGGACGTGCGCTACCGACCCCTCGAGGAGGCGACGGCCGAAGGCGAGGATCCGACCCTCGTGGATCAGGCGGTCACCGCCGTCGACGAACTCAAGGGACGCACCGCCCGGCGGGGCGGAGACATCCTCGTTTTCATGCCTACGGAGAGCGACATCCGGGAGACGGTCCAGCGACTCGAGGAACGCCGCTACTTCAACACCCTCGTTTACCCTCTGTTCGGACGCATGGCCGCCTCGGACCAGCAGCGCGTGTTTCGACCCACGAGCGAAGAGAAGATCATCGTCGCCACCAATGTTGCGGAAACGTCCCTCACCATCCCCGGCATCCGCTACGTGATCGACACGGGACTGGCTCGGATGGCTCAATACAACGCGCGCACCCGGACCCAGGGGCT
>CAZGQL010000047.1:8150-8410 GCA_964527905.1 uncultured Syntrophobacteraceae bacterium
AAGGGGCGCTGTGGGCGGGTCGAGGCCGGCGTATGCGTCCGTTTGTACTCCCGGGAGGATTATGAAAACCGACCGGAATTCACCCCCCCGGAAATCCTCCGCTCGAACCTTGCGGATGTCATCTTGCGGATGCTGTACCTGAAGCTGGGAAACATCCAGGATTTTCCGTTCCTCGATCCGCCCTCCCCGGCGGCCGTCAAGGACGGGTTCGGCGTGCTCCAGGAATTGGGCGCAGTGGACTCGCAGCGGCGGCTGACGCC
>CAZGQL010000047.1:8420-11166 GCA_964527905.1 uncultured Syntrophobacteraceae bacterium
GGTCGCACCATGGCGCGGCTCCCCATCGACCCCCGGTTGGCACGCATGCTGATCGAAGCGCGCCGGGAAGGGGCTCTGCGGGAGCTCGTCATTCTGGTCGCCGCCCTGAGTATCCAGGATCCACGGGAGCGTCCCCTGGACCAGGAAGCCCAGGCCGACCAAGCCCACGCCGTATTCAAGGATCCCCGGTCGGATTTCCTGACCCTCCTCAAGATCTGGAGAGCCTGCTTTGAGGATCCGTCGAGACCCTCCAGTCAGAGCCAGCTCCGCCGGTTCTGCCGGGAGCGTTATCTCTCGCTTCGGCGGATGCGCGAGTGGAAGGACATCCACGACGAGCTCCTTCAGATCCTCGACGAAATGGGCGGGTTCCCTCGCAACGAGACGCCGGCGGACTATGAGGCCATCCATCGGTCCCTGTTGAGCGGTTATCTGAGTCACATCGGGATGCGTAAGGAAAAGAATCTCTATCTGGCCGCCAAGAATCGTCAGGTCATGATTTTTCCCGGTTCAGGGCTTTACAACAAGGCCGGTGCCTGGATCGCGGCGGCGGAATTGGTCCAGACCTCCCGTTTGTTCGCCCGCACCGTGGCCCAGGTCGAGCCCGAATGGATCGAGACACTCGGCCGGCACCTGTGTCGGTCATCCTATTCGGAGCCGCACTGGGAAAAGAACCGGGGGCAGGTGGTCGCCTACGAGCGGGTGACCCTCTACGGGCTTCCCATCGTGGAGCGCCGGAAAGTCAACTACGGCCGGGTGAACCTGGCGGAAGCCCGGGCCATCTTCATCCGCTCGGCCCTCGTGGAGGGCGATGTGGCGGGAAAGTACGGATTCCTGGAGCACAACCGCAAGCTCATCGAGCGCATCGAGGAATTGGAAAGCAAGACGCGGCGCAGAGACCTCCTCGTCGACGAGGACACGCTGACCCGCTTCTACGAAGAGCGGCTGCCACAGATCGCCGACATCCGATCCTTGGACACGTTCATCAAGGAGGCGGGCGGCGACGGGTTGCTGCGGATGAGGAAGTGCGACCTGCTGCGGGTCGAGCCGGATTTCGAGGCGCTCGAGCGCTTTCCCGACAGGCTTGCGATCGACGATGTTGAGCTGCCCCTGCGCTACCACTTCCACCCCGGACAGGAGGACGATGGGGTGACGGTCGTCGTGCCGATTCACGCCTTGAACCGGGTTTCCGGCGCCGCGTTCGAATGGCTGGTACCCGGACTGTTGGAGGAGCTGGTCCTGACCCTGCTCAAGGGGTTGCCCAAGGGGTTGCGCCGTCGTCTGGTCCCCGTCGGGGAGATGGCCCGGCGCGTGTGCGGCGCCCTGTCGTTTCGAACCGGTCGGCTGAGGGAGGCCCTGAGTCGTTGCCTGGCTGAAATGGCTTCATTGGACGTGCCTCAGGACGCCTGGTGCTTCGAGGAACTTCCCGCTCATCTGCGCATGCGCTTCGAGGTGGTGGGGCCGGATGGACGTGTTCTTGGGGCGGGACGGGATCTGGATGCGCTCCGCGAACTTTCGGCGGAGGCCCATGAGGACCGCCTTTGGGAGGCTGCCCGATCCCAGTGGGAACGGCAGGACCTGCCGCTTTGGGATTTTGGCGACTTGCCGGAGAGGATACCCATCGGCAAGGATGCGCTCGGAATCGAACGCTGGGCCTTTCCTGCCCTGGTCTTCGACGGCGGAAAACTCGCCGTTCGGCTCCAAACGGATGTCGAAGCGGCTGCGCGCCTGACCCGGGACAGTCTGTTCGAGCTCTATCAGCTTGCGTTTGCGGCCGAGCTGAAACAGCTCCGGAGGGCATGGGTGGTTCCCGCATCCCCCCCTTCGGCGGTGTTTTTCCTGGGCGGTCGGGAAAAGGCTAACCAGGCTCTGCAGAACTATGTTCTCTCGGAGCTTTTCGACCTGCGCGACCCGCAAGCCCCCGACCGCAAGAAGTATCAGGCCACCGTGGAGCGATACAAGGGACGCTTGGGAGCGGCGGGCCAGGAACTCGTGGAGGAGGTGCTTCGGGTTCTTGCCGCAAGGGAAGAGGCTCGGGCCACCCTCGCGCGGTTTCGCGCCATGGCGGCGGGCAATCGGGCGGTTCTGGAACGACTCGAAGCCGTGGAAGCGGAACTGGATGCACTCGCTCCTTCGGATCTGCTCACCCGTTACCGGCGGGAGGAGGTGGCGCAGCTGACTCCTTACCTCCACGCCCTGCGCGTCCGGGCCGAGCGGGTTTATGCGGCTCCCGAAAAGGATCGCATGAAGGCCATGGAGGTTGAACCGCACGTGGACCGATACCGAAGTCTCCTGGAGCACCTGACGACGGGGGCGACGGAGGAGACCGTCCGCTTCGCGGAGCGGTATCGTTGGATGATCGAGGACTTCAAGGTGAAGGTCTTCGCGCCGGAAATCCGCACCGCCGGACGGGTGTCCGCCAAGAGGCTCGATGAGGCATGGGAATCCTGGATGAAAAGCGGGCATGCGCGCTAGCCCGCACAGAGTGGCTCGCTGACCCTCCAGCCCTGAGGGCGCACTTGCTTCGGGTGTTCCAGCGCGCGAGCCTGGAAACGGGACTGTTTTCCCGGGAGGTCTCGGAAGGGCTCCTCTGGTCGAGCGTGCTCCTGCTGATCGCACCCCGGAATTGTGACGGGGCAATCGTGGATCCTGTCGCCTCCCCGAGGGATGAGCCTTGTCTCATTCTGAACCGGCGCTCGCGCAGCGTCCGTCAAGCGGGAGACCTCTGCTGTCCCGGCGGGACGGTCGA
>CAZGQL010000047.1:11176-19112 GCA_964527905.1 uncultured Syntrophobacteraceae bacterium
TACACTCTTTCCCTACACGACGCTCTTCTGATCTGGTCGAGCCGCACCTGGACCCCAAACTGGCGCGTCTCCTGAGTCTGCCGGGCTTCCATCTGCGGCTGTGGGAGCCTTGGCGTCGGTTCCGATCGAACCGACCCCAGGAGGCTCGGTTCCTGTCGCTGCTCCTGGCGACCTGCCTTCGCGAAAGCTGGGAGGAGATGCGGCTGAACCCCTTCAGAACCCGGTTTCTTGGGTTCCTGCCCGTGCAGCGGCTCAAACTGTATCGGCGTGTCATTTATCCCATGGTGGGTTGGGTGTCGGGGCAGCGCCACTTCGTCCCGAGCTGGGAGGTGGATCGGATCATTTCGATTCCGTTGCGCACGTTATTCGAAGTTGAACGGTACGCACGCTACCGACTCCATGTGCCGCCGGAGCTGCAAGCTCGGTTTCACCGGGGAACGGAGGACTTTCCCTGCTTCATCCACAGCCACGGCAACCATACGGAATTGCTGTGGGGGGCGACCTACAAGATCGTCATGTCGCTGCTCGAGAAGGGGTTTGGATTCAGGCCGCCCGATCCCGGTTCGCTTCCCGTGGTGCCCGGGGTGCTGGATGAGCGGTACATTTTTGGAGAGGATCGCTGCGAGCGCTGAGACGGGCGCGGATCAAGGAGGCGTGGGATGACTCGGGAAGGAGATCTGGTCCTGGTCTATGCGGACCATCAGCCGGCTTTTTTTGCGAGAATCGAGGCCATCACGGCCGATGTGAAGCCGGAATGGTACCAGGTGACGATGCTGGTGCTTCAAATTCCAGTGGCCCTGGTGACCTGGATTTTGCGCGAGCCCTATATCAATGGGGTGGAATTCACTATGGGGGGCCGACCCATCCGAATGGAAAAGGTGGTGGCTCCGGAGCGGGGGGCCGAGGAGGACGGTGGGTCGGGCGGAACGGACCGTTCCGGTGTCGCGGGCGAGAAGGATGTCGATCCTGAGGAGAGACAGAGCGGGAAAGTGGTTTCCCTCACCGATCGTCGCAAGAAGAAGTGAGACGGCGGATCGGGGAGTCGGCGGTTGAAATAACGCTCGATTCCGTATAATAGTAGGCCCTGTTCGCCCGTGCGGACCTCCAGATCGTATGTCCTGTCCGTTTTCAGATCAAGGCAGCCCGTCCATGCTTTTCGACACCAACTGGCAAGCCCTGTACCGAGACCGACTCGGCTCCGCGCCTGAGGTATTGGAGAAGGCGATCGGCAATGGAAACCGCGTTTACATCGGTTCGGGCTGTTCCGAGCCCCAGCACCTGGTCCGGGCGCTGGTCGGGCTGTTGGAGGCACGCCAGGATCTCGAGGTGGTGCAACACCTGTCCCTGGGGGCGCTTCCCCAGGAATGGGGCATGTATGCGGGGAAGTGCCGTCTGAAGACCTTTTTCGTCGGGCCACGGACGCGGCGCGCCGTCAACCAGGGGCTGGCGGACTACATTCCGATTCCCTCCTCGAGCATCCCCAGGCTGTTTCGCGAGGAAAACACCTGGGCGCTGGATGTCTGTCTCATTCAGGTCTCTCCACCCGACGAGCACGGTTTCTGTTCCTTGGGAGTGGGCGTGGATCTCAATAAGCCGGCGGCCCTGTCGGCAAAGGTGCTCGTGGCCCAGGTCAACGGCCGGATGCCTCGGGTGCTGGGGGACTCGTTTCTGCACGTCGCCCAGATTCACCACTTCGTGGAATACGACGAGCCGCTGCTCGAAATCGTCCACCGGGAGCGGAGTGCGGTGGCGGAGCGCATCGCCAAGTATGTTTCCCAACTGGTGGAGGACGGGTCCACGCTTCAGGTGGGATTCGGGCGCGTATCCAACTCCGTGCTGCGGTATCTCGAGGATAAGAAGGACCTGGGGATCCACACCGAAGTCATCACCGACGCGCACCTGTACTTGGTCCGAAAAGGGGTGATCACGGGGCGGAACAAGAAAGTGCATCCGGGCAAGATCGTGGCGAGCTCCGTGATGGGGAGCCGGGAGCTCTACGATTTCGTGCACAATAATCCGGAGGTGGAGCTCTACCCTATCGAATACGTCAACGATCGACGTTTGATCAGCGCCAATGAGCAGATCGTGGCCCTCAATTCGGCGCTCGAGATCGATCTGAGTGGTCAGATCTGCGCGGATTCCATCGGTCACAAGGTTTACAGCGGGATCGGCGGGTATGTCGATTTCGTGCACGGCGTCGCCACCGCCGCCAGAGGGAAGAGCATCGTGGTGTTGCCCTCGACCAGCCCTGATGGACGCAAGTCCCGCATCGTGACGCATTTGACCCAAGGGGCCGGCGTGGTGAGCTCGAGAAGCGTGGTCCGCTATGTCGTCACGGAATTCGGCATTGCGTATCTGCACGGCAAGACCATACGGGAACGGGCCCTGGCCTTGATCAACATCGCGCACCCCAAGTTCCGGGAGGGACTGTTAGCCGAGGCCAAGGCCCTGCGCTATGTCTACCAGGATCAGATCTTGCCGCCCATCTTCGAGCCGCTCTACCCGGGGCAGTGGGAAGTGACTCAGGTGTTCGGAAACGATCAGGAGATCCTGTTTCGGCCGATCAAACCCACGGATGAGCGGGCGGTTCAGGAGTTTTTCTACACGCTCCCCGATCAGGACATCTACTACCGTTTCCTTTCGGCCATGAAAGTTTTCCCACACCGGAACACCCAGGCCATGTGCAACATCGATTACGAGCATGAAATGGCCATCGTGGGCGTGACCGGGGAGGTGGGCAACGAGACCATCATCGCGCTGGGTCGCTATATCCTGGATTTGAAAACCAACATGGCCGAGGTGGATTTCGCCGTTCGAGCCGAATGGCAGCGCTACGGCATCGGGACCTTTCTGGTGCACTATCTCTGTGAAATTGCGAAGAGCAAGGGCATCAGCGGCTTCACCGCTTATGTGCTCGGAGCCAACCGGAGGATGCTGTCGGTGTTTCATCGGGTTGGGTACGTGGTGCACACCCATTTCTCGGACGGTATCTACGAAGTGGAATTCCGGTTTGACGAACCGGCCCAAACGTGTCTCACTGAAGATTGCTCATGAAACGCTACGAACAAACGAACGGAAACGGCGTCATCGATCCCTTGCACCTTGCCTTCGACATCGACGGAGTCGTGGCCGACACGATGCAGGTATTCCTGAAGCTGGCCCGTGATCGCTATGGAATCGAGGGGCTGGGCATGGAGCACCTGCGCTGCTACGATCTCCACCAATGCCTCGACCTCGATCGGACGATCATTGACGAGTTGGTTTGCCTGACGCTGGACGATTTCCACACACTCACCGTCCCACCCATGGCCGGCGCTCCCGAAGTCCTGACGGAGCTCGCCCGGAACGCGCCCCTGCGTTTCGTGACGGCCCGCATTTGGCCGGAATCCATCACCCAGTGGCTGGAGCAAACGCTGCCGGAGGTCCCCCGGGATCGGATTCAGGTCGTCGCCACCGGGGCACCCGAGGCCAAACTCCAGATCCTCAAGGATCTCGATGTCCGGTATTTCGTTGAAGATCGTTTGGAGACGTGTCGGTTTCTTTCGGGTCAGGGCATCCAGCCCCTGCTCTTCGATCAGCCCTGGAACCGGGAGCCGATCTCGGAGGGTTTTCCCCGGATCCATAGCTGGGAGGAACTGCGTCAGTGGATCCTGCCGTGACCGGCAGGGGGGCTTGGCGCCCTGAGCGGTTGACCGAGGTCCGGAGGGACCCGGGTTGAAGGGGGGCGAAGCGCCTGGCGACGTTTGGACAATGGAAGGTGGTGACCGAACAGGCTCATGGAATCGGAAAAGGCAACCCCGCTGCAGATCAAGGCCAACCGTGACGGGCTGGTGCTCGTGCCGCATCCGCTGGCCTCGTTCCAATCCATCATGGATGACGTGGACAACCGGCTCAAGTCATCCCGTGATTTTTTTTCTTTTTTGCGCATGACCCTGGACCTGCGGGGGCGGCCCCTGGCCTCGGATGAAATCGCCGCCCTCTACCGACTGCTGCTCGACGAGGCGAAGGTGCGGCTGATGGAGGTGGTGCTGACGGAGGAGGTGTCGCTGACCCTCGAGCCCAGAATGACCAGCCCACCCAAGCCCCGGGCGGTGGAGCCGGATCCGGAGGCCCTCGCCTTTCCGGAGGATGCCCCCGTCATCGTGCGGACGACCTGTCGGTCCGGGATGCGCATTGAATCGCCCTCGGACTGCGTGGTGCTGGGGGATGTGAACCCGGGGGCCGAAATCCTTGCGGTGGGGGATGTGATCGTGTTCGGCAATCTGCGTGGGATCGCCCATGCGGGGGCCCTGGGTGACCGAGGCGCGAGGATCTGGGCGCTCAGCATCGAGCCCAGCCAAATTCGGATCGCCGACCTCGTAGCGGTGCCGGGCAAGGGAGACCGGCACAGGGTCAAACGCTACGAAATCGCTGAAATCCAGCGCAATCGGATTGAGGTCATCACCATGTGAACCAAACCCAACTTGTGAACAGGTTTGAATTGCTATGGCGGGAAAAATCATAGTCGTAACATCAGGGAAGGGAGGCGTCGGCAAGACGACGACGGTGGCGAACCTGGGGACCGTCCTGGCCAAGGACAAACACAGCGTGGTCATGATCGACGCCGACATTGGCTTGCGCAATCTCGATGTGGTGATGGGCCTCGAAAACCGCATCGTTTACAATTTAGTGGACATTGTGGAGGGAAAGTGCCGCAAGGAACAGGCCATGATCCGGGACCGCAAGCTCGGAAACCTGTTCATCATCCCGGCGGCCCAGACCCGTGAAAAGGACGCCGTGAAGCCCGAGGAGATGGTGACACTGTGCAATGAGCTGGCCGAGGAATTTGATTACGTCATCATCGACTGTCCAGCCGGGATCGAGCGGGGCTTCAAAATGGCGGTGGCGGGTGCCAAGACCGCCATCGTGGTCACCACTCCTGAGGTGTCCGCCATCCGGGATGCGGACCGTGTCATCGGCCTCCTCGAGGCCAACCTTCTCAAAGACGTCCACCTCATCGTGAATCGTTTGAACCACAAGATGGTCAAGCGCGGCGACATGATGTCGACGGGAGACATCGTTTCGCTTCTGTCGATCCCGTTGCTCGGGGTGGTTCCCGAGAGCGAGGAAGTGGTCATTTCCACCAACCGCGGGACGCCGTTGGTCCATGAGAAGAACAGCCGCGCGGGTCAGGCGTTCAGGAAAATCGCGCGACGCCTGAACGGGGAGAACATTCCCTTCGACGATGACCAGGAAGACGGACTGCTGGGCCGTATGAAACGGTTCTTCAGGGGTTGATGAGGAGGATGGTCCGATGCTGAACGCGATTCGACGGTTCTTTGGGGAGCGGCCGAGCGGCCAGGAAGCGAAACGAAGGATGCAGGTGGTCCTGATGCACGATCGCATGGACCTCGAGCCGGATATCCTCGAAAGCCTGAAAAATGATATTCTGAAGGTGCTGTCGCGCTACATGGAAATCGAACAGGATTCGATCCGCGTGGATTTTGAGAAGGGCAAGGAATACGTGGCGCTGGTGTCCAACGTTCAAATCAAGCGCGTCTACCGACGCGGGGCCATGCCGGGCCAGCCGGCCTGACCCATCGGACGGCAGTGATGGCTCTCCAAGTGCTTTTGGCCGCGACCCTGCGGCGTTATGTACCCGGCTACGACCCGGCGACGGGGGTGGCGATGAGCCTCCCTCACGCTGGGAGTGTCCGTGATGTGGCACGGGAGCTCCAAATCCCCGAGGAAGAAGTCCGTGTCATCATGGTGAATGGACTGGCCGCAACCTGGGAAACGCCGCTCCAGCCCAACGACCGCGTCGCACTCTTCCCTCCGGTGGGGGGCGGGTAGACCTCAAGGCGTGGGACAAGCTCCTTGCACCGACTGCAGCCCTCTCAGTTTTTCGAGGGCTTTGCCGGAGACAAGGGCGGAGCGGGCGAGGTCCAGGCCCTCCCGGTAGGTGGCCGCGCGGTCCGAAATGTACAGCGCCGCCGCCGCGTTCATGCAGAAAAAGTCCGCCAGCGGGGTGTCGTACCCACCGGTAAGGACTTCCAAGATGGCCTGGGCGTTGGCCTGGGCGCTATCCCGGCTGGCGATGGCCTGGAAGGGCAGGGGTTTTAGGCCAAAGTCCTCGGGGGTCACCTCGTAGGTTTCCATTTTGCCGTCTCGCAGCTCGACCACGCGGGTCGGTCCCGCCGGAGAAAACTCGTCCATCCCGAGATTCGGATCCGTCCCGTTGACCATCCCATAGGGCGCCAAGGCCCCCTTCATGCCGATCTCGCGCAAGACGGCCGCCAGTTGGTCACAAACCTGCGGCGAATAGGCCCCGATCACGATGCGACTGGTCTGTTCGCAGGGCATGGTGAGCGGGCCGATGATGTTGAAGGCGGATGTGAAGCGCATGGAGCGGATGAGGCGCGCCCATCCCGACCGCAGGAAGGCTTCGCCGGGCAGGTAGCAGATTCCGTGAGTGTTCAGACACTCCTCGGCGCGGGAGAGCGGGGCATTGAGGTCGATCCCCAGGATCTCGAAGATGTCGGATGCTCCCGAGACCCCCGTGACCAGGCGGGCCCCCTTCTTGGCGACGGGAAGGCCGCAGGCGGCGGCGATGAGTGCGGCGGGGGACGAGCAGTTGACGGTCTTCAGGGGATCCGACCCCGTGCCCACGATGTCGCAGACGGGTCCCTCGATCTGGACGTGGATTTTGGCCGTGTCGTAACGGTCCAAAGCGTCCCAGGCACCGGAAAGCTCCTCCGTGGAAGGTCCTCGGGCCAGATGAGCCATCAGGAAAGCGCCCTGCTGAAGCTCTGGCTGCTCGTTTAGGATCACCTGCCGGTAGGCCTCGCGGGCTTCTTCACGGGACAGGCAAACGCCCGCCGCCACCGAGCAGATCAGGCGTCCGAATTCACGCAGTTGGGCCTCTGTCGCCACGATCACCATCCTCCTTGATCATGCGTTCATGGGAACGACGGTCTTCAAGGCGCGACCGTCCAAAATCGTTTCAAGGGCCTCCGGGACTTGTTCCAGACGGACGCGTCCATGGATGAGAAGCGCCACGTCCTCGGCGTACGCCCGCAGGATGGAGAGGCCGCGCTCCATCTGCCGTCGGGTGCATCCGTAGGCTCCCACAATCCGGAGTTGGCGGTAGTGGACGGCGTTGAGCCAACGGGCATCGAGGGCACCGCCGTCCGGAAGACCGCTGAACAAGCCGTAACGGCCGCGGGGTCTGAGACGCTCGAGACCGTCCCGAAGCGCTTCCCCCGAAGGGGCCGCATTGATCACCACATCAAAGTCTCCGGCATCGAGTCGTGTTTGACCGCAGATGTCCGTCGCGCGACGAAACGGGGCGCTCAGGCTGAGCTTGGCGGGGTCGATCTCCAACACGATCGGGGCGGCCCCCAGGTCTCGGGCGGCCAAAGCCAGAAGCAGGCCGACTGGACCGGCACCGTAAATGAGGATCCGCTCACCGGGCGCAAGGTCGACCTGATCCAGGGCGTTGACGGCACAGCCCAGCGGTTCGGCAAGGCAGGCGACGTCCGAAGAAAGACTCTCGGGGATTGGGATGAGGCTGGAGTCGGGTACCGCCACCCACTCGGCCAGGCCGCCGTCCCGGTGGAATCCCAGAATGCGCATCGCCGGGCACAGGTTTTCCGAGCCCGACAGGCATTCCGGGCATCGGCCGCAGCCGTGTCCCGGCCACACGACGAAGCGGTCTTCTCCATCGGCCTTGCGCCCGCAGATTTCATGCCCCAGGATCCGCGGCAGGAGAAGATCGCGATGTCCCGAGCGCCACATCTTGGCGTCCGTTCGGCACAGGGCGCAGGCGATGACCCGTAGCGTCACCTCCCCGGGCTCGGCCGCGGGCAGGGGGACCTCCACGCACTGTAGCGTCTTGTCGGTTTGGAGCTGGATGGCTTTCATGCGGCGGATTTGCGAAACCGATTGATGGAGAGGC
>CAZGQL010000047.1:19262-25776 GCA_964527905.1 uncultured Syntrophobacteraceae bacterium
TCCCAGACTGAGCGGTGGACCACGGGTCCTGTCTCACCGCATACGGTCATGGAGTACAGCCTTCGACAGCTGAAGGGCCGGACAGGGTAAACGGCGCACGTTCGGTCCTCGAGGAGAAACGCGCAACGGGCGAACCGCGAGGTGCTTTTGTCCTTTCGATTGGCTTTCAGACGCTTGGCGAACTCCTTCCGCGCAGCCGGAGGGAGGCCCTGGAGATGGTTCTGGATGGCCCATGCCTCGAGGGTCGTGACGTCGACGTTGCCCACGTTGGTGCAGCAGTCGGCGCAGCCCGGTCGGCAAACGGCTCCGAGCGTGCGTTCCCGCACCGCTTCTTCGAATTCGCGATAGAGCTTCTGCAATTTCGATGACTTTTCCCGCAGCATCGGGTTCACGGTCGATCTCCAGGTCCAGCCCACGACGGGCGAAAACGAGCAGAGGTGACACGCTCGCGGGGGCAGCTCAGCTGGTCTTGCGCTGCTTGCGCATGCGGTCGATCTCGCGCCGCTCCTCCTTCCGCTTGATGCTCTCCCGCTTGTCGTAAAGCTTCTTGCCTCGGGCGAGGGCGATCTCCACCTTGGCACGGCCTCCGCTGAAATAAATCTTGAGCGGGATGAGGGCAAAACCTTTTTCCTGGGTCTTGCCGAGGATCCGTTTGATCTCGTAGCGGTGCAGGAGGAGCTTGCGGACCCGCTCAGGGTCGTGGTTGTCGTAAAAGGCATGTGTGTAGGGGCTGATGTGCAGGCCGTAGAGAAAGACCTCGCCCTTTTTCACCTTGGCATAGCTGTCCTTGAGGTTGGCGCGTCCCTCCCGGAGGGACTTCACCTCCGTTCCCACGAGGACCATTCCAGCCTCGAAGGTTTCGAGGATCTCGTAGTCGTGGTAGGCTTTCTTGTTCTGGCAGACCAGTCGTTTGGATTCCTTGACCTGGGGCTTGGCCTTCTTATCGGTCATGTCCGCTGTGCCCTCATTGATTCGTGCGGAGCGGGGGCCAACCCAATCCCCTGCTGCTCCATCAAAAAGTTGGTTCGCGAGGCACACCGCCCACTTTGACCGTTAACGTCCCTCGAGGCATCACTCTCCGTTTGGACGATCCCTCGAGGCAGCCCCCTCCGTTGTTTCCTCCCTGGAGGGGAGGTCGGGGGGCTCGCTTGGCGACTCAAAGTGGCCGGTGCCCTAGGATACCTGCCAGGTCGGGACCAACGACCTGGCGTGTAGCATCCAATCGTTCGCGGTGAACAGCCGAAGTTCCTGGGGCAACCGATCGAAGAACTTTCGTTGCAGCAAGTCGCCGATTTCCCGGGCGGTGCTGAGCTGCAGGGCCTCCTTGACGAACCGCTGGCATGTCTTCATGTGGGCGTAGGAGACCAGATTTTTCACTTGAGGTATGGCCTGGGGATTCATGCTGAGGGCGTCGAACTGCAGCCCGAGAAGAATCGGAATATTGAAAGGATCGGCGGCCATTTCCCCGCAGATGGAAACCTCGATCCCGGCCCGATGGCCCGCATCCACGGTCTGCTTGAGGAGCCGCAGCACACCCGGATGCAGCGGTTCGTACAGATAGGCCACATGCTCGTTGGCCCGGTCGATGGCGATGCTATACTGGATCAGGTCGTTGGTGCCCACACTGAAAAACTGGACCTTTCGAGCCAGGAGGTCGGCCACGACGGCGGCCGAGGGCACTTCGATCATGACCCCGAGGGGCATGTCCTCGTCGAAGGGGATGCGCTGGAGGGTGAGCTCCTCCTGAACGTCCTTGAGCACCTTTTTGGCCTCCAGCAGTTCACCGACCCCGGAAACCAGGGGGAACATCAGCCTCAGGTTCCTGGCCGCCGCGCTGGCGCGCAGAATCGCCCGCAGCTGGGTCTTGAACAGGTCCCGATGGTACAGGCACAGGCGAATGGATCGCATCCCGAGAGCAGGGTTGGCTTCCTGGAGACGCGGAAACCAGGCGGCGACCTTTTCGGCCCCCAGATCCAGCGTTCGCATCGTCACGCGCTGGGGAGCCATGAGCTCGGCCAATTCCCGGTAGGTGTAGTAAAGCGTCTCTTCGTCGGGAAGCTCCTTGCGGTTCATGAAAAAGAACTCCGTCCGATAGAGTCCGATGCCCTCGGCTCCATTGTCCTTCGCGGCCACCACCTCCTCGATGAGCTCGATGTTTGCCTCAACTCCCACCTGGAACCCGTCCCGCGTCTCGGCAGGCAGGTGGGACCTCTTGGCGATCTCCACCCGATAGCGGTCGAGCTCTTCCTGACGTTCGTAATACGTGGCGATTTCCCGGTCGGTTGGATTGGTGATGATGCATCCGCTGATGCCGTCAACGATGATGACCTTGCCGGCCGGAACCACCTGAGTGGCCCGCTCGGTTCCGACGACGGCCGGGATGTTCAAGGACCGGGCGAGGATGGATGTGTGCGACGTTCGGCCGCCCATATCGGTCACCAGCCCGAGGGTGCGCTCGAGCTGCAATTGAGCGGTGTCGGCAGGCGAGAGATCATGCGCCACGATGATCACCCGCTCGCGGATGTCGTTGAAGACGTCGTTGCTCTCCCCCGCGAGGTTTCGCAACACCCGTTCGCCGACCGCGTGGATGTCCGCGACACGGGCCCGAATGTATTCGTCCGTCAGGGACTCGAAGATTTCGTGGGCCTTCTTCAAAGAACGGGACAGTGCCCATTGAGCGTTGAAGCGTTCCTTACGGATGAGGGCGAGGGTCTCGTCGTAGAGGAGTCGATCCCGGAGCATCATGAGGTGCGCTTCGAGGATCTGGGCATGCTCTCGAAATTCCGGGTGGATCCGGTTCTTGATCTCGCGCAGATCGGCTTCAGCCTTCTCGACCGCCCGCTCAAAACGCTCGCACTCACGCTCGACCGCCTGCTCGCTCTCGAGCCCATATCGGGGCACCTGGATCTGCCCGCGCTCCAGAACATGGGCTTTCCCTATGGCGATCCCGGGGGAGACCGCTATGCCGTACACCTTGCGAGAATCGTGATTCATTCCGTGAAGCCTGTGGTCAACGGATGAGGCAACGCTCGCGACCGGAACCAGGTCGCAGGACGACAAAGCCCATACAATACGTCATCGAGACCGGTGAGGCAAGACCTGATGGGACGCGTCGGTCAGGGGGTCGGAATACACGCGGAAGGGGTGCCCGACGCTAAGGGTCGTGGGACACGACGCCGGGACGCTCAGGGCTCTCCGAACTTGTTTTGGAACAGGACGGCCAGCGCCTCCAACGCCTCGGAGGCATCCGGACCGCAGGCCGTGACCAGGATCTTACTGCCGTGAGGGCATGCGAGCGTCAGCAGATCCAGGATGCTCTTGCAGTTGACCTTGCCGCCGCTCCTGGAGATCCAGACTTCCGACCGGAACTGATTGGCGACCTGTACGATTTGTGCCGCTACGCGAGCGTGGATACCGAGCTTGTTGGAAACGATGAACTCCTGATCCAAGACGGAAGTCTTCCCTGCGAAGATCAACGAAATCCTTAGCCAAATGCGGCTGTTCGGTCTCAAGTTTCGCCGTCTCTTAGCACATGGGATACGTGAAGTCAACCGCAACGCCTCCCGGCGCAGCGGCCTTGACAGCTCGGAGAAGGCCGGTACACAGGACTCTGTTTGAGAACGCCCATATAGCAAAGGAATCCCAAGCGTTCCGCCGTCGTTTCCGGGCCGGTTCGGTCGTGGCTTCGTCTTCCTCTGTTGAAAACGTTATGATGGGTGCTATATTATGCGCAAATCCGGCGACGAGAGGAGGAGCCCCATGGAAGCGGATGAGTTCATCACTGCGCGGGAAGTGTATGTCAAGACCGACAGGGTCCAAGGAAACATGGTGATTCTGAAGGAATCCGAAAACGACTCCAATTATTTTCTCATGTTCGTCGGGGATGCGGAAATCACCGCCATAGCCAAGGAAAAGGGGCTGGTCGACCCGAAACGTCCCCTCACGCACGATCTGTATCTATCGGTCCTCGGGAAGACGGGAGTCACCTTTGAGCGGATCGAAATCCACGGCATGCACGACAACACCTATTACGCCCGTGTGGTCGCGACGGTGAACGGTCAGGAGGAGGTTTTCGACAGCCGCCCCTCTGACGCCGTGGCGCTCGCCCTTCACCAGAAGTGCCCCATTCTGGTCAGCAGAAAGCTGCTTCGGCGTGAGCTGAGCGAGGAGGAAATCCACGAATATGAAATGATCGTGAAAACCGTTAAGTTTTAATCTCCCCCAACGCAGGGTTCCGTCAAGAGGACTGCGCCGGGGAATGCCTCCGACACCCCCTTGAGGAGATCATTCAAGGGGGCCGGCCGTGAAGCGAATGCGGAGCGCGCTGCAGGGACCAGGAACCTTCTCCGCCCACGTGCTTTTCGGTTGACTCCGAGGACGGTTTTCATTAGACGATGGGGCGGCGCCACGCCGGAAGGGTGTGGGGCCCAGATTGGGAGCGAGCCCAATGAGAAGCGAGCCGGTGACACCGGCTTTGTTGTTTGTGCACGCTGGGTGTGCGACGGCTTCGGATCCGTTGAGAAGGATGGATACGGCGTCGTCTGTGGGATGAACCCGGATGGAAGCAGTCCGGAAGGGCTCTTCCGAGGTGAAGGAGGGAGCATGGCAAAACACAAGAAGGTCGAACGACGCAAGGAACTGGACCGCCGCCGCAAGCGCCGTGAGAAACGGCGAAAAATGAAAGCCAAGGGACTCCTGCCCGAGTAGCAAGCCCCAATTCGGGGTCAAAAGGAAAACCCGCAGCCAAGGAACCGCAGTCATGGGATTGTCAGCCTCGACGGCGTCATTCGTGCGATTTTTTGTGCCCGATCCGGTCACTGAAGATTTTTGGGCTTATGTGGACGAGCGGTTGAAGGCCGGCAGCTTCCGGGAAGTCGAGGGAGATCAGGAGGACTCGGGCGGTTTCTCGGTCTGGGAGGATTTTTTCGAAGCTCGATTTGATCACGGATCCTACCACAAGGCCGACTATTTGGCGTTCCACTATCGGCTGGACCAGCGCAAGGTGCCGCCGCTCATCCGAAAGCTCTACCTGCGGCAGGCCCTGGACAAGTACCGGGCCGAGCACGATGGGAAATGGCCGAGCCGCCAGGAAAAGCTCGACATTCAGGAGACGACCGACCGGTGGCTCCTGAGCCGAGCGTTTCCACAGCCGACGGCGGTGGAGGTCGTCTGGAAGCCGGGCGAACAAACGCTCTTGCTCGGGACAACCAGCGCCAAGCTCATCGAGTCGTTCCTCGAGCATTTTGAACGGCATTTCCAGATTTACCCCGTGCCGCTCTATCACGTGCACTGGGCCTTGAACGCCGTATCCCTCGACGATCGCAGGAAGGACGCACTGAGCTCCATGGTGAATGTCCAGTCCGTTCATGCCCAGGAGGAAGGGCGTTTCTTAGGACACGAATTCCTGACATGGCTTTGGTTTTTCGCGGAAAGCCCCGAACCCTACCTCTCCTTTGCCCAGGACAAGGGCGTTGAAGTGGCCCTCGGGGAACGGATGGTCCTCAGGCTCCCGAATGAAGGGAAGGAAAAGGTGGTCTGCACAACGCGCGCGTATGCGCTGCACGAGGCGCGCACGGCCCTCCGACAGGGTAAGATGGTCGATGAGATCCAGATTGCGCTCAAGGCGGGTGAAAATGACTATCTGGTCACCCTCGACAGCCTCCTGTTCGCCTTCAAGGGTCTGAAAACGCCGAAACAACTTGCGGGGTCCGAGGAGGACGATCCGGACGGCCGCTTCCTGGAGAAGATGTTTTTCTTGGAAGAGGTGACTTCCATCCTAAATGCCCTCTACAAGCGATACCTGGAGGCACGGTTGAGTACGGAATGGGAAGCCGACCTCCTGCCTCGGCTGAAGGAATGGATCGCCAAGGGTCCCGACGAGGACGCCATGGAAGCCGGGGGGAACGAGACCGAGGAGGCGCCCTTCTGAGGCGGCTTTCCTGAAGATATCCCGCCATGACCAGTGAAGTCCTTCTCAGCTTGCTGGATCGGCACAAGATCAGCGCCATCCTTCTTCTGCTCTCCCTCGTCACCTTCAGCTCGATCCTGCTGGCGCGCCAGATCTGGAGGCGGCGATGGAAGCGGCTTGTCGAAGCGGAGCTCGCCAAGGAAACAGAACTCGACACGCTGCCTCCTCTCGGGCCCCTCGACGAGCAGGCCCTCGAGCGCATCAAGGCGTTCCGGCGCGAGGTGTGGGACCTTCCCGAGGCTCGACTTGAGCTCAGTATCGAAGCCCTGACGGATCGCGGGTTCCAGGTCGTCCGGGCGGTGGCCGAGGTCTACCACGCCGACGCAGCCATTCCCCAATACGAGGCATCCCTTCTCGAGCTGCTCCAGCTCATCCGCCGTGTGGCGTCCCGTCTGCACCGCGTGGCGTCCGTGATGCCGTTTCGATTCCTCGGGATGCGTCGGCTCAGCGACTACCAGCGCTACTATCAGGTGTATCGGAAGATCAATGAAAACCCGGTTTTGCAGCTACTTAAGCGCAATCCGCACCTGTATCGCATGGCACGAT
>CAZGQL010000047.1:25806-28873 GCA_964527905.1 uncultured Syntrophobacteraceae bacterium
GATGGGCCATGAACCTCAAGAACCTTGGCAATCCGCTCTACTGGGCGGGCAAGGAGATCAGCCGGGAGGGTTATTTTTTCATGGTCCGCTGGCTCACCATGACCTTCGTGAGCCAGGTGGGGCGGGAAGCCATGCGGCTCTACAGCGGCCGGCACTTTCAGTCCGATGGAGATCGGGATGCCGCCATCGCCTGTTATCAATTGTTTGACCTCACCCGCCAGTGGGGAGGGCCCACCGCCGAGGAGTGGCCCCTGCTCGTCGAGTTCATCGGGAGCCAGCCCCTGCTCGAGGCTGACGAGAAGCTCCATCTGCTCTCACGCTGCGCCGCGGGGCGCCTTCCCAAGGATCTTCACGAACATGGGCTGCAGACGGAAGCCGGCAAACGGTGGCTGAAACAGGGCTTAAAACTCCTGCTCGACAAAGGGCCCGCCAGGATGCCGGCGCGGGAGCGGGTTTTGCGGGATGCCCTGGCCGAGCTTGAGAAACGCGACTGATCCCAGGGGGGGCGGCCAGGCTGCACGGTCAAGGGTTCGAGCAGTCAGAATCCGGCTCACCTGTTTCGACCATCGACGACCCCCACCCATTCCTGTCCGATCTTGTGCAGATCCAGATGGTGCAGGTGGCGACACGCCAATTATTCTGATTATGGAAGAAGACACTGAACTCAGAGATAGAAACGAATGTGGCAGCTCCTTGGCCGCAACCCTCTCCCGGGGGCTGAACAGAGAGGGCTGGAAACGGGATGAGCGGTGTGGGCATGCGGCTGCCAGTGAATGCCGTCCGGACGCTTATCCGTGCTGCGCGGGTCTTATTGCGGGTCTGGAGGCGCACTAGTCGAGGGTTTTGGATGCGCTTGCCAGGAGCCATTCGGATGGGCGGATGGAACGGAACGTGGGGGAGTCTTCGACGTTGCCTGGAGCTCGCTTCTAAAGATGGCTCAAAGGTTGCGGGCGGAGGGGGTTGGGCCTGCCGTGAGGGAGGTGCGCGAAAGGAATCCGTCGCGCAAAGAGCTCATCCCAGCCAGAAGAACGCGTCCGTCAGCCCCGTGTTGATTCTCATGTCCTCGTAAACCACCCTGCGTTTGAGCACGCCCGAGTCCGTGGATTCCTCCACGGCGACGGGAAGCCACAAGCGTGTGTCGATGGTGAACGTGAAGCGGGTCCGAATCCCCCGGGCGAAGGGGTTTTCCGACAGCACCCGAAGGACCAGGTGGTCCCCGTCCTCCTCCATCTTCAGGTCGCCCAGGTAGAGCCGGCCCAGGCTAAGGGAGATGTTTTGGATGAGCATGCCGAGATCCGTCTGGTTGATCCGCTGGCCGGGGGAAATTTCGACGAGGGGGTTTTCGGGCTTCAGATGGAGGACGAGCGAGGACAGGCCGCGCCACGGACGCAGGGCGACACGGCCCTTCTCGTCCGGGTAGACGATGGTCATGCCCTCGTGGGGGAATTCGAAATCGATGCGCACCCGGTCCGGTTTCTTGAAGGCATAGCGGACCCGGTGGGTGGTCCGGAAGGCATGGTCGCTCCCAAAACCGCTGATGGTGAGCCGCGTCTGGTAGTCTCCGACGGCGGCGTAGGCGGCTTCCATCCTAAGGACCAGGGCACGGCATTCCTCCGGCGTGCCCGTGGCGGGAGCGGCGCGGCCGGGGGCCGCCGTCCAGACCAGGAGGGCCCACAGCGCCGCCCACCCGAAAGAGCAGGTTAGAGGCAGCACGGCTCGGTGTCCGGGCGGGTCCCGCTTTCGCATGGCTTCCTCCCCGCTTCGACCTGCGCCACACGATGACGATGACCCTGCTTCTCAGACGTTATCCCTGCCTGCTTCCATCGGGGATCCATGCATTGAAGCCCCTCTGGATTCCCACCAGGGACAAGCGGGTGTGCATCCATTCGGCCAGCCATCGGCGTGGCGCTATACTTCGTGGACCGCTCCAACTCTCCAGACTTCAACCTAAGGGCGGAAACCGGCCTGTAAAGGGCCGCTCAGCGTGAAGGCTTGTAGAGGCTGAATTCGTATTCCTTGTCCTGGACCCGGAGCACGAGCCGCTCTGAATCGTTTTCCCGGATGCTCCCCTCCAAGATGCGCTTGCAGCCGAAATCATAGAACGTGATCTGATGGGTCGGCCTTTCGGAGTCCGCTTCGCGGCCGGGAGCGCTCTCCGGGTCCTGAGGAGGGAGCTCGCTCACCGTGAGCTTCTGGCAGCGCTCCCGTTTTTCCTTTCCATCGCAGCGCACGGTGACGGCGTAGGTAGCGTGGAACTTGATAGGCATCTTGATTTCCATGGGCTCGATCTCCGCTGGGTGAGGGTCCGCTCGTGTCGCGGCGGCCGGCTCGGCTGCCGCGGTCAATGGGGCTGTTCCTGGTAGAAGAAGTCATCGTGGATGGCCTGCGTGAGATAGCGCTCGGCGAACACGTGCACCACCGCGACGGGCCGTTCGGCCGCGATGGCCTCGAAGGGGAACGGCGCAAACGGGGCGATGTTGTGCAGGGTTTCGAAATGCGCCTTCAGGAACGGGTAGAGACCGTCGCCGAAGGAATCGTGCCGCAGGAGCAGGGTCTTTCCCGATTTGGGACGGGGGTTCGGGGCGAGTTCCACCACGGCGTCAAAGGGCTCCGGCAGCCGATCCTGCATGAGCAGCATCTGGCTGAGGTCGCCGCCCCTCGGGGAGGGGACGATGGCGATGCGGTCCTCCCGGAGGGGCAGGGGAGCCAGGTCGGGAAGGGTGGTCGCGAGCGCCTCCAAGATAGCGCGGTATCCGATGTAGGCGCCATAAGCGTTCCAGTGGGAATCCGTCTTCCAGTAGACGGGGGCGTGCTGCTTCGCCTCGAGGAGCGGCGCCCGCAGGTCCAGCACAATGGGTGCGGGCAGGGGGTGTCGGGCCAGGAAGTCGGTAAACTGCTGGAGCCGTGTGGGGCCTTTGCCGGGCCGGACCTGGTCGGGAAGATGCTCGCTGTAGAGCGTATGCTTGTTGGGAGCGATGATGATGCGATAAGGGATGCCCATGGCTTCGAAGACGCGGTAATGGCTTTCGATCCGCGCCCGCAATCTAGAAAGCTCAGCCTCGGGCAG